>NZ_CP107551.1:3928027-4230183 GCF_025837095.1 Rhodococcus sp. Z13
CGGCGGTGATCGCCTCGGGTCCGACGGCGGCCGGCCCGCCGTTCACGACGTAGACCGCCTTCGACGTGCTGGTGTTGCGCACCGAGAACGTCGAACCGGCGGGCTGACCGTCGATGCGGCCCGACGGTTCGGCCGTGTCGGCGACCCCCTGCTTCAGGACGTAGGTGACGCAGGTGACGCCGAGGTTCACGTCGGCCTGCAACAGGTCGAAGTCCACGACGATGCCGCCGTCGCGGGCCTCGGCCGACACGCTCGGACCGGCCGCCGCCGAGGTGCCCGGCACGGCGAGCGCCAGCAGTGCGGCTCCGGACGCCACGAGGGCGGCCTTCTTCCCCACGGATTCCATCGAATTTCCTCCCCTTGATGCGATGACGGCGCCCCGCGTGATCGACAGCGGAACGCCCCCGGAGACGTTACTTCAGCGACCTGCCGTGACGAGGGAGCGGCTCAGTGTCCGGACGCGCTGCGGTCGACGTGCCCGAGATCGCGGGTCGGGTCGACGATGTCGCGGACCCGCTGCTTGAGCGTGGCGATGTCAGGGAAGCCCTTGTCCTCCTTGCGGTCCCATACGGTCGTGTCGTCCACGACGACCCGGAAGACCCCGCCGGTGCCGGGCACCAGGGCGACCTCGCCGAGATCGGTTCCGAAGGTGTTCAGCAGTTCCTGCGCCATCCAGCCCGCACGCAGCAGCCACTTGCACTGTGTGCAGTAGGTGATCGCGACCCTCGGTGCCCGTTCCGTCATGGCAGGAAGGATATCGGGCCTGCTGTGGGCGCACCGGCCGGGAAAGTTGATGAAGCCCCGGCAATCGTGGTGGGGGACAGGCCGGGGCTTCTGCACGGACCGACGATGGGGGGTAACCGGTCCGTGCGGATCGTCCTCGCAGGGGGTAGGAGGACGACCCGACACAAGTTTAGACGTTTATTTTTGTTACTCGCGAGTACCGTTCTGCGGCATTTGTCCGGCATTTCCAGGGGAATCTCAGGACACGAGCGGAGGGACCGCGGAGTCGCGCTGCGCCCGCTGGGCCTCGACCAGCTCCTCCTCCGTCTCCGCAACGAAGAGGAAGCGCCCGAGGACGACGGCGGCGAGAGCGGACAGAGCCAGCCACAACGCCAGACCCGAAACGATCCACACCCACATGACTGACAGTGTGCGCGAACGCCGGGCGTTCGCCAAACCCCGCAGATCACAACAAGGTTGCGATCTCAGCGCGACCGGGAACGATCACAACTCGGAGCGGGCTCAGCTGGGGCGAGCGTCAGGATGCCGGTGCACGAAGTTCAGATACGCCTTCGACGGCGTCGGACCGCGCTGCCCCTGGTACTTCGAGCCCACCTGCGCACTGCCGTAGGGATGCTCGGCCGGGCTGGTCAGCCGGAACAGGCACAGCTGACCGATCTTCATCCCCGGCCACAGGGTGATCGGCAGGTTCGCGACGTTCGACAACTCGAGGGTGATGTGCCCGTCGAAACCCGGATCGATGAACCCCGCGGTGGAGTGCGTCAGGAGGCCGAGCCGACCGAGCGACGACTTGCCCTCGAGGCGACCGGCGAGGTCGGCGGGCAGGGTGCAGCGTTCCATCGTCGACCCGAGCACGAACTCGCCGGGGTGCAGCACGAACGGCTCGCCCTCCGGCACCTGCACCAGCGAGGTCAGTTCGTCCTGCTGCTGAGCCGGGTCGATGTGCGTGTAGCGGGTGTTGTTGAAGACGCGGAACAGGCTGTCGAGCCGGACGTCCACGCTCGACGGCTGCACGAGCTCCGGATCGAACGGGTCGATGCCCATATGCCCGGCAGCGATCTGGGCGCGGATGTCACGATCGGAGAGCAGCACGGATAGAGGTTAACAACCGTGCGATCGTCCGGTCCTATGTGGCCGAGTAGCGCCGCAACTGCAGCGACAGGGTCAGCAGCAGTTCGGTGCACTCCTCGACGACCTCGTCGTGGGTCAGCGGGACGGTGCCGTCGAGCCACGCCGTGAGCGCCTGCGCGAGCCCGCCGACGACGTAGTGGGCGGCCATGTCGAGCCGCGGGCTGTGCTCGAGTGCGTAGATGTTCTCGGCCTGCGCGGTGACGAGACCGGCGAACATGCGGGTCGACTCGAGGCGCCGCTTCGCGAGCTGCGGGTTGGCCTGGCTGACGGAGAAGAGCATGCGGCCCAGGCGCGGATCCTCGTCGATCTCCTTGACGATGTTCTCCACGCACGCCCGCACGATCGCCCGGTCGTCCTTCGGTGCGGTCGTCACCGCGGCGAGGGTGCTCTCCGCGATGCGCTGGACGACGTGGTCGTAGACGGCACCGGTGAGTTCGTCGCGGTCTGCGAAGCTCTCGTAGAAGTACCGCGACGCCAGGCCCGCGCGCTTGCAGACGCCGCGGACCGACAGCGTCGACTCCCCATCGGCGGCCCCGAGCAGGTCGAGACCGGCCTCGATCAGCTGTGCGCGACGATCGGCCTGTCGTTCCTCACCCGCGCGTCCACCGTAGAGCCGTCCTGATGCCATGTCCCTATCTTTGCAGCGTTCGGGCTTTACGCCCCAACCGGATCTGAGTACATTCGTTTCCACTTGGATCACGGGAGGGAACTTCGATGACGACGACCGTCGACAAGCCCGTCGGACTCGACGACACGATGGACGGACTCGGCCTGGCCGCCGGCGCAGCGAACATCATCATGCAACTGTCGTGGCCCGGTGTCGGGTACGGCGTCTACGAGAGCCGCGTGGAGTCGGGTCGCCTGTACGACCATCCGATCAAGCGCACCCGCACCACACTCACCTACCTCGCCGTCGCCGCGCGCGGCACCGACGACGAGAAGCGCCTGTTCCGTCGGGGCGTGAACAAGGCCCACGCGCAGGTGCGTTCCACCGAATCCAGCCCGGTCGAGTACAACGCGATGGATCCCGAGCTCCAGCTGTGGGTCGCGGCGTGCATCTATCGCGGCTTCGAGGACGTGCACCGCGCCCTGTACGGGCCGATCCCCGACCACGCGATCGAGTACTTCTATCGGAACGGCGCCACCTTCGGCACCACGCTGCAGGTGCGACCCGAGATGTGGCCGAAGGACCGCGCCACGTTCGAGCAGTACTGGAACGACAATCTGCACAAGGTGAAGATCGACGACCGGATCCGCGAGCACCTGCTGTCGATCGCCCGCATCGAGTTCCTGCCCGAACCCGTCCCGACGCTGTTCGGCCCGCTCAACCTGTTCTTCACCGCCGGCTTCCTGCCGCCGCTGTTCCGCGAGCAGATGCGGCTGAAGTGGACGCCCCGCGACCAGCGTCGCTTCGACCGCGTCATGCGGACCCTCGGCGCAGTGAACAAGCGGCTGCCGGTGCCGGTGCGGGAACTCCCCTACCGTCTGCTGCTGGCCGACATGCGGTGGCGGATCCGGACGGGACGCCCCCTCGTGTAGGGGGTCCGTGATCTGCGCGGAGAGTCTGCTACAGTTTGCTCCGAAGCTTGGGCCGGAGCCGGTGAGAATCGGCAAAAGCCCAGCGTGCCGATGTAGTTCAATGGTAGAACATCAGCTTCCCAAGCTGAGAACGCGGGTTCGATTCCCGTCATCGGCTCAGCCCCGAAGGCCCCGACCCACCTGGTCGGGGCCTTCGTCGTCTCACCGAAACTTCGGGGAGGGTGTGTCCGGTTTTCGCGAGATTTCCGGACACACCCTCCCTGAAGTTCACTCGAGATACGACGCGTAGTCGGCGTAGGGCACCTGGCCGGTGGGGCTCGCCTCGATCGCGGCAGCGACCTCGGGCGGAATGGGGGCCCAGTAGGCCGGCATCGCCGCGGCGAGGGTGGGGCTCACGGCGTAGATGAGTGCGAAGTTCACGATCCACAACGGCGGGCCCATCGACATGCCGACGGTCGAGTTCACCCCACCCTTCGTGTTGGTGATCAGCTGCGCGGTGCCGGACATCTGTTGCGCCGCGAACCCGTAGGCCGCCTCGATCGGGTACGCCGACCGGTACAGCGCCACCAGGGTGTCCGTCGCGTCGTTGTTCCGCAGCCAGGTGTCGACGTATCCGCCGGGCGCGATGAGGGTGTTCACCTGCCGCGTCGGCGCCGACATGTTGGCGGGGCTCTGCAGCATGCCGTCGGGCGTCACGTAGAGGCCGTAGCTGCCCAGCACCGACGGGGTGGAGACACCGTTCACCTCGGAGTACAGGGGGTGGCCGGTCGTGTTGACGAGGATGTCGATGGAGGCCTGGATGATGGCGGCGGCCTCCGCGTCACCGCCCACTCCCCCACCGGTGGTGAAATCACGGGCCTGCTGCTCGGACAGCGCGTCCGCCGGGCTCAGCCCGATCTGCCGGGCGATCTCCTCGGCCCGCTGCTGCCCGATCGGCGCGTGCAGCTGGGACGGATCGGAGAGCTGCGTCGGCGCCAGATGTTCGTAGGCGGGGGCGCCGGAGAAGGGGAACGAGAAGCCGGTGACGACGGGATCCGCCGACGCCGTGGGGACGGTCCACAGGGCGAGCAGCCCCATGAGTGCCACCATCGTGAGGGTCCTGGATCTGTGCCGTCGTGCGGATGTCCGTGTGCTGCGCATGGGTCCTCCCGGGGCGCCGTCGCGGATGGGGACACACGTGTGCATTTCAGTGAACGCCCGGCACGAAAGGGCGTCAACGGCAGCGGAGGGTGAAACGCGGGGGAGGTTTCGTCTGTTTTCCGCCGCCGGATTTCCGGTCGTATCCTCCCCGAACGCAGCGTGGCCGCCACCGGGAGGGGTGACGGCCACGTGGGCTGCAGTGACGATCAGACGGTCGCGGCGGCGGCCTCGGCCGGGGTGCCCGTGCGGATCAGGTGGTCGAAGGCACCGAGCGCGGCGGTCGCGCCGGCACCTGCGGAGACGATGATCTGCTTGTACGGGACAGTCGTGCAGTCGCCGGCGGCGAAGACGCCCGGCACCGAGGTGCGGCCGTGGTCGTCGACGACGATCTCGCCGCGCGGGCTGAGCTCGACCGTGCCCTTCAGCCAGTCGGTGTTCGGCAGCAGGCCGATCTGGACGAACACACCGTCGAGGTCGAGCTTGCGCGACTCGTCGGTGGTGCGGTCGGTGTAGGTCAGGCCGGTGACCTTCGAGCCGTCGCCGAGGACCTCGGTGGTGAGGGCGCTGACGATGATGTCGACGTTCGGCAGGCTGCGGAGCTTGCTCTGCAGGACCTCGTCGGCGCGCAGCACCGAGTCGAACTCGATGAGGGTCACGTGGGCGACGACGCCGGCGAGGTCGATGGCCGCCTCGACACCGGAGTTGCCGCCACCGATCACGGCGACGCGCTTGCCCTTGAACAGCGGGCCGTCGCAGTGCGGGCAGTAGGTGACGCCCTTGTTGCGGTACTCCTGCTCACCGGGGACGTTCATCGAGCGCCAGCGGGCACCGGTGGCGAGCACGACGGTGCGGGACAGCAGCCGCGCGCCGCTCTCCAGCTCGACCTCGACGAGGCCGCCCTCTGTGGGGGCCGGGGTGAGCTTCGCGGCCTTCTGGGTGTTCATGATGTCCACGTCGTACTGACGGGTGTGGTTCTCGAGCGCGGCGGCGAACTTCGGGCCCTCGGTGTAGGGGACCGACGAGAAGTTCTCGATGCCCATGGTGTCGAGCACCTGGCCGCCGAAGCGCTCGGCGACGACACCGGTTCGGATTCCCTTGCGGGCGGCGTAGATCGCGGCGGTCGCGCCGGCGGGGCCGCCACCGACGACGAGGACGTCGAAGGGGTCCTTCTCGGAGATCGCGGCGGCGGTGCGCTCGGCGGAGCCCGAGTCGAGCTTCGCGACGATCTGCTCGAGGTTCATGCGACCGGAGCCGAACAGCTCACCGTTGAGGAAGACCGTGGGCACGGCCATGACCTGGCGGGCGTCGACCTCGTCCTGGAAGAGGGAGCCCTCGATGGCGGTGTGCTTGATGCGCGGATTGACCGTGCACATCACGTTCAGGGCCTGGACGACGTCCGGGCAGTTCTGGCACGACAGCGAGAAGTAGGTCTCGAAGTGGTAGTCGCCCTCGAGGTTGCGAACCTGGTCGAGCAGCTCGGCGGCTTCCTTGGAGGGGTGGCCACCGACCTGCAGCAGGGCGAGGACGAGGGAGGTGAACTCGTGGCCGAGCGGGATGCCTGCGAACTCGACGGCGATGTCGGTGCCGGTCCGGCGAATGAGGAAGGAGGGGCGACGGGTGGCTTCACCGTCGCGCACGTGGGTGACCAGGGCGGACATACCGGCGATCTGGTCGAGAAGCTGGGCGAGTTCCGCGGACTTCGGGCTGTCGTCGAGGGAGGACACCAGCTCGATCGGCGAGGTGACCTTCCCGAGAAGCGACTCGAGCTGGGCAGCGAGAGGTGCATCGAGCATGAGGATCAACTCCAGAGGTGGAAGAACTTGCGACCTGAAGGGATGTGGGAGTCGGCGAACCTCTCGGCTCGAGCCGAACGCGACCCGGACGGGGCCGGTGGCGCGGGAGAGCTCCCGCGCCACCGGAAACGATTCCGCCGAATCAGATCTTGCCGACGAGATCCAGGGACGGAGCGAGGGTGGCGTCGCCCTCTTCCCACTTGGCCGGGCAGACCTCGCCCGGGTGGCTGCGGACGTACTGCGCGGCCTTGACCTTGCGGACGAGCTCAGCGGCGTTGCGGCCGATGCCCTCGGCGGTGACCTCGGTGAACTGGATGACACCGTCGGGGTCGACGAGGAAGGTGCCGCGGTCGGCGAGACCCTGCTCCTCGCGGAGGACCTCGAAGTTGGTGCTGATCTGCAGGGTGGGATCGCCGATCATCGCGTACTTGATCTTGCCGATGGTCTCGGACGACGAGTGCCACGCCTTGTGGGTGAAGTGGGTGTCGGTCGAGACGGAGAAGACCTCGACGCCCAGCTTCTGCAGCTCCTCGTAGTGGTCCGCGAGGTCACCGAGCTCGGTGGGGCAGACGAACGTGAAGTCGGCGGGGTAGAAGAAGAAGATCGCCCACTTGCCCTTGATGTCCTCGTCGGACACGGTCACGAAGGCGCCGTCCTTGAAAGCCTCGGCCTTGAACGGCTTGATCTTCTTGTTGATCAGCGACATGTAGAACCTCACTCGTACTCGATGGGGTTGACGCGTTCGACGTTAACGAGGATCGATTGATTGTGCCAATCGATTATTTCTAGAAATTCGATAAGGAAGCCCTATAACGGCGCATCGCCGCAGCTCACAGGGGTGCTGATCCGGAGCGTGTGATCAAACACACATAAGCTTAGCTATGCACACCACACCCCCGGATAGGGCACGAGGACCCCGTTCCCGGGGTCCTCGTGTCGGGGCCGTAGGCCCGTATCCGACTCAGGCGGCGAGCAACTCGTCGATCTGGCCCATCGCCAGCGAGGCACCCTCGATCACGCCCATGTCCAGCACCTGCTGCAGGGCCTCGACGGTCTCGTAGGTGCTCACGTAGGTCGCCCGCGTCCCGCCCTCGTGTTCGGCGAAGGAGTAGACGCAGCGCGCGGCCGGCATCTCCACCTTCGGGTTGAACTCCTCGTCGGCGAAGCGGTCGAGGAAGGTGAAGCTCTTGGGCTCGTCGACGGCCTCGACCTCCCAGTAGCCCGGATACTTCTCCCCCTCCGGACCGGTCATGTAGTAGAGGACGCGACCGCCCGGCTCGAGGCGGTGCTCGACGACGGTGGCCGGATGCGTGGGCGGCCCCCAGATCTTCTCCAACTGCCGCGGGTCGGCGTAGATCCGCCAGACGCGTTCCACCGGGGCGGCGAAGTCGGCGACGATGGTGAGGCTTCGGTTGTCGAGATCGTGACGAACGTCGGTGACAGGCATTTCTCAGCCTTTCTGTGGGGTGTCGGTTGCGAGGAGGTCGTCGATGCGCGCGATGCGACCGCGCCAGATCTGTTCCAGCTCGGCGAGCATGGACGCCACCGACCGCACTGCTTCCACATCGCCGCTCGCCAGCTGCTCGCGACCTCGTCGTCGCTTGGTCAGCAGGCCGGCCTTCTCCAGCACGGCGACGTGCTTCTGGACCGCGGCGAAGGACATGTCGTAGTTCGCCGCGAGCGCGGAGACCGAATGCTCCCCGGCCAGCACCCGGCGCAGGATGTCGCGTCGTGTGCGGTCGGCGAGGGCGTGGAACATGGCGTCGGTCCGGTCCTCGTCGTCTCCGCTCACCACCCGAATATACAACCGTTCGGTTGTATGTCACAAGGTTTTCGCAGAACCCCGCCGGGTATGCCCCCGGCATGAGCATCGAAGACGGCCCCGGCGACACCCTGAGTCCCAGCGAGGGCCTCGATCCCGACGAGGTGCGCAACAACGACGGCGACGACGTCGTCGACCCACCCGAGGGCTGGAGCGGAGCCGACAGGTTCGGCACGACGCAGCGCGAGGAGCAGGAAGGCGAGTCGCTCGACGAACGCCTCGCCGAGGAGGAACCCGACATCGAACCCGAGGAACCCCTCCCCACGCCCGTCGCGGCGACCCCCGACGACGAACTGACCGAGGAACTCGTCGATCACATGGTGGACGACGACACGACGGGCGGAGCAGAACACGACGACAAGCGGGCCGAGGAGGTCGACGGCACGATCGTGCAGGACTCCCGCGTCGACCGTGGTCAGGTGAGCGGAAGCCCCGAGGACGGGGACTCGATCTTCCCCGTCGTGGAGTGATCGCCCAGTCCACGCGCCTCGACTCCGGCAGCTTGGGGGTGCCCTCCGGGAAGTCGCCGAACCGGAACGATCGAGCCGTCCGGCTCGCTCGTTCCGGTGATGTCGTTCGGCGGCGAGTTCGAGCAGGGCCTTGCGGGTCGCGTCGAAACTCGCCCGGTCGTACTCCTGGTGCCATCCCGACACCGCAAAACCCTGAACGAGGGGGAGGTTGTGCGCGCCTCCATCAGGAGAAACCGCACACAAGTCCCCCGAACTCCGCTCACATCCGGGCGTCGCGGGCCATGACGAAGCTGTAGAGGCCGTACACCCCGATCCCGAGCCCGGCGAGGACGAGCAGCACCGCGCCGAACGGCTGTGCCCCGAGGGTCTTCAGGGCGCCGTCGAGCCCCGCGGCCTTCTGCGGGTCGGCCTGGAACACCGCGACGATCACGAGCACCCCGACGAGCCCGAGCGCCAGGCCCTTCGCGACGTAGCCGACGAGCCCGAGGCGCTGCACCGCCGTGCTCGGATGGCTCTTCAGGTCGTCGACGAAGTTCTTGGACACGCCCTTGTAGACGTGATAGGCCCCGACACCCAGGATGACGAGTCCCGCCACGACGAGGACGAACTTGCCGGCCCCGGACTGCAGCAACCGGGCGGTCAGGCTCGCGTTCTGCTCGCCGCTCGACCTGCCGCTCCCCCGCGCGAATCCGAAAGCGGTGTAGGCGAAGGCGAGATAGACGACGCCGACGCTGAACGCCTTGAACCGGTCGAACGGATTCGGGCCGTCGCCGGCCTCCGGTTCGGACGCCTTGCCGAACACCGCCTCGGCGAACCGCCACAGGCCCATGGCGACGAAGACGACGACCGCCACCCACAGCACCAGGGTGCCGCCGGGCCGCTCGGCGAGCTCGGCCATCGCGCCGGACTGCGAGGCCTCCTGGTCGCCGTGCCCGAAGGCCACCCGGATGGCGAGATAGCCGATGAGCAGGTGGACGACGCCGCTGCCGACGTAGCCGGCGCGCGCGAACCGCTCGAACACCGGGTTCTGCGCGACCCGTTCGGGCGATCCGGAACTCCCCTCCGAGAATCGGGAGGACCCGAACGACGTTCCGTGCCGGTTCACGTGATGGTCTCCTCCCGGCGCAACGCCGTCGTCGATGATGCCCCGTGGGTTCCCGGGCTTGCGGAGTGCAAACACAAACCGGCGCCGGATCGGTAGATTGACTTCAGGATCGAAGCCCACCCCTGGGAGGTGCGTCGTGCGAATCACCGAGGATGCCGTCGCACTGGCCCGCCGATGGGTGGAGGAGTCGGCGCACGTCTCCCCCGACCGCGCGGCGCGGCATCTCGCCGATGTGCTGAAGGACCCGCACGGCCTCGAGTTCACCGTGCGGTTCGTCGACGAGGTCATCCGCCCTGAGGACCCGGCGACCGCCGCCCGTGCACTGTCCGAATTGTCGCGTGGGATACCGGATTTCCTGCCTCCGCACCTGCGGGCCGCGGTGGCGCTGGGCGGACGGCTCGGCCCGCGCTTCCCACACCTGGTGGTGCCCGCCGCGCGACGCGCACTGCGGGCGATGGTGGGGCACCTGGTGGTCGACGCGGACGACGAGTCCCTCGGCCGGGCGATCGCGCGCCTGCGGCGTCCCGGTATCCGGTTGAACCTGAACCTCCTCGGCGAGGCCGTGCTCGGGGAGGAGGAGGCCTCCCGCCGGTTCGAGGGCACCCTCGCGCTGCTCGCCCGCGACGACGTCGACTACGTCTCGCTGAAGGTCTCGGCGGCGGTCGCCCCGCACTCGCCGTGGGCGTTCGACGAGACCGTCGCCGACATCGTCGACCGGCTCGCTCCCCTCTATCGGCTCGCGGCGTCCTCGCCGACCCCGAAGTTCGTCAATCTCGACATGGAGGAGTACCGGGATCTGGACGTGACGGTGGAGGCGTTCACGCGGCTGCTCGACCGTCCCGAGTTCCTCGGCCTGGAGGCGGGCATCGTGCTGCAGGCCTATCTGCCCGACGCCCTCGCGAAGATGATGCACCTCCAGGAGTGGGCGGCGGCGCGGCGCGCCCGCGGCGGGGCGGCGGTGAAGGTGCGGGTGGTCAAGGGCGCGAACCTGCCGATGGAACGGGTCGACGCGGCGCTGCACGGCTGGCCGCTCGCGACGTGGAACAGCAAGCAGAAGACCGACACGAACTACAAGCGGCTGCTGCACTACGCGTTCACCCCGGAGCGGATCGAGAACGTGCGGATCGGGGTGGCGGGCCACAACCTGTTCGACATCGCCTACGCGTGGGTGCTCGCCGGTCGCCGGGAGGTGCGGCACGGGATCGACGTCGAGATGCTGCTCGGCATGGCGCAGAGCCAGGCGGAGGTGATCCGCCGCGAGGTCGGCGGCCTGCTGCTCTACACCCCGGTGGTGCGGCCGGACGAGTTCGACGTCGCCATCTCGTATCTCGTGCGCCGCCTCGACGAGGGTGCCGGGCAGGACAACTTCATGTCGGCGGTGTTCGACCTCGCCGACGACCCGGGTCTGTTCGAGCGGGAGGAGCAGCGGTTCCGGGCGTCGGTGGCGGCGCTGGACGAGTCGGTGCCCGTCCCCCACCGCACCCAGAACCGGCAGGCACCTCCCGTCCCTGCGCCGGAGGAGTTCACGAACACCCCCGACACCGATCCGGCGCTGCCGCAGAACCGGGAGTGGGGGCGCCGCATCCTCGAACGGGTGCCGACGTCGAAGCTCGGTGTCACCGCGGTGCACACGCACACGCTGTCCTCGGAGACCGAGGTCGACGCGGTGCTCGCCGCCGCGGCCGAGGCGGGACGCGCCTGGGGTGCGCTCTCCGGCGCCGAGCGCGCCCGCATCCTCGACCGGGTCGGCGACGTCCTCGAGGCACGTCGCGCCGACCTGCTCGAGGTGATGGCCGCGGAGGGCGGCAAGACCCTGGACCAGTCCGACCCGGAGGTCTCCGAGGCGATCGACTTCGCCCGCTACTACGCCGAGCGTGCCCGCGAACTCGACACGCTCGAGGCGCGCTTCGTGCCGTCGCGGCTGACGGTGGTGGCGCCGCCGTGGAACTTCCCCGTCGCCATCCCCGCCGGCTGCACGCTCGGGGCGCTGGCGTCCGGGTCGGCGGTGGTCCTCAAACCGGCGACGCTCACCGCGCGCTGCGGGTCGGTGCTCGCCGAGGCGCTGTGGGACGCGGGGGTGCCGCGCGAGGTGCTGCATCTCGTCCACATGGGCGAACGGTCGCTGGGCAGCCGGCTCGTCGCCGACGAACGTGTCGACCGGGTGGTACTCACCGGCTCGTACGAGACCGCCGAGTCGTTCCGGTCGTTGCGGCCCGGCCTGCGGCTGCTCGCGGAGACCAGCGGGAAGAACGCCATCGTGGTCACCCCGAGCGCCGATCCGGATCTGGCGGTACGCGACGTCGTCCAGTCGGCGTTCGGGCACGCCGGGCAGAAGTGTTCGGCGGCGTCGCTGGTGATCCTCGTCGGCTCCGTGGCGACCTCCCGCCGTTTCCGCGACCAGCTGGTCGACGCGGTGCGGTCGCTGCCGGTCGGGCCCGCCCACGATCCGCGAACCCGCATGGGGCCGTTGATCGAACCGGCGAAAGGCAAACTCCTCGAGGCGTTGACGACGCTCGAACCGGGCGAGTCGTGGCTGGTGCGGCCACGCAGGCTCGACGACGAGGGCCGGCTGTGGACGCCCGGGGTGCGTACGGGTGTGCGGCGCGGGTCGCGCACGCACCGCATCGAGTTCTTCGGTCCGGTGCTGGGGGTGATGACCGCGCGGGATCTCGACGAGGCGATCGCCCTCCAGAACGAGGTGGAGTACGGCCTCACGGCGGGGCTGCACTCGCTCGACCCCGACGAGATCGGTCACTGGCTCGACCGCGTGCAGGCCGGGAACCTCTACGTCAACCGCGGGATCACCGGCGCGATCGTGCGGCGTCAGCCGTTCGGCGGGTGGAAGAAGTCGTCGGTGGGTGCCGGTTTCAAGGCGGGCGGACCGAACTACCTGTTCGGTTTCGGGTCGTGGGAGGGCGCCGCCCTCGACGAGGAGGCGCTGCGGCGCGCGTTCGCGAGCGACGAGCGGGCGTGGGGGACGGAGTTCGGTGTCGCCACGGACGTCACCGGTCTGCCGGTGGAGCGAAATCTGTTCAGGTACCGACCCGTACGGGTACATGTACGCTCGGGCGGGAACGGTACGGCGCTCGGGCTCGTGCGGGTCCTCGGGGCCGCGGCACGGGCCGGTGCACCGGTGGAGATCTCCTCCGCGATCGACGTCGATCTCGGAAGATATTCGGAAACAGCGGATTTCACCGGAAGAATTCGGGTGGAGAGCGACGCGGAGTGGGAGGAGAGGATCGTCGCCGCGCCGCCGTCGCGCATCCGGCTGCTCGGAGCGCCGGTGCCCGCCGGTCTGGCCGACCGGTGCGACGTCACGATTTTCGACGATCCGGTGACCGGATCCGGACGAATCGACATGCTGCCGTTCCTGGCCGAACAGTCCGTCTCCATCACTGCGCACCGCTTCGGCACACCGCATCGTCTCACCGACGAGATCATCTGAAACGAACCAAGATCGGTTATCCCGATTCCCTGTCAATCCCCGACACTGTGAGGTGGAATAGGACAATGGATATCGCCACGACACCCCCGACCGAACGTCGCAAGATCGCCTTGGCCGCGGTGAAGGAACTCGGCCCCCAACGCACCGAGAAGGCGATCACCAAGGTGCGCTGTCCCAAGGGACACACCCTCGCCGCGGTGTACCCCACCACCGCGGGCAAGGTGATCGTCTCCCGCAGCGGCCCCGGGGGGCGGGGAAGCCGCGACCGTGAAGCGACGCCGCACAACGGCACGTCGCTCAACTCCGAGTTCGTGGACACCCTCGAGGCGACCCAGTTCGAGGACGACGCCGTCCCGTCGGGGTGCGCGTGCGGTCCACGAACCCTGTCGCGCAAGAAGATCCAGGATGCCGTCGACACCCACGAGCACGTCGTCACGCTGACCTGACCGTCGGGAGAGCCCGGCCTCAGATCCCGAATCGGAGCTGCACACCGAAGACATCGAGCACCTCGTCGAGCCAGCCGAGCACCGAGAACGTCGAATCGACGTTCTGCGGTGGGGTGCGCACGAGCGTGTCGAGGCGGACGAGACGGTCGAAGTCCACCTCGACCCGCCCGCGGCGCGCAGTGCCGTTGCCGCTGCGGAACTCGACGTCGGCACGCACCATGATGTCGACGATCTCCTGCGCCAGGATCCCGTAGCCCACGGTGGTGGGATGCACGCCGTCGAAGGAGAACAGTCCCCCGGCGGCGCGGCCACCCTTGCCGTCGGCGGACAGGAACCGGGTGTCGGGCACCGGATCGAGAGCCGCCAGGGCCGGTGGGAGCGGGTACGGCTCCCACCATGCCGGGCGCGCGGTGAGATCGAAGGTGTAGCGTTTCGCGGCCAGCCGGTCGAGGATGCCCGCGGTGTCGAGCAGGTACCAGTCGTGGCCGTCCCTGCGGGCCTGTCCGACCGCCGCGGTGATCGTCTCGTTGTAGAGGTCGATCGCGGCGTCGACCACGCGGGCCTGTTCCCCGGTGATGTATTCGTCGCGGGCGGCGTCGAAGTGCTGCTCGTCGATCCACGGGCGCGTGTAGTACGGGAAGTAGGGTGAGCCGCTCTTCGGTCCGATGCCCCGGGCGATGGGGACGATGGTGACGTGGGGGACGGTGCAGAGGATGACGTGCCGTGCCTCGATCCGTCCCAGTTGCTCGACGATCAGGGCGTACTCCTGCGCGAAGTGCTCGGGCGTCCAAACGGTGAACGCCTTCTTCCGCTCGAGTGCCCGGAAGCGCTCGTCGGTCCAGGAGACCTCCAGGTTCGTGACGCTGCGCAGGGCGTTGTTGGCCCCGAGGAAGACGACCAGGGTTTCGATACCGGAGTCGGTGTCGTCGCCGTGGTCGGCGCCGAGCGCCCGCGCGACGTCGAAGAAGGTCCACCCGGTGTGCTCTTCGCTGTCACTGGGGTAGACGTGCCGGGCGGCGCGCTCACCGTTGTTCTCGACGACCTGGAGGAGAGGATCGTCCCGCGGGGCGCCGATCCGTTTCTCACACGCCTTGTAGGTGTTCTCGAGGGCGTCGCGCAGGTCCCAGCCGAAGCAGGACAGGTTGTGGAGCAGCCCGGCGACCGGTGGGCTCGCACCCGGTCCGCGTTCCCAGTGGTCCTCCACCTCGTCCATGAAGCCGCGCGCGGTGAACCCGGCCATGGGCAGTTTCCACAGATCGAGCCGGGGCCCGTACCGCTCCTCGAGCCGGCGCAGCAGCAGTTCGATGTTGATCGGCAGCCCGCCCGGGCCGCCGTAGCGCGGATAGCGGAACTCCGCGCCGAGTTCGTGGGCGACGATCGCCGGCACCGACAGGTCGGTGGCGAAGACCGCGGCGCTCTGCATGCCGTGGAAGAGGGAGTCGCCGATCGTGACCAGCCGATGCGGCGGAGCACCCCGGTGGGCGGGGCGGGCGACGTCGATCCCGAGGGTCGGGTCGGAGACCGGTTCGCGCGGTGGTGCGGTCGCGCGATCGGCGACCGAATGGGGAGTACCGTCGGGAACAGCGGGCATGCGGGGCCTCCCCTCCTCCCCACCCGCGCCCAGAGTAGGTAGAGGGGCACCCGGGCACACCGGATTCACGTCACTTCTCGGGCACGATTCCGGTCGCCCCCGGCGAGTACCGTTCGGAGCCATGAGCGACGCCGATTTCGCCCACACCGATCGCGCCGAGAAGAACCGGCGCGACAAGGCCGTGACACTGGCCCGGTACGCGTGGAACCGCGGCATCACCGGTGCCGAACTGCTCGCGATGACCGACGACACACGCCGCAGACTGGCGCGCGCCGCCGAGGTGCATCCGCCGCGCAGCATGGAGACCTGGGAACTCGCCGCGCGACTGATGGACGAGAAGACGGCCTGGGCCGGGAAGCATCCCGATCATCCCGCCGCGGTGCGGACCGAGGCGGACGAGAAGATCATGTGGGTGAAACCCCCCGTGCGGTCCTGGCTCGAATAGAACCTTCCCGAACGGGACCATCCGGACAGGCCGAAGGTAATTGCCTTGCAGCCCGAAGACACCGGGTGCAACAATTTCCGGTCCGTTCGACAATTCTCATCCGACAGGAACACCGTGACCACCCATTCGGAACCACTGGTTCTCACCCAGCGCCGGATCTGGATCATCTTCTCGGCGCTCATCGCGGGCATGATGCTCTCCAGCCTGGATCAGACGATCGTCTCGACCGCCATGCCGACGATCGTCGGGCAGCTCGGCGGCGTCGAGCACCAGGCGTGGATCACCACCGCCTACCTGCTCGCGGTGACCATCGTGATGCCGATCTACGGCAAGTTCGGCGACGTCTTCGGCCGCCGGTACCTGTTCCTGATCGCCATCGGTGTGTTCACCCTCGCGTCGCTGGGGTGCTCGCTCACCGACGACTTCTGGACGTTCGTGGTGTTCCGCGCGATCCAGGGCTTCGGTGGCGGCGGCCTGATGATCCTGTCGCAGGCGATCATCGCCGACGTGGTGCCCGCGAGCGAGCGCGGTAAGTACATGGGTCCGCTGGGCGCGATCTTCGGTCTGTCGGCCGTGGGTGGTCCGCTCATCGGCGGGTTCTTCGTCGACCACCTGAGCTGGGAGTGGTGCTTCTACATCAACATCCCGGTCGGTGTGCTCGCGTTCGTCATCACCTGGTTCGCGCTGCGCCTGCCGTCGAAGAGGCCGACGAAGCGCGTCGACGTCCTCGGTGTGCTCACGCTGTCGCTCGCGACCACCTGCCTGATCTTCTTCACCGACTTCGGTGGCGACTCCGACCGCGGCTGGACCGACTCGCTGACCCTGATGTTCGGCGCCGGTCTGATCGTGTTCGTGTGCCTGTTCGTGCTCGTCGAGTCGCGGGCGCAGGATCCGATCATCCCGCTGTCGCTGTTCCGCAACTCGATCTTCGTCAACGCCACCGCCATCGGTTTCGTGCTCGGCCTGGGCATGTTCTCGGCGATCGCGTTCATGCCGACCTTCCTGCAGATGTCGTCGGGCACCTCGGCGGCGGTCTCCGGTCTGCTGCTGCTGCCGATGATGGCGGGCCTGATGCTCACCTCGATCGGGTCCGGTATCGCGATCACCAAGACCCAGCGGTACAAGATCTATCCGATCCTCGGTGCGCTGATCACCGCCGGCGGGATGCTGTGGCTGACCACGCTCGCGGGCGACACCCCGCTGTGGCTGGTGTGCTCGATGCTGTTCGTACTCGGCCTGGGACTCGGCCTGATCATGCAGGTCGTCATCCTCATCGTGCAGAACGCCGTGCCCGCCGACGAGATCGGTACCGCGACGAGCACGAACAACTACTTCCGCGAGGTCGGTGCGGCGCTCGGTGTCGCGATCTTCGGCACCATCTTCACCAACCGGCTCGCGGAGAAGCTCGTCGAGGTGTTCACCTCGGCCGGCGCGACCCCCGATCAGGCGAGCCAGGCCACCGCGACCGTCGATCCCGCGACCCTGAAGCTGCTGCCCGACGAGGTGCGGCAGGGTGTCGTCGACGCCTACGCCGACTCGCTGGCCCCGGTGTTCTGGTACCTGATCCCGTTCCTGCTCGTCGCGTTCGTGCTGGCCTGCTTCATCCGGGAGATCCCGCTGTCCGACGAGGCCCTGATGGTCGCGCGCGGCGAGGCCGTCGCCGACCCGGCGAAGACCGCGAAGAAGGACGCCGGGCAGAGCGGCGACGAGTCCGGTGCCGACGGGTCCGGGGTCACCGTGGGTGCGACGGACCCGGGGGCCGATGCCGACGGCGGCGAGCCGGATCGCCCGTGATCGAATAGGACCGGCCGGCTGCACGAGCGCCGGTAGCGGCACAGGCGAGGAACGGAGACGACCAGTGGGACGAACGATCACCCCGGTCCGCGTCGCGGACGTGACGATCGGTGAGGGCGCACCCACGATCATCGTCCCCGTCACCGGCCGCACCCCGGAGGTCCTGCGTGAGCAGGTCGCCGCGGTCGCCGGTCGCGCCGACGTCGTGGAGTGGCGGGTGGACTTCTTCCACGCCGCCGACGACCACGACGCGGTGCGCGCCCAGTCCGCCGCCCTCGCCGAGCAGCTGCAGGGCACCCCGCTGCTGGCGACCTGCCGCACCTCCGACGAGGGCGGCGAGATCGAGATCGACGACGACGCCTACGCCGATCTGACGGTCGCGCTCGCCGAGAGCGGCAGCGTGCACCTCGTGGACGTGGAGTACCGCCGCGACCGGTCCGCCGTCGAGCGGATCGTCGCGGCGGCACACGCCCGCGGGGTCGCGGTGGTGGCGTCGAACCACGACTTCGACGGCACCCCGCCGAAGGACGAGATCGTCGCGCGGCTGCGGCAGATGCAGGATCTCGGCGCCGACATCTGCAAGATCGCGGTGATGCCGCGCTCGACCGGCGACGTGCTGACCCTGCTCGACGCGACCCGCACGATGCACGAGGAGTACGCCGAGCGGCCGCTCATCACCATGTCGATGGGTGGGCTCGGGGTCGTCTCCCGGATCGCCGGGCAGGTCTTCGGGTCGGCGGCGACCTTCGGGATGGTCGGCACCGCCTCGGCTCCCGGTCAGATCGACGCCGACGAGCTGCGCTCGGTGCTCGAGGTGCTCCACCGGGCCGGCTAGGCGCCGGTCAGGAGACGTCGGCGATCAGCACGGCGAGCTGGACGATGGCCAGCAGGCCCGCCGTTCCGCTCAGGACCGATCCGGCGATCGCGATCGCCCGGTCGCGGGGTGTGTCGTCGCTCTTCCGGCCGACGAGGGCCACACCCCCCAGGATCACACCGAGGAGCGCGAGCGGGCCCACGATGCCGAAGTTGAGGATCCCGGCGAGCCAGGCGAGCACGGCGAGCAGCATCGCGACGATGCCGAGGACCAGCGACACGCGTCCGAAGTTGCGGGTCGTCGACCGTCCGGGGGGCGGTACGGCAGGGTACCCGGCGGGATGAGCGGCCGGATACTGGGCGGCCGGATACTGGGCGGCCGTCGGTATGTAGGCGGGGCGCGTCGCGTCCGTCCACCGGTATCCGTCCCACCACCGCTCCAGGGTCGGATCCGCGTTGTCGCGGTGCCACCCCGCCGGGGGCCGGTACGCCGTCGGGTCTCCGGGGGTCATCGCACTCCTGCCGTTCGTCGCCGTTCGGTGGGCATCAGGTAGGCCATCGAACCACAATTCACACCGCGGCGACCGCCAGGCCGACACCGGCCGCCGCCAGGCCGGTCGCCAGGGTGCCCAGCACGATCGCGCAGGCCGCGCCGTAGCGCCGCGCCACGATCAGGCGGACGGAGTCGACGCTGGTCGTGCTGAAGGTGGTGAACCCACCGCAGAACCCCACCCCGGCGATCGTGAGCATCGCAGCGGGGGCGTCGTGGAACAGCACCGCCCCGGTGAGCAGACCCAGCAGCAGCGACCCGACGACGTTGATCAGCACCGTCGGCCACGGCAGCGACGACGCGGAACGGGCACGCAGCGCGCTGTCGACGACGAAGCGGACGACCGCGCCGAGGCTGCCCGCCAGCGCCACGCCCACCGCGATCACGGCGCGCTCCGGCGGTCGCCCAGGCGGGCGGCGAGGGCGATGCCGAGGCCGGTGGCGAGCAACCCGGCGAGGACGGTGCCGAGTGCGTAGGTCACCGCGGCGAGCAGGTGGCCGTCGCGCAGCAGCAGGTCGGTGTCGACGGCGAGTGCGCTGTAGGTGGTGAACGAGCCCAGCGCGCCGGTGCCGGCGCCGAGCCGGACCACCTGCCGCCAGGAGGTGTCGGGGCCGCTGCGGATCAGCGCCTCGAGCAGGAAGCCGAGCAGCAGCGCACCGAGGACGTTGATCGCGAAGGTCGTGACCGGCCAGCCGCCGGCCCCGACGGGGAACCACCGGCCGAGGCCGTAGCGGGCACTCGTCCCGATCAGGCCGCCCACGGCGACCGCGACGAGCGCCGAGGGTCGCAGGTGCAGCGCTCTCGGCAGCGGGCGTTCGCCCCCGGTCAGTCCTGGTCCCACAACTCCAGAACAGTAGTGAGGATCTCCTCGGCCGCGCCGAGCCCCCCGAGGTGGCTCTCGCCCGGCAGGTGGTGGAACCGGGCGTCGGGCAGCAGGTCGACCATGTGCAGACCGTGCTCGATGGGGATGATGTGGTCGGTGTCGCCGTGCCACCACTGCACCGGCACCTTCACGTCGGAGACACGGAAGCCCCAGTCGCGGGTGAACACGACGATGTCGGCGAACGGCGCGGCCATCTGCTTGCGGCTGCCGTTGAGCAGGTCGTCGAGGAACATCGCCTTGAACTCGGGGCGGGCGAGCAGGCGACGGTCGGCCTCCGGGGACAGCCGCCCGTAGAGGTCGATGATCGGCGACGCGAACGGCCGCACCACCCGGATCGCGGCGCTCAGCGCGGTGCCGATCGGCACGCCCGCAGTCTCGAGGGCCGGTGCGACGACCGTGCCGAGCTTCATGAGGTTGCTGCTGATCGCTTCCGGTCCGACGATCGGCGCGACACCGCCGAGGACCGCGGCGGCGACCACGCGTTCCCGCAGCGCGTAGGCGGCGGCGAGGGTGTAGGGGCCGCCCCCGGACAGGCCGACGAGGGCCATGCGGTCGATGCCGAGGGTGTCGGCGACGATGCGCAGGTCGTCGGCGAAGGCGAGGACGTTCTCGTAGATGTGCGGGGTGGACGAGCCGATGCCGGGCCGGTCGACACCGATGAGCCGGACGTGCTCGCGTTCGGCGAACGCCCGCGCCTCGATCGGGACCTGGCGCCGCGCGCCCGGGGTGCCGTGCAGCCAGAACACGGCGCGTCCCTGCGCCGATCCGAACTCGGCGAAACCGAGCCGGCGGCCGCCTCCCACCGCGACGGTGCCTTCGAGCTTGGGGCGTTCGACGTCCATGTCGCCAGCATGGCACGGGGTCGGCGCGGCCGACCAGCACTCGTCCCGCCGGACGAATCGCTCCGGCGGCCGCGTGATCGGCGTTACAGTTGATCTGCTCACAGCCTGCGACGGATGCCGACCATCGGAGATGCGCCCGTGACCAAGATGCTCGCTCCCCCACCTCCCGGCCTGGCCCCGGTTCCCGGCGACGCCGGCCTCCCCTACGTCGGCTACGCGCTGCACTACATGCGCAATCCCCTCGGCGCGTACGAGAAGCGCTACCGCGAACTCGGACCCGTCTCGTGGTTCCGGTTCGCCGGACGCCAGTGGGTGGTGCTGCTCGGCCCCGACGCGGTCGGGGCGGCGCTGCAGAACCGCGACCGCGCACTGTCGAACGGTCCCGGCTGGCGCACCCTGATCGGGCCCTTCTTCGACCGCGGGCTCATGCTGCTCGACGGCGACGAGCACACCGCGCACCGCCGCATCATGTCGCAGGCGTTCACCCGCGACCGGCTCGCGCTCTACACCGAGCGGATGCACCCGTCGATCGAGAAGACCCTCGACGGGTGGGTGCCCCGCGAGGGTTTCCGCGCCTATCCGGCGATCAAGGAACTCACCCTGGGGTTGGCGACGGAGATCTTCATGGGCGGCGCCGAGGGGTCGTCGGCCCGGGAGATGGAGGAGGTCAACAAGGCGTTCATCGGGTGCGTGCAGGCCGCGACCGCGCTGGTGCGCTATCCCCTGCCCGGCACGCGGTGGCGTCGCGGTGTGGTGGGCCGGGCGCGGCTCGAGAAGTTCTTCCGGCGATATCTGCCGGCGCGGCGCGCGGGTGACGGCGACGACATCTTCTCGGTGTTCTGTCACGTCGAATCCGAAGAAGGCGAACGGTTCTCGGACGACGACGTGGTCAACCACATGATCTTCCTGATGATGGCCGCACACGACACGTCGACGATCACCCTGTCGACGGCGATGCAGTATCTCGGCCAGTTCCCCGAGTGGCAGCAGCGGTGCCGCGAGGAGTCGGAGTCTCTCGGCACGACCACACCGGGATTCGAGCAGCTCGATCTGCTCACCTCCCTGGACCTGGTGATCAAGGAGTGTCAGCGGCTGGTCACGCCGGTGCCGGGCATCGTGCGGCGCGCGTCGAAGGACACCGAGATCCTCGGGCACTTCGTACCGAAGGGCACCCTGGTGAACGTGGGTATGCACTACAGCCACCACATGCCCGAATTGTGGCCCGATCCCGAACGTTTCGATCCGGAACGGTTCTCACCGGAGCGTCGTGAGGACAAGGTGCACAAGTACGCGTGGGCCCCCTTCGGTGGTGGCGCGCACCGGTGCCTCGGCATGTACTTCTCGGGCGCCGAGATCAAGACGGTGCTGCACCATCTGCTGCTGCGGTATCGCTGGCACGTGCCGGCCGACTACGTGGCGCCGATGAACTTCACGTCGCTGCCGTTCCCGGACGACGGTGGCCCGATCGACCTCCGAACGAGATAGGGATGGCGTAGAACTGGAGTATGTCGCCCGTCGACGAGCTCGACGCACGGTTCGTCACCGCGGTACGCGCCCTGTCCGGGTGGGTACCGCAACTCCGTTCCGCCACCGGAGAAGTCGACGACGATCTCCTGCTGCGGTACTTCGACGCCCAGATGCAGTCACGGCACCTGGATTTCGCGGCACGCATCCTGCAGCAGCACGGTGAGGGGTTCTACACGATCCCGTCGGCGGGACACGAGTCGAACGCGGCACTCGGATCGTGTTCGCGCGTCACGGATCCGGCGCTGCTGCACTACCGGTCCGGTGGGTTCTACGCGGCCCGCGCGGCGCTGGTCGAGGGCAGTACCCCGATCCGGGACGTGCTCGCGGGATGCGCCGCGTCGACCTTCGATCCGATCGCGGCGGGCCGGCACAAGGTGTTCGGCAACGCGCGGCTGAACGTCCTGCCGCAGACCTCCACGATCGCCTCGCACCTGCCGCGGGCACTCGGACTGGCGTTGGCGCTGCCGCGGATGCAGCGTCTCGGGCTCGAGGCGACGTGGCCGCCGGATGCGGTGGTGCTGTGCAGTTTCGGCGACGCGTCGGCGAACCATTCGACGACGGTGGGGGCGTTGAACGCCGCGGCCTACTGCCGGTATCGCGGTCTGCCGGTGCCGTTGCTGCTGGTGTGCGAGGACAACGGGCTCGGGATCAGTGTGCCCACCCCGCCGGGCTGGCTCGAGCGGTCGCTGTCGTCGTATCCGGGCGTCGGGTACCGGCAGGTCGACGGCTCCGATCCGGTCGCGACCCTCGTCGCGGCACGGGAGGCGGTGGAGACGGTGCGGACCCGGCGGGCGCCGCTCGTGCTGCACCTGCGGACGGTGCGCTATCTCGGGCACGCGGGCTCCGACGTCGAATCCGCCTACCGCAGTGCGGCGGAGATCGCCGCCGACCACGAGCGGGACCCGTTGCTCGGCACGGCCCGCGAACTCGTCGCCCGCGGGGTGCTCACCCCAGAGGCGGTGCTGGACCGTTACGAGAAGATGCGCGCGCAGGTCACGGCGGTGGTCGACGAACTGGAGTCGCCGCCGCGGTTGCGGTCGGCGGCGGAGGTGATGCGGCCGCTGCACGCGCGTCGCACCCCGGTGCCCGACGACCCGCACCCGGCCGGTGAACCGCTGACCCTGGCCCAGGCGATCACCCGCGCACTCGGGGGTGTCCTCGACGAGGACCCGCGCACCTGCGTGTTCGGCGAGGACGTCGGGGTCAAGGGCGGGGTCTACGGGATCACCCGGGGGCTGCAGGCACGCTTCGGCCGGCTGCGGGTGTTCGACACCCTGCTCGACGAGCAGACGATCCTCGGTACCGCACTGGGGTTCGCCGTGGCGGGCATGCTGCCGATCCCCGAGATCCAGTACCTGGCGTATCTGCACAACGCGGAAGACCAGCTCCGTGGGGAGGCCGCGAGCCTGGCGTTCTTCTCCGACGGGCAGTACCGCAACCCGATGGTGGTGCGCATCGCGGGCCTGGCCTACCAGCGCGGATTCGGCGGGCACTTCCACAACGACGATTCGGTGGCGGTGCTGCGTGACATTCCCGGTCTCGTGCTGGCGGTGCCGAGCACCCCCGACACGGCGGGCGGGTTGCTGCGGGCGTGCGTCGAACTGGCCCGCAGCGAGGGACGGGTGTGCGTCTTCCTCGAACCGATCGCGCTGTACCACGAACGCGACCTGTACGAGCCGGGTGACGGGAGGTGGATGCGGGTTCCCGACCCGGCGGGGATCCGGCCCGGTTCGGTGCGCACCCATGGCGACGGCGGCGACGTGCTGGTGGTGACCTTCGGCAACGGGGTGAGGATGAGCCTGCGGGCCGTCCACCACACCGGGGTCGCCGCGACCGTCCTGGACCTGCAGTGGCTGTCGCCGCTGCCGGTGCCCGCCCTGCTCGAGCACACGCGTCGCTTCGAGCGGGTGGTGGTGGTCGACGAGACCCGGCGCAGCGGTGGGGTCGGCGAGGCGGTGGTGGCGGCGCTCGTCGAGGACGGTCACCGGGGCCGGATCCGGCGGATCTGCGCCCGCGACAGCTTCGTTCCGCTCGGTCCCCCGGCCGCGCACGTGCTGGTCTCGGAGGACGAGATCGTCGACGCCCTGCTCGACGAGGACGAGTGAGTCCGGTCAGCAGGTGGCGAGGATGCGGGCCATCGCGTCGTGTTCGGGCCGGGTGACCCACAGCCGGTAGGCGGTCTTCACCTCGATCTGCCGCGCGATGTACTCGCAGTGGAAGGCGGTGTTGGGCGGCAGCCACTGCGAGGCGTCCGAATCGCCCTTGCCCTGGTTGGTGGGGCCGTCGACGGCGATGAGGTTGCGCGGATCGTTCGCGAGGTTCCGCTTCTCCTGGTCGCTGAGGGCGCGGGCGCCCTTCTTCCACGCGTCCGACAGGGCGACGACGTGGTCGATCTGCACGGCCGCCGAGGTGTCGACGCCGCGGCGGAAGTGGATCTGTTTACCCGTGTAGGGGTCGTCGAGGATGCCGGAGACGATCGTGCACTGCTTGCGTCCCGACTCGAAGGTGACGTCGGTGAGGTCGCGCCGGAGGATGTCGTTGCGGGTGTCGCACCCGTTGCCGCCGAACTCGACGGTCACGTCGTCCGTCCAGGCCGGGCCGAACAGTGACCGGTCGTAGCCGTCCTGCGGTTCCGCGGCACGCACCGGCAGCGCCTCGAGCGCTGCGAGGGCCTCCGAGAGGTTCTCGAGGGTGCCACCGCCGCCGGAACCGGACGGTTCGTCGGTGTCCACCGGTTCGAGGAGGACGACGATGACGGTGACCATGATGAAGCACACGATCCACACCCAGCGGGGAATGGCCGACGTGCGAGTATTCGCCATGTATCGATACTGCTACGAAGTCGAACTGCTGCCGCGCGCGCCTTCTTACTTGGCCAGCGGGGGCATCTTGACGACCTGGCCCGCGTAGGACAGGCCGGCACCGAAGGCGAGGAGCAGCGCCGTGGCGCCCGGCTCGACCTGGCCGGTGCGCAGCATCTTCTCCATCGCGAGCGGGATCGACGCCGCGGAGGTGTTGCCGGTCTCGATGATGTCGTCGGCGACCGCAACACTCTCGGGCAGTTCGAGCTGCTTGACGATGACGTCGTTGATGCGCAGGTTGGCCTGGTGCGGCACGAAGGCGTCGAGGTCCTCGAGGTCGACCCCGGCCTTGTCGGCGATCTGCCGGGCGAACTTGCTCATCTCGAAGGCGGCCCAGCGGAAGACCGCGGTGCCCTCCATGATGATCCACGGACGTTTCTGGTTCGGGTTGGTGGCGAAGTCCACCCAGTCGGGTTCCTGGCGGATGGCGTTGGACTGCGAGCCGTCGGAGCCCCAGACGGTCGGGCCGATGCCGACCTCGTCGGACGCACCGACGACCACGGCGCCGGCACCGTCACCGAAGATGAAGCGCACGGAACGGTCGGTGGGCTCGGTGGTGTCGCTCATGCGCTCGACACCGACGACCAGCACGTGCTCGGCCGTACCGGCGCGCACGAGGTCGGAGGCGACGCCGAGGGCGTAGCAGAAGCCGGCGCAGCCGGCCTGGATGTCGAGGGCGGCGGCGCCGCCGGTGCCGATGCGGTCGGCGACCAGGGCTGCGGCCTGCGGGGTCTGGAAGGGGTAGGTGGAGGTGGCGACGATGACGGTGTCGATCTGGGCACCGGTCAGGTCGGCGGCGGCGAGGGCCTGCTCGGCGGCGCTTGTCGCCATGTCGACGACGGACTCCTCCGGGTGCTGCTTGGCGAAGCGGCGCTCCTTGATACCGGACCGCGACTGGATCCACTCGTCGCTGGAATCGATCTGCTGACAGATCTCCTCGTTGGTGACGATACGCTCGGGGCGGTGCACTCCCAGGCCGAGCAGCGCGCTGTTCCGCAGCGGGGCAGGGACAGCGATCTGTGCACCCATCAGACGAACTCCTCCTCTTGGACGGGCCGCGTGTCGGCACGTCGCAACCCGACCACGATAACGCAGGTAACGGTAACGTCACAGCCCTTCCCTCGACGATGCGCGCCCGTGACCTCGGGTGCAACCCGCAGTCCCACTGAGGCTCCCGCGCTAGCGTCGGCGCATGGATGCGAAGGACTGGGACGAGAAGTACGCGGCGGCAGAACTGATCTGGGGCGCGCCGCCGAATCCCGTGGTCGTGGAGTTCGCGGCGTCGCTCCCGCCGGGTCGGGCGCTCGATCTGGGCTGCGGTGAAGGTCGTCACTCCCTGTGGCTCGCGACCCGCGGCTGGGAGGTCGTGGGGGTCGATTTCTCGGCGGTGGCACTGGACAAGGCCCGCCTCATCGCCTCGCAGGCGCCCTCGCGCTCGCGTGACCGCCTGCGCTACGTGGTCGGCGATGTGACGGCCGACTCTTTCGGGAGTGGATATGATCTGATTCTCTCCGTCTTCCTGCATTTTTCTCCGCCACAGCGGAAGGCCCTTCTGGAACGCGCGATCAATTCGCTGAAACCTGAAGGAATCCTCATATTTCTGGGGCACGACCGGATAAATGTCGAGCAGGGTACGGGCGGCCCGCAGGATCCCGAAATCCTCTACACCCCAGACGATCTCGTGCGAGAAATCGACGGACGGCTCACAATCGAAGTGGCCGAGCGGCGATACCGGGAAACCGATACGGGAACGGCGATCGATGCTCTCGTAGTTGCTCACAAAGAAGCCCTTGGCAGTTAGTTGCCCGGCGAGTAACATGAAGATGTTACCGACGAGTAATAACTTGGGCGGTACTTGAAGCCAGCTGGACCGCACCACACTGGGAGACACCGACGACATGGGCCACTACAAGAGCAACCTCCGCGACCTCGAGTTCAACCTCTTCGAGTTCCTGAAGATTCAGAAGGTCCTCGAAGCCGGCAAGTTCGGCGATCTGGACGAGGACACCGCGCGCGGCATCCTCGCCGAGGTCAAGGCGCTGGCCGAAGGCCCGGCTGCCGAGGCGTTCGCCGACGCCGACCGCAACCCGCCGGTCTTCGACCCCGAGACCCACTCGGTGACGCTGCCCGAGAGCTTCAAGAAGTCGTTCCGGGCCTGGTGGGACGCCGGTTACTGGTCCATGGGCATCCCGGAGGAGATCGGTGGCACCGACGCTCCCCGCAGCCTCCTGTGGGCGGTCAACGAGATGATGCTGGGCGCGCAGCCCGCCGCCTTCATGTACGCCGCCGGCCCGGCCTTCGCCGGCGTGCTCTACGAGAACGGCACCGACGAGCAGAAGAAGTGGGCCGCCACCTGCGTCGAGCGCGGCTGGGGCGCCACCATGGTCCTCACCGAGCCGGACGCCGGCTCCGACGTGGGCGCCGGCCGCACCAAGGCCATCAAGCAGGACGACGGCTCCTGGCACATCGAGGGCGTCAAGCGGTTCATCACCTCCGCCGACTCCGACGACCTGTTCGAGAACATCTTCCACCTCGTCCTCGCCCGCCCCGAGGGCCACGGCCCCGGCACCAAGGGTCTGTCCCTGTTCTTCGTCCCGAAGTTCCACTTCGACTTCGAGAAGAACGAGATGGGCGAGCGCAACGGCGTCTTCGTCACCAACGTCGAGCACAAGATGGGCATCAAGGCCTCCGCGACCTGCGAGGTCACCTTCGGTGGCCACGGTGTCCCGGCCAAGGGCTGGCTCGTCGGTGAGGTCCACAACGGCATCGCCCAGATGTTCGACGTCATCGAGCACGCCCGCATGATGGTCGGCACCAAGGCCATCGCGACCCTGTCCACCGGTTACCTCAACGCCCTCGACTTCGCCAAGGAGCGCATCCAGGGCGCCGACCTGACCCAGATGGCCGACAAGACCGCCCCGCGCGTGTCGATCATGCACCACCCGGACGTGCGTCGTTCGCTGGCGATGCAGAAGGCCTACTCCGAGGGCCTGCGCGCCGTCTACCTCTACACCGCGGCGCACCAGGACGACTCCGTCGCCGAGCAGGTCTCGGGTGCCGACGCCGAACTCGCGCACCGCATCAACGACCTGCTGCTGCCGGTCGTCAAGGGCTGCGGCTCCGAGCGGGCCTACCAGTACCTGAAGGATTCGCTCCAGACCTTCGGTGGCTCCGGCTTCCTGCAGGACTACCCGATCGAGCAGTACATCCGCGACTCGAAGATCGACTCGCTGTACGAGGGCACCACCGCCATCCAGGCGCAGGACTTCTTCTTCCGGAAGATCGCCCGCGACCGCGGTGTGGCGCTGGCCCACGTCGCCGGTGAGATCAAGAAGTTCATCGAGCGCGACGACGCCGACCAGCGCCTGAAGAAGGAGCGCGCGCTCCTGGCCACCGCCCTCGAGGACGCCCAGACGATGGTCGCCACGCTCACCCAGTACCTCATGGGTGCGCAGGAGCAGCCCACCGAGCTGTACAAGATCGGCCTCGGTTCGGTCCGCTTCCTCGAGTCGTTCGGCGACCTGATGATCGGCTGGCTGCTCCTCGAGCACGCCGAGATCGCCCTCGCCGCACTCGACGCCGGCCCGGACGCCGCCGACAAGGCCTTCTACGAGGGCAAGGTCGCCGCGGCCTCGTTCTTCGCCAAGGTCGTGCTGCCCGAGCTGGGTGTCGCCCGCAAGTTCATCACCGACGTCGACCTCGACATCATGGAGCTCGACGAAGCGGCGTTCTGATCCACACACCGCTCTCGGTCGGGTGGCCCGCCGGTTCTCCGGCGGGCCACCGCCGTTTCGGACCCGGAACGAATCGTCGACAACCTACGTTGCCAGTAGCACCCCGACCCCGTGACGACCACGGCCCCGTCGACCACCCGGTACATGCGCGACCTCGACAGGCCCGCCCGCATCACCGCCCTGCTGTACCCCTTCGCCGGACCGTCCCCCCGAGGGGACGCCGGAGGAGGCCGCGGCACTGCGCCGAACGCGACGAACCCAGCGCCGAACTGGTGCGGGCGCTCGAGGTGCCGGTGCGGCCGCCCCGGTATCCGGCGATGCGCTTCGGTGTGAACGTGCTCGAGCACCACGTCGTCGGCCGCCTGCCCGGCGGCAGGCAGTGGCTGCAGCGGCACGGCGAGAAGCAGTTGCGCATCCTCGACGGCGAGATCCCCGAAGTCACTCCTCCTCGTCGGCCCCGCCCGGTGCCGGTTCCTCGGCCGGTGTCTCCGCAGCGGGGGCGTCGGTGCCGGCCTCACCCGCATCCGAGTCCTCGGCGGGCGCCGGGGCGTTGCGCGGTGCCGGTTCCGGGCTGACGCACCGGACGACGGGCACCGGGTCGTAGCGCACCGTCCGCGTGGTGTTCGAGATCTGCGCCCCGGTCTGCGCGTCGGTGACGATACGGGTGTCGGTGACTGTGAAGCCCTGCGCGCCGCCCGAGGGAACGCAGCCGGACCCGGCGGGCAGCGTGATCGTGTTGGGCGAGGTGTAGTTCGTGCGGTTGCCGGTGACCGACTGCACGTCGACGGTCTTGGTGCCCCAGATCCGCACGGTGATATCGGAGCTGGTGCCGATCGTCTGGATCATCACGCCGGTGTCGAACGGGTTGCGGAACTTCAGGTCGATCGCACCGTCGAAGATGGTGGCCTCACGCGCCGCCGGATAACGCGAGATGTAGTAGCTGTGCTCGGTGTGCTCGACATCCTCCATACCGGCGAAGTACGTCGCGTTGTAAAGGGTCGTCGCGAGCTGGCTGATGCCGCCGCCCACGGCCCGCCCGGGCCGGCCGGACTCGATGATCCCGGACTCGATGTAGCCCTGCGCGGCGCCACGCGGACCCGTGTAGTCGTTGAACGAGAAGGTCTCGCCGGGCTCCACGATGGCACCGTCGATCTCCTCTGCGGCCAACCGGATGTTGACGCCGGAGGCGTACTCGAAGCCGCTGGTGGTGAACTCGCCGATCACCTCGCGGATACCGAGCTTCTCGGCGCCCTCGGTGGTCAGCTCCGGTTCGGCCTCGCGGTAGACGGCCTCGACGCGGCGCTCACCCTCCTGTTTCAGCAGGTCGGGCAGCTTCTCGAGGGTGACGGGCCAGTCGACGAGTTCACCGGTCTCGCTGGGCACGACCGACGGACGGCCGCCCTCGAGGACGATCCGCGCGTCCTTCGGTTCGGTCTCGGACGGGGCGAGCTGCGGCGCGAGGATGCCGGTCGCGGCCTCCGTGTCGTACTGCGGCTGCAGGCCGCCGGAGCCGTCGGGCACGAACGACAGCACCGCACCGATGTCGTTGCGGGGCAGCACACCGGTGACACCCTCGCGTCCCTGCACCGTCAGGTCCTGGGCGACGGCCGGGACCGCGATCTCGGCGAGGGCCCGGTCGAGTCCTTCCCGGGTGACTGTGACGTCGACGCTCTCGACGGGCAGCGCCACGTCGCCGTAGAGCCAGCGCTCGGCGAACACGTCGCTCGCGTCGGCGGTGTCGACCTGCTGGCCGGACTGCGGGGTGATCGGGACGGGCTGACCGTCCTCGAAGACGATGTTGCCCTCACGGGGTTCGTGGGCGGCCGAGGCGGTCACCTTCTCGACGGCCGCGGTGAGGAGCGGTTCGTCACGGGTGGAGACCACACCGATCTCGTCGGTGCGGAAGAACGACGCCAGTCGCGTGAAGGGATTGAGGGGCTGGGAACCGACACGGTCGAGGGTCGCGGGCCAGTCGATGCCGATGCCCGCCTCGGCGGGCACGATCTGCCCACCGGTGTCGCCCGCGGTGACGGTGACCGGGGCGGTCAGGCGCGGGGTGAGGTCCTCGATGAGGGTGGCCTCGGCGGCGTCGAGGGACATGCCGCCGATCTCGATGCCGGCCACGGTCGTGCCGCGCGGCACCTTGCCGGACGAGGTGGCGAGGTCGGCGACATAGAGGACGGCGAGCAGCGCGACGACACCCCCGACGACCAGGGCGATCGCGCGCCTGGGCAGATTCGGGCCGGAGTCACCGGAGTCCCCACCGTACGGTTCGTCGCCACCCGGAGGCGGGGAGGCCGGGGGCGGCAGATCGGTGCCTCCCGGATCGGTCTGTGCACCGGAGACGACCGAGTCGGTCTGTGCACCGGAGACGACCGAGTCGGTCTGTGCGCCGGAGGCAACCGGGATGACGGCGGTGGGGGCCTCCCAAGGCGGGACGTCCTCCTCCTGCGGCGTCTCGGCCTCGGGTGCGGGTTCACGGTCGGCTTCGGAGACCTCCCGCTCGGGAACGGGCTGCGTCTCGGGCTCGACCGGCGGCGTCTCGTCGCCCCGATCCGGGTCCTCGGTCCCGTTGCTGCCGCTCACACTGTCCCTTCCCGACTGCGGCGCGCCTGGGTTCCGCGCGCCGGACTACCTCGCTCCAGCCTAGTTGCCCTAGCGGGAACGGGCTGTGCCGGGAACGGGCTGTGCCGGGAACGGACTGCGCCGGGAACGCGAAGACCCCGCGTTGCTACCAGGTCGGGGGTCAGGCAGCAGCGCGGGGTCACATGGTTCATCGCTGTCCGTGGCGGAGCGTTACACACCGCACGGAATTTTTATTCTCAACCATCTCCGGGGAGACGGCGAGAAGCCGATCAGGCCTCGAGGATCGCGGTCACGCCCTGGCCACCGGCGGCGCAGATCGAGATCAGGCCGCGGACGGGCTTACCGGTCTCCTGCTTCTTCTCGTGCAGCATCTTCGCGAGCGAGGCGACGATGCGGCCGCCGGTCGCGGCGAACGGGTGACCGGCCGCGAGCGACGAGCCGTTGACGTTGAGCTTGCTGCGGTCGATCGAGCCGAGCGGCGCGTCGAGGCCGAGCTTGCCCTTGCAGTACTCCTCCGACTCGAACGCCTGCAGCGTCGCGAGCACGACCGACGCGAACGCCTCGTGGATCTCGTAGAAGTCGAAGTCCTGCAGGGTCAGGCCGTTGCGCTTGAGCAGACGCGGGATGGCGTAGGTGGGGGCCATGAGCAGACCGTCGCCGCCGTGGACATAGTCGACCGCCGCGGTCTCGGAGTCGACGAGGTAGGCGAGCACGGGCAGCTTGCGCTCGGCGGCCCACTCCTCGCTGGCGAGCAGCGCGACGGAGGCGCCGTCGGTGAGCGGGGTCGAGTTGCCGGCGGTCATGGTGGCGTCGCCGAGCTTGGTGCCGAAGACCGGCTCGAGCTTGGCGAGCTTCTCGACGGACGAGTCGGGGCGCAGGTTGTCGTCGCGGGTCAGGCCGAGGAACGGCGTGACGAGGTCGTCGAAGAAACCGCGGTCGTAGGCGGCGGCCATGTTGCGGTGGCTCGCGGCGGCCAGCTCGTCCTGCTCCTCGCGGGAGATGCCGAATTCCTTGGCGGTGATCGCGGCGTGCTCACCCATGGACAGGCCGGTGCGCGGCTCACCGTTGCGCGGGATCTCGATGCCGAGCATCGACGGGCGCACGTTGCCGAGCAGCTTGACGCGGTCGGCGGTGGTGCGGGCGCGGTTGAGCGACAGCAGGAACTCGCGCAGCTGGTTGTTCACGGCGATCGGCGCGTCGGAGGTGGTGTCCACGCCACCGCCGATACCGGCCTCGATGCGGCCGGCGGCGATGGCGTCGCCCACGGCGATGATCGACTGCAGGCCGGTGCCGCAGGCCTGCTGCAGGTCCCAGGCCGGGGTGTAGGGGCTCAGGGCGCTGCCGAGCACGCACTCGCGGATGAGGTTGAAGTCGCGGCTGTGCTTGAGGACGGCACCGCCGACCACGGCACCGAGCTGCTCGCCCTGCAGGTTGAACCGTCCGACGAGGCCGTCGAGAGCCGCGGTGAACATGTCCTGGTTCGACGCGCGGGCGTACTTGCGGTCGGAGCGAGCGAAGGGGATCCGGTTGCCGCCGAGGACGGCGACACGGCGCTGCTTCGAGGAACGGGCTTCGGTAGTCACTGGCGTCTCCCGGTTTTCGGACGGATTCGAGTTCTGGCTACTATTCTTACTCACGGGTAAGTTTGTTGTCGAACACGCCTGTTGACGAACTCTGCACCGACGACCGAATCGAAGAAGGTGGAACCGTGGCCGAAGCCAAGGGCGCTCCCAAGCTCTACGCCCAGCTCATCTCGTCCGCACCCGGGGCATTCCTCGCCAAGCAGTTCGGTCTGCCCAAGCCCGAGACGCTGCGCCGCTACCAGCCGGGTGAGCCGCCGCTCCCCGGTCCGGTGCTGCTGGGAGGAAGCGGCCGCCTCGTCGAGCCGATCCGCACCCTGCTGAGCGACTACACGTTCGCCGAGCCGTCCGACACGTCCTTCGGTGCCCTCGTGTTCGACGCTACCGGCATCACCGACGCCGCGGGCCTGGAACAGCTGTTCACGTTCTTCCAGCCCACCGTGCGCAACCTGCTGCCCTCCGGTCGCGTCGTCGTTCTCGGCACCACCCCCGAGGAGGCGGCCTCCGTCGACGAGCGCATCGCCCAGCGGGCCCTCGAGGGCTTCACCCGCAGCCTCGGCAAGGAGTTGCGCCGCGGCGCGACCGTCCAGCTCGTCTACGTCTCCCCCAAGGCCCCCACCGGCTTGTCCGGCGCCGAGTCGACGCTGCGCTTCCTGCTCTCGGCGAAGTCGGCCTTCGTCGACGCGCAGGTCATCCGCATCGGTGAGGACGAGGCGAAGGCCCCCGCCTCCTGGGACAAGCCGCTCGACGGCAAGGTCGCCGTGGTCACCGGTGCCGCGCGCGGCATCGGCGCGACCATCGCCGAGGTGCTCGCCCGCGACGGTGCGACGATCGTCGCCGTCGACATCCCGGCCGCCGGCGACGCGCTGACGCAGACCGCCAACAAGGTCAAGGGCACCGCCTTCACCCTCGACGTGAGCGCCGCCGACGCCGGCGACAAGCTCGCCGAGCACCTGCTCGAGCGGCACGGCGGCGCCGACATCATCGTCCACAACGCCGGGATCACCCGCGACAAGCTGCTGGTGAACATGGACGCCGCCCGGTGGAACTCGGTGATCGCGGTCAACCTCGTCGCCCCGCAGAAGATCACCGAGGTCCTCGTCGAGAAGGGTGCCCTCAAGGAGGGTGGCCGCGTCATCGACGTGTCGTCGATCGCCGGTATCGCCGGCAACCGCGGCCAGACCAACTACGGAGCCTCGAAGGCCGGTGTCATCGGTCTCGTGCAGGCCACCGCACCGGTGCTCGCCGAGAAGAAGATCACCGTCAACGCCGTCGCACCCGGTTTCATCGAGACCGCGATGACCGCTGCGATCCCGCTCGCCACCCGCGAGGCCGGCCGCCTGATGAGCTCGCTGCAGCAGGGCGGCGAGACCGTCGACGTCGCCGAGACCATCGCGTGGTTCGCCAACCCGGCGTCGAGCGCCGTGACCGGGCAGGTCGTGCGCGTGTGCGGCCAGTCCATGCTGGGGGCATAGATGGCACGCATCGAACTGCCCTCCTTGCCGTCGACCCTCGACATCTACAGCCGGGCCGTGCTGGGGGCGTTGCCCGTCGTGGGTGCCTCGGGGGATCGACTGCCCGAGGACGTGCTGGAACTGCGGTCGTTGAAGGTCGATCCGGACAACCTCGCCGAGTACACCAAGGTGTGCGGGCTGCGGTTCGGTGACACCCTGCCGCTGACCTACCCGTTCGTGCTCACCTTCCCGATCGTGATGAAACTGATGGTGGGACGGGACTTCCCGTTCGCCGCCGTCGGTTCGGTGCACGCCGAGAACGTGATCGAACGGTTCCGGCCGATCTCGGTCACCGAACCGCTCGACCTCGCGGTGCACGCCGAGAACATGCGCGAGCACCGCAAAGGCCTGCTCGTCGATCTCGTCAGCGAGATCAAGGTGGGTCGCGAGCTCGTGTGGCGGCAGACGTCGACCTTCCTGCACCAGCAGCGCACCTCGCTGTCGGGGCAGCCGAAGCCCGAGCCGAAGGAGGAGGAGATCCCGCCGGTCCCCACCACCACGCTGCGGGTGGACCAGAAGGTCATCGACCGCTACGCGGCGGTCTCCGGCGACCGCAACCCGATCCACGTGTCGAGCCTGGGCGCCAAGGCGTTCGGATTCCCGAAGACCATCGCCCACGGCATGTGGAGCGCCGCGGCGACGCTGTCGGCGGTGGAGGGACGAATCCCCGAGAAGGCCACCTACTCGGTCCGTTTCGGCAAGCCGGTGCTGCTGCCGTCGTCGCTGAACCTGTACGCGCAGCACGTCGCGGACGGCTGGGATCTGGCGCTGCGGCATCCGAAGAAGCTCTACCCGCATCTGACGGCCACGCTGCGCACGCAGTAACGATCGGCGCACCACGCGCGCAGCAACGACCACGAAGACTTCGGGGCGGGGTGGGACGCGATGGGGGCGTTCCACCCCGCCCGAACCCGTGTACGGGACCGAATCCGTTGCGGGAAGCGCGGATCAGTTCGGGTGGTCGGACCGCTTCCGACCGGCGAGACCGCGCCAGGCGAGGTTCTCGAGCAGATCCGCCGCCTTCTGCACGTCGATCTCCCCGCCGGCGATACGGTCGGCGACGGCCTCACCGGCGCCGACGAGCGCGACGGCCATGATGGTGAAGTCGGTGCCCGGCTCCGGGTCGCGGGTGCTCGACTCGAGCAGCTGGGCGGTGAGTTCGATGAGCCGGTCCCGGCTGCTCTGCACCTGCGGTGCAAAAGCCTGCTGCGACAACGCTTGCCGGTAGAGCACCATCCACGACGGGCGGTGCTCGTCGACGAAGCCGAGGAACGACTCGAGCGCGACCCGCAGCTGCTCGCGCGGCGAGAGGGTCGGATCACCGGCCGGGGTGAGCGCCTCGACGAACCGCTGCCCCTCGCGGGCGATGCACGCGGCGAACAGTTCGTCCTTCGAGCCGTAGTACAGATAGAGCATCGGCTTGGAGATCGACGCCCGCGCTGCGATCGCATCCATGGACGTGTTGTGGAAGCCGTTCTCCGAGAACACCTCCACGGCGGCGTCCAGCATCTGTTGCTCGCGCACCGCACGCGGCAAACGCTTGGTCCCGCCCGCCATTGCTCCTCCCAGCACTCTCGAATCGAGTGCTTACTCTACGGTAGGTGAGGTTCCCGGCGCGTCAGGCCGAGCAATTCGGCCGCCCCCGATCGGGCGGCCCGGGCAATTCGGCCGCCCCCGATCGGGCGGCCCGGGCAGTTCGGCCGCCTACGACCGGGCGAGCCGGGCGATTCAGCAGTCCAGGGCGCCCTTCGCGCGGGTCACCGTGCGTACCGCCTCGTCCACCCGCTGCACCGGCAGTGTCCCGTCGGCCACGACCTGCTCGAGATGGTCCAACACGGCCGGCACCTCCGTTGTGGTCAGCCACAACGCCTGGTTCACCCCGGCGACGAGCGCGGCCTCCACGGCCTCGGCGATCCCGTAGGTGTCACTGATCGCGCGCATCCCGGACAGGTCGTCGGTGAAGATCACGCCGTCGAAGGGCGGGCCGCCGTAGGCACCGGACCGCAGCAGGTCGACGGCCTGCGGGCTGATGCTCGCCGGCACGCCGTCGGTCAGGCCCGGCACGTCGAGGTGACCGAGCATCACCGCGACCTCCGGCGAGACGAGACTGCGGTAGGGCACGAGGTCGATCTGCTGCAGCTGCTCGAGCGGCGGCGTGGTCACCGCCCCGGTGTGGGAGTCGCCCGACGCCGAGCCGTGGCCCGGAAAGTGCTTGAGCACCGGCATGATTCCGGCGTCGAGCAGGCCGCGCGCGTAGGCACCGGCGTACTGCGTGACGATCTCGGGATCGGAAGAGAACGACCGGTCGCCGATGACCGAATCGTCCGGCTGCGAACTGACGTCGACGTCCGGGGCGAAGTCGACGGTGATGCCCAGCGACTTCAGTTCCTGTCCGCGCTCGAGGGCCATGCGGTAGGTCTCCTCGACGGTCATCGTCTCCGCGACGACCCGCGCCGAGGGATCGGGACCGAACAGCTGCCCGACCCGGGAGACCCGGCCGCCCTCCTCGTCGATGGTGACCATCAGCGGCAGCGGGCTCTGCGCGGCGACCTGCGGGATCAGCCCGTCGGTGAGCATCGAGACGTCGGTCCAGCTGCCGATGAAGATGCCGCCGATCTGCTCGGACGCCACGATCGCCCGGGCGTCCTCGGCGCCGGTGACCCCGACGTTGAGCAGCTGGGCGAGCTTCTGCCGCAGCGTCAGCCGGGCAAGCAGATCGTCGCCGCAGGTCGCCGACGTCGTGGTGGCCACGGCGTCGCTGGTGGTGGTGGCGGTCGCGGGGGTGGTGGTGTCGGTCGTCGCGGAGACCGCGGGCGTCGGCTGCTCCGGTTCGGCGGTGTCGGAGGACCCGCATCCCGCCGCGGCGAGGGCGGCGGCGAGCACGGCGGCGAGGGTGTGACGGATCCGCATGATCCGACGGTAGCGGACTGTCCCCCGGAACACCCACGGTGGACGTCCCGGCAGGTTAAGGTGCACCCGAGCATCCGAATCCGAGCCAGGGGGTACGCGGTGGGCGCAGATCTGATCCTCATCGCCTACGACGGTTCCGAGAACTCCCAGCGCGCTGTGCGATACGCCGGCCGCTTCCTCGAATCGTGCCGCGCGGTCGTCGTCACCGCCTGGGAACCGATGGTCCGCCAGGCCGCCCGGATGTCGGGGCTGTCGGGGGTCATGCAACCCGAGTGGGTGCCCGACGAGGACAGCGAGGACGTCGCCCTGTCCGACGCCCGGGTCACCAACGACGAAGGCCTCGAACTCGCCCGGTCGGTGGGGCTGCACGCCGAGGGCCGCACCGTCGAGGTGGTCAACGCAGTGTGGTCGGCGATCGTCGAGGCCGCCGACGAACTGGACGTCGACATCATCGTCACAGGCACCCGCGGCACCACGGGACTGCGGTCGCTGCTGCAGTCCTCGGTGGCCGACCACGTGCTCCGCCACAGTCACCGTCCGGTGCTCATCGTGCCGCCGGGCCGCTAGGCTCGGACCGGGTCACAGCGGGCGCGGGGATATTGTCGATCCACCATGGACGGATTCCTGCTCTCGCGCGCCGATCGCACCGTGCACGCCACCGGCACGCGCCGGTTCTTCGACGACGTCCCCTCCGCATCGCAGGCACTGCGCCGCGGGGAGGCGACCCTCGTGGTCGGTGCGCTGCCGTTCTCCCCGCACCGTCCGGTGGTCCTCGCGCAACCCGAGGAGGTCGACGTCACCGACGGCCCGTGGCAAGGACCGGAGGATCCGGGCGAGCTGCCCGCCGTGCGGATCTCCGCGGAGGTGCCGCTGCCCCGCGTGCACGTCGAGCGGGTACGGCGCCTCGTCGACCGGCTGTCCTTCGGGGAGACGAAGAAGGTCGTCGCGGCGCGGCGGGTCGTGCTGGAGGCCGACGAACCCCTCGATCCCCTCGCCCTCGCCGCCCGCATGATCGAACGTCATCCCGACGCCGCCACCTTCGCACTGGATCTCAGCGCTGCGGGGGAACGCTTCTGGGGGCACAGCCTCGTCGGGGCGAGCCCGGAACTGCTCGTCAGCCGCCGCGGCAGCACCGTCACCTGCCGGCCGCTCGCCGGGACCGCCGCGCGCCGTGCCGATCCGGAGGAGGACCGCCGCGCCGGGGAGGAACTGCTGGCATCGGCCAAGAACCTCGCCGAGCACGGATACGTCGTCGACTGGATCCGTTCCCGCCTGGCGCCGCTGTGCAGCGAACTCGACGTGCCCGGGACCCCGGAGCTGGTCGCGACCCCCGACGTGTGGCATCTGGCCAGCCCGATCACCGGCACCCTGCGCGACGGGATCGACGCGCTGACCCTGGCGTGGACCCTGCACCCCACCCCGGCGCTGGCGGGCACCCCGCGGGAGGCCGCGCTGGACCTCATCTCCCGGTTCGAGGAGGACCGCCGCTTCTTCGGGGGCACGGTGGGCTGGTGCGACGCCGAGGGCGACGGCGACTGGATCGTCGCGATCCGTTGCGCCGAGCTGAGCTCGGACTGCCGGCGGGCCGTGGCCTGGGCCGGAGGCGGCATCGTCGCCGATTCCGATCCGGTGGCCGAACTCGACGAGACCACCGCGAAACTGCGTACCCTGCTGGGGGCGCTGGGGGTGGAGACCGCCCCGGACGCCGGTTGATCCGTGTCGGGGACACGGCCCCGCCCGGGAGGGCAGGTCGGGTGATAGTTTGGCGCGGAACCGAAACGACAACGTGACGCCCGGTGGTACCGCCGCGTCACCGATGGATGGGGAGACGGAATGGGGAAGTTCCTGGGACCGGGCCTGGGTAGCGTGGTTGCCGGTGCCGTGATCGGTGCCGTGGCGGTGTTCGGGGTGACGGCCGCCGTGCAGGACAACCAGCGACCCGAGATCGATCGCAGTGGCAACGCCGATTCGTCCCTCCTGAACCAGGTTGAGTACGGCAGCCGCTGACGGCGCCGGCAACGCTTCGAGTTCACGCACGTCCCGAGGCGGCACGGAGCTCCCGTCCGCCGAGGCACTGCCGCGCCGGTGGCTGCTCGTGGTCACCGCCGTCGCGGTCGTGTTGTCGTTCGTCCAGGTCCCCGGCCTGGTCGTCGCCGACACCAAGTACGACCTGACGCAGAACCCGATCGGCTTCCTCACTCGCGCCGCCCACCAGTGGAGCAGTGTGGCGCCGCTCGGGCAGGTGCAGAACCAGGCGTACGGCTACTTCTTCCCCCACGGCTCGTTCTTCGCCTTGGGGCAGCTCCTGCACATCCCCCCGTGGATCACGCAGCGCGTGTGGTGGGTACTGCTGCTCGTCGCCGGGTTCTGGGGCATCGTGCGGCTCGCCGAGGCCCTGGGCGTCGGCAGCCGCAGCTCCCGGGTCATCGCCGCGACCGCGTTCGTGCTGGCGCCCCGGGTGCTGACGACCCTCGGATCGATCTCGTCCGAGGCGCACCCGATGATGCTCGCCCCCTGGGTGCTCATCCCCCTCGTCCGCTGGTTCGCCGACCCGGATCCACCCTCGCATCGCCGGCTCGCCGCACAGTCCGCCGCGGCGGTGGCGCTCATGGGCGCGATCAACGCCGTGGCCACGGCCGCCGCCTGCCTCGTCGCCGGACTGTGGTGGGCCGCGCACCGCCCCAACCGCCGCTGGTGGCGGTTCACCCTCTGGTGGCTGCCGCTGTGCCTCGTCGCGGTCACCTGGTGGATGGTGCCGCTGCTGCTGCTCGGCCGCGTCAGCCCACCCTTCCTCGACTACATCGAATCGTCGGGGGTCACCACCGAGTGGACGTCCCTGACGGAGGTGCTGCGCGGCACCAGCAGCTGGACCCCCTTCGTCTCCCCCGAACGCATCGCCGGGGCCGTGCTCGTCACCCAGCCGGCCGCCGTGCTCGTCACCGGGGCGCTCGCCGCCGCGGGTCTCGCCGGGCTGGCGATGCGGTCGATGCCCGCCCGCGGCCGACTCACCCTGATCCTGTTCGTCGGTCTCGTCGGCATGGGCGCCGGCTACGTCGGCCAGCTCGACTCGCCGTGGGCCGAGCAGGTACGCCTGTTCCTCGACACCACCGGTGCGCCGCTGCGCAACGTCCACAAGCTCGAACCGCTGGTGCGGCTGCCGCTGGTGCTGGGCCTCGCGCACCTGCTGCGCGCGGTGCCGCTGCCGGGGTCGGTGCCGTGGGCCCGGGCCCGCAGCGCCTTCGCGCACCCCGAACGCAATCCGATGGTGCCGGTGACGACGCTGATCCTCGTCGCCCTGACCCTCGCGACGTCCCTGGCGTGGACCGGCAGACTCGCGCCGCGCGGCGCCTACGACGAGGTGCCCGGCTACTGGCACGCCGCCGCCGAATGGCTCGAGGACAACACCGACGACCGTGGGCAGCGCGCCCTCGTCGTGCCCGGGGCGCCCTTCGGCAGCCAGATCTGGGGGCTGACCCGCGACGAGCCGCTGCAGGCCCTGGCGTCGACGCCGTGGGCGAGCCGCGACGCGGTGCCGCTGGTGCCGCCCGGCGCGATCCGCGCCCTGGACGCGGTGCAACGCGAGATCGCCGACGGGCGTCCCTCCGACGGTCTGGCCGCGACCCTGCGCGGTCAGGGCATCGGTTTCCTGGTGGTGCGCAACGACCTCGACCCCGACACCTCCCCCGGTGCCCGGCCCGCCCTCGTGCACCGCGCCCTCGAGGGTTCCCCCGGCATCGCGAAGGTCGCGGAGTTCGGCGACGACATCGTGCTCGAGAACCCCGAGGACTTCGTCACCGACGCCGACCTGCGGCCCGCCTATCCGGCCGTGGAGATCTACCGCGTCACCGACCCCGCCGCCGCGCCCTTCGGCCCGTACGCGGTGGACCTCGGGGACGTGCCGGTCGTGCAGGGCGGCCCCGAGTCGCTGCTGCGCCGCAACACCGCCGACCCCGAGTTCGTCGGCCCAACCCTGCTCGCCGCCGACGCCCGGCGGGCCGGGATCCCCGTCGACGCGGTGACGATCACCGACACCCCCACCGACCGGGAGACCGACTACGGGCAGGTCGACCACCATTCCTCCGCGATCCGCGCCGCCGACGACCCACGCCGCACCCACAACGCGGTGCCCGACTATCCGGTGCCCGACACCGAACTCGTGCGCGCCGAATGGGAGGGTGCCCGCATCAGCGTGTCCAGCTCCGCCTCCGACGCGACGCAGCTCGGCGGCACCTCCGTGGCGAGCGGCCCGGCCGCGGTGGTCGACGGCGACCCCACCACCGGCTGGCACAGCAACGGCCTCGAATCCGGCATCGGCCAATGGCTGCAGCTCGACCTCGACGAACCGATCACGACAGGTCTGCTGCGCCTGACGACGAGCTCCGGGGCGCTCGGCGATCCCGTCAAGTGGCTCGAGGTGACCACCGAACGCGGCAGCACCGCGGTGCGCATCGACAAGCCGGGTCGCGAACAGACCGTGGCGCTGCCGCTGGGCGAGACGTCGTGGATCCGCATCACCTCGGTCCACACCGAACGCGGCACGGTCGGCAGTCAGTTCGGCATCACCGAACTGTCGGTGGAGGACTTCACCGACCCGGACGCCCCGCACCTACTCGACATCCGCCGCCGCATCGTCGTCCCCGGCCCGCCCGAGGACGCGACGGTGCTCGGCTGGGAACTGGGGCAGGAGTTCCCCGGTCGCGGCGGCTGCATCGACACCGAGGACCGGGTGCGTTGCGCGCGGGGCCTGGCGACCTCCGCAGAGGAACCCGACACGTTCACCCGCACCCTCACCGTGCCGGCGGAGACCTGGGTCGAACCCGACCTGCGGGTGCGGGCCCGCCCCGGCCCCGCCCTCGAGGACCTCGTCGACCGGTCCGACCGGGTGGTCGCGCGCGGCGGCGCCGACGTCGTGGACCTGCAGGGTTCGGCGTTCGCGCTGACCGACGGGGATCCGCGCACCTCCTGGACCGCCGAGGAGAGCTCGGTCGAAGCCGGGGCGCCGCGCCCGTCCGTCACCCTCGAACTGCCCGCCGAGGAACGGGTGACCGGTCTCGACGTCGCCACCTCGGTCGGGGACCTGCCGGTCGCGCCGACGCGGGTCGCAGTGAACCTCGGCAACGGCCCGCAGGTGCGCGAGATCGGTGAGGACGGCCGCGTCGAACTGTCGCCGCACGTCACCGACCGGGTCGAGCTGACGGTGGTGGGCTGGCGCGACACCCTCGACCGCACCGTGCTCGGCTTCTCCAAGCTCACCCCGCCCGGCCTCGCGGAGGTCACGGTCCTCACCGACGACGGCCCGGTCGGCGCACAGGGTTCGGTGTACGAGGAGACGGTGACGGTCGGCTGCGAGACCGGCCCGGTGCTGATCGTCGACGGCGTCGCCTACCGCACGTCCGTCACCGCGACCGTCGCCGAGCTCGCCGCGGGCGTGGAAGTGCCTGCGACGCTGTGCGACACGGACGTCGTCGGCATGAACCCGGGCCGGGTGGACGTCGACGTCGAACCCGGCGCGGCGTTCGTCGCGTCGAGCCTGCGGCTGACCGTGCCCGGCACCGAGGTGCCCGCCACCGACCCCGTGGAGCTGCGCAAGGGCACCTGGACCGAGAACCTGCGCGAGGTGACCGTCCCGGCCGGCGACGAGGACCGGCTGGTCGTGGTGCCGGAGAGCACCAACGTGGGCTGGGTGGCCCGCACCGCGGACGGCAGCGTCGCGACCCCGGTCGTGGTGGACGGCTGGCAGCAGGGCTGGATCGTGCCCGCCGGACCGGAACAGACCCTGACGCTCGAGTTCGCGACCGACCGCTGGTACCGGCTCGGCATCTTCGGCGGACTGCTGTTGCTGCTGCCGCTCTTCGCGCTGGCGTGGTGGCCGCGGCGCCGCGATCCGGAAGCCGATCCCGGCCCGATGCCGCGCACCTGGCGGTCGGCGACGGTCGCGCTCGGTGGTCTGCTGGCCGCGGCGGTCGTGCTCACCGGCTGGGTGGGGGCCGTCGTGGTGGTCGCCGGAGCGCTCGGTGTGGGTGTGCTCGAACGCCGCGGCGCGGCGGTGACGTCACGGCTGCTCGTCGGTGTCGCGGGCGGCGCGACGATGCTCGCGACGGCGTTGCTGTCCACCGGGCCGTGGCGCGCCCCCGACGGCTATGTCGGGCACTCGGCCCTGATTCAGTTCGCGGCGCTGGTCGGGGTCGTCGCGGTCGGGCTCTCGGCGGTGCCCCGGGCGAGCTTCGCGGCGCGCCGCGCGGCGTCCCAGCGGTGGAAGGCGACCCGCGCCGGTTCCTCGACGAGCGCGTAGCTCACCGACGCCACGGCCAGGCTCAGCACGATCGTCACCGCGAGCACGAACCAGAAGTGGCCGCCGAAGGCGGGGATGCCGAAGACCGGGAAGACGATCGACAGCACCGCCAGGTGCCAGATGAACACGCCGTAGGACCAGCGGCCGACGGTCAGCGCCGGACGGCTCGCGAGGATCCGGTGGTGGGTGCGCGGGGCGAGGGTCAGCGGCGCGAGCAGCGCGAAGCTCATGATCGCCCCGAAGGCGGTCTTGAAGCAGAACTCCCACGGCTTCAGGTCGGTGAGGGTCTCCGGGCCCGCCAGTGGCGTCGCGGCGAGCGCGAAGGCGGCCACCGCGATGGTGCCCATGAGCACGCGGCGCGCGGCGAGGCGGTGCACCCACGTGGTGGGGACGGTGACGAGTTCGGCGAGGATCATGCCCGCTGCGAACCACGGCACGTAGCCGGGCAGCCAGTTGGTGTGGGCGATGTGGTCCGGGGTGGGCACCGGCATCCACGCCCAGCCCAGCGACAGCACGACCGCCGCGCACAGCAGCGGGATGCGGAACCGGGCGGCGTCCCCGCGCAACCGGCTCAGCGCCAGCGCGACCAGCGGCAGCACCAGATAGAAGGCCACCTCGACCGACAGGCTCCACATCTGTGTCAGCCCCTCGGTGAGGGTGAGCGGCACGAAGACCTGCACCAACGTCAGGTTCGCCCACCACACCGACGCGCCGCCGCCGGCGCCGGGCAGCAGCCACAGCACCAGGATCACCACGGTCCAGTAGGCCGGGAGGATGCGGGTCGCGCGGGAGAGCAGGTACCGCACCGTCGACGGGCGCGGACCGAGCCCGCGGGCCGCTGCGGCGTGCGGGCGCCACAGCAGGAAACCCGACAGGGCGAAGAACAGGGCGACGGCGAGGTCGAAACGCGCCCACACCCGGCCGATCACCGGGTCCTGCACCGCCGCGGTCTGGAACGCCACGTGGGTGACGAGGACGCCGACGGCGGCGAAGCCGCGCATCCCCTCGAGTGCCGGGAGGAAGCCGCTCGCCGTCGGCAGCCGGTCGGTGTTGCTGGTCATCGCCGACCAGTGTGCCCTGTGACGTCCCACGAACCGAAGGACGGAGAGGTGACTCACCCCGTCGACTGTGGTGAGCGGGCGCGCATATTGCCATACGGGGCTGTTAGTGTCTGACCTCACGTGGTGTTCGCGGGTCGGATGCCAGGCGATCCGTGCAGCCCTGCTGCCGGTGGGGGTACTCGATGACAACGTTGAGTGAGGAGAGAGCATGGCTGAGCGTTCGAGCTCCGGCCGGATACTGGCAATGATTCTGGTGGGCCTGGGGGCCTTCCTCTTGGTGATCGGAATTCTCGTACCGACGTACACGGTGGGGAAGCTGAAGAAGACGCCCCTGGACCTCGAGGTGACCACGGTCGCCACGGGCACGGGCGACATCCTCAACTCCCGCCAGCTGCTCGCCGGCAACGCGCAGGTCGACCGCGACGTGCCGATCGTCGCGCAGCGTTTCGTCACGGTCGAGGAGCCCTCCGACGCCGAGATCATGACGCTCCAGGCGGGCCAGAGCGTGCGGCGCCTCGACATGCAGGGCGACACCGGCCTGGTCTCGGCCATCATCGACCGCCTCACCATCGACCGTGTGTCCTCCATGCCGGTCTCGGCGGAGGAGTACCCGGATCGTGTCAGCACGATCCAGGTCAACGCCGACAAGCCCCCGGTGGAGGTCGACAACCGTGAGGGCCTTCAGTACAAGTTCCCGTTCGACGTGAAGCAGGAGTCGTACCCCTACTACGACATCAACGCTCGCGACACCTTCCCCATCGACTTCGTCGGTGAGGAGGAGATCAACGGCATGAAGGTCTACCACTTCCACCAGGAGATCGGCCCCGTCGACCTGTCGAAGGCCGACCCGGAGGTCCCGACCTACAAGCTGAGCCTGCCCGCCTCCACCTGGGGTGTCGGTGAGGACGACCGGCCCGTCACGATGACCCGCTGGTACAACAACATCCGCGACCTGTGGGTCGACCCGATCACCGGTGTCGTCATCAAGGGCCAGGAACAGCAGGACCAGTACTACGCCCGTCAGGCCGACAAGCCCGAGGTCACCGTCCTGAACGTGACGCTGCCGTTCGACGAGGAGACCATCGAGTACCAGATCGGCCAGGCCAAGGACGGCCAGGACCAGCTGTCGCTGTTCGGCCGCACCCTGCCGATCGTCGCGGGCATCCTCGGTCTCATCCTGCTGATCGCCGGTTTCGTGCTCGGCTCGCGCGGGGGCGGCGACAACCGTCGTCCCGCGACCGCCGCGGGCGGCCCGGCTCCGTCCGGCCCGGCCACCACGACCGTCGGCACCGCCGGCGCCGCGGGGACGCGCCGCGACTACACCGACGACCGCACCGAGGTGATCCCGCGGACCGAGACGGATCCGAACGCGCAGCAGCGCGACTGGACCACCGACGCGACGCAGGAGATCCCGAAGACGGATCTGCGGAAGCCGCCGCCGAACCAGCAGTGACCCGCTGAGCGGTCCACTGACCTACACGCCGCCCCTCACCGTTCCCGGTGGGGGGCGGTGTCGTGTGTGGGGGTGCCGGCCGAGGCTGCGCGCACGGCGAGCACCGCCACCGCGGCGGCCGTCACCGCGGCCACTCCGACGGCGACGGCGACGAACTGCCGCAGCGTGGACGCGACGGTGGCCATGAGGACCGCCTCGACGGCCAGGCCCGCCCACGCGACGAACGCGAGATGCGTGCGGTCCCCGGCGATCGCGGACAGCAACGCGCCCTGTAGCACGGCGAGACAGGCGCCCTGCAGCGCGAACAGCCACAGCAGCGACTGCACCGGGCGGTAGACGTCGCCGACGAGCAGCGGCACCAGCGGCCCGCACACCGCCGCCCCGGCGACCAGCACGGTGCCGATGGCGACGAGCACCGCCAGCGCCGCGCGCACCGCCGCCGCGGACTGCGCGGGGTTGGCCATGCGCGGGTAGAGCACCACCCCGACGGCCTGCGGCAGCCAGAACGCCACCTTCGTCGCCACCGCGCCGAGCGCGTAGAGGCCGGCGGAGTCGGCGTCGAGCATCATGCGGGCCAGCAGCAGGTCGAGCGAGGTGAGGGCGATGAGCGCGAGCTGCACCTGCGAGGCGCGCAGCACCGCCCCGGCGGTGGGGACACGTCCGTCCCCACCGCCGTCGGCGCGGCCGACGAGCAGCGCCGCGGCGAGGGCCACCAGCCCGGTGCCGATCGCCCCGGCGAACAGGGCCGCGCCCGGTCCGCCACCGGCGGCGAGCACCCCCACCGCCGGCACCACCTTCGCGATCCCCGCGGCGGCCAGCACGACGCTCAGCGCCCCGAAGCGTCCCCGGCCCTGCAGCAGGCCCTGTTCGGCGGCGAGCAGGACGAGCAGCGGTGCGGTGACGAGGGAGCCGAAGGCCCCGGCGACGCTCGTGTCGAGCGCCCACGCCACCACCGGCACGAGCAGCACCGCCGCGAGGCAGGCGAGGGCGGCGCAGCGGTAGCCGAGGTGCCGCAGCACCGCGACGCCGGCGCCGTGCACGGTCTCGCGGGCGACGACGGTCTGCAGCGCCAGGGCGGGCACCGCGAGGACGAGCTGGGCGGCGAGCAGGCTGGCGAACTCGCCGTAGCCGGCGGGTCCCAGCCAGCGGCCGGCGGGCAGGTGCAGCAGATAGGAGGCGAGGTTGGCGGTCATCGCGCCGACCGTCACCATCGTCATCCCCGCGACGGCGGTCCCCGTCGGCGAGCGGCGCGTCGGCCTGGCGTCGTCCGCCCCGGATCCGCCCGGCCCGGTTCCCTCCGAGGCGGGTCGCGAAGTGCGCATCCGCCCATCCTCCCATCCGGAACGACCCCCATCACGAACGACGCCGTATTCTGCCGCCATGCCCCGGCCGGTGTCGTCGTCCCCCCTGTCCTCCCCCGGGGCTCTGCGATCCGCGGTGCCGGCCGTGTGGTCGCTGGTGCTCACGGCCGTGCTCCTCGGCCCGTTCCTGGTCTCCCCGGGCTGTCTGCTGTTCCGCGACGCGGTGAGCACGCCCCGGTCGTTCCTCACCGACGGCGCCCTCGGCCTGTCCGACGCCGCGGCCCGCGCGGTGCCCCAGGACGCGTTGCTGGCGTGGGTGAGCACGGTCGTCGACGGATGCCTCGCGGTGACGGTGCTGCTGGGCGCGTCGCTGTGGGGGGCGGGCTGGGGCGCGGCACGGCTGGTCGCGGTGCTGCTGCCCACGGCCGGTCCGGGGGCACGGCTGGTCGCGGCGACCCTGACGATCTGGAATCCCTACGTCGCCGAACGGCTGCTGCAGGGGCATTGGAGTCTGCTCGCGGGGTACGCGGCGCTGCCCTGGGCGATCTGCGCGGCGACGGCGATCCGCCGGGGCCGCCCGGGTGGGTGGCCGGCGCTGGCGGTGAGCCTGGCGGCCGGTGGCCTGACCCCCACGGGAGCGCTGCTGGCGACGGTCGCCGTGCTGGTGGTGCTGGCGATGCCGGGCGGCCGGACCCGTCCGCTGCCGCGGCTGGGTGCGGCGGTGGCGCTCGGGGTCGTGGTGTCGCTGCCCTGGCTGGTCGCGACCGCGCTGGCCGGGGGCGGCACCGAGGCCGACCCGGCGGGTGTGCGGGCCTTCGCGGCCCGCGCCGAACCGCTGCTCGCGACGGTGGGGTCGGTGGCCGGGCTCGGTGGCATCTGGAACGGCGACGCGGTGCCCGCCTCCCGCGGCACCCCCTGGGCAGCGGTCGGCACACTGCTGCTGCTCGGGGTGGTCGCGTGCGGTGTGCCGGCGCTGTGGCGGCGGCACCGCAACCCGGTGATCGCCGCGACGGCGGTCCTCGCGGCGACGGTGACGGTGACGGTCGCGCTCGCGGCGACCGGCCCGGGACTCGCCGCCGGCGAATGGGCGATGGTGCACGTTCCCGGGGCGGGTCTGCTGCGCGACACCCAGAAATGGGTGGCCTGGGCGGTGCCCGCCTACGCGCTGGCCGCGGCGGCCGGGGTGCAGACCCTCACCCGCCGGGTCGGGGGATCCGAACGGGTGTGGGCGGCGACGGCGAGCGTGGCGCTGCTGGTCGCGCTGCCCGACCTCGCGTGGGGTGTCGGCGGGACGCTCGGGCCGGTGCGTTATCCGGACGGCTGGCGGGAGGTCGCGGGGATCGTCACCGCCGGCGACGGGGATGTCGCGGTCCTGCCCGCGGGCATGTTCCGGATGTTCCCGTGGTCCGGGCCGGTGCCGGTGCTCGATCCGGCACCGCGGATGCTGCGCGCCGACGTGCTGCAGACCGGCACGCTGGTGGTCGCGGGTGGTGCCGTCGCCGGGGAGGGCCGACGCGCCGAGGAAGTCGAGGAACTGCTGCTGGCCGGGGCGGACGCCTCGGAACTCGCCGCGCGCGGGATCGGCTGGGTGCTCGTCGAGCACGGCACTCCCGGTGCACTCGGCGACGCGCAGGTCACCCTCGACGCGCTCGAAAACGCCTACAGCGACCAGGATCTGAGTCTCTATCGGGTGGACGGCGCCGCCGCGGAAGGCTCACCCCCTCACGGGATCGCGATCGGGGCGCACCTGGTGTGGTTACTTGTGGCGGCCGGCGGCGTACTGGGGCAGCTGCTCGTTCACCGTCGAGGGTTCGCCCGCGCGCGGGAACAGGCCTGAGACGACCTGCCCGAAGGTGGTGGCGACGAGCACGTCGTGGACGCCTTCTCCCGTTGCCTCCCAGGAGAACTCGCCTGCGCGGATGCGCGCCTTGCCGCCGAGTTGGCGGCGGCGGTCGGCGTCGGCGAGCAGTTCGGCGATCGCGGCGGTCAGTTCGGCCGGGGAGTCGACGAGCAGTCCGGTGACGCCGTCGATGATCGAGTCGGTCAGCCCCTTGGAGCTGCGGTAGCCGACGGTGGGGACGCCGTGCTGCGCGGCCTCCACCACCGCGAGACCCCACCCCTCCTTTCGGGAGGGCATGACGTGAACCCATGCGTGCGAGAGCAGTTCGTGCTTGCGCGTCTCGTCGACGTGGCCGTGGAAGGTCACCGCGTCGGCGATGCCGAGGTCGGCCGCGGCGTCGCGGAGGTTCTGCTCCCACCAGCCGCCGCCGATGACGTCGAGGTGCAGTCCCGGCACGGTGTCGCGCAGGGCCGCCACCGCGGCGAGGGCGTCCTCGATCTGCTTGTGCGGCACCAGCCTCGACAACACGCACAGGCTCGGGTGCGGGGTGCGGGTGCCGTCGCCGCCGGGTGTCACGTCGGCGGGGATCGCGTTGATCCCGTTGCGCACCACGGCGATCCGGTCACGATCGACGCCGAGGGCACGGAGTTCGTCGGCAGAGGGCAGCGACACCGTCAGGTACTGGTTGCGGCGGTGCACCCGCGGGGAGAGCGTGGACTCGATCCACCAGCCGAGCCTGGCCATCACCCGCCCCGCGACCGGCCACTGTTCGCGGTGGCAGTGGTGCACGAGCACGGTGACCGGGGCGCCGGCGACGAACCGCGCGAAGAAGGGGATGCCGTTCTGGGTGTCGATCACGGCGTCGGGCCGGATACCGGCGAGCGGGCCGAAACCGAGCCGGCCGGCGAGGATCGCCGCGAGGGCCCGCGGGTAGACGGTCAGCCGGCCACCACCACGGCTGACGGTGATGCCGTCGATGCGGTCGCGTTTCGGGGCTCCCGGATACGAGGCGGTGCGCAGCACCACCCGGACACCGCGGGCCGCCAGCTGCGCCCCCACCTGTTCCAGATACCGCTCGCTGCCACCCCCCTGCGGGTGCCCGCTGTCGCGCCAGCAGAGCAGCAGAACCTCCCGCACGCGGTGACCCCCTGTGTTACCCCAACGGCCCCCCACGGCGGGCCGATCCGTGTCGACTGTGACATGGACACACTAACGGGTGCGGTCGGGCCACAGGTGGGGGAAGCCTTCGGTCCCGCCGCTAAGGTGGTTCGACGTGCCACCGACGACCGCCCCCGCCACCCGCGTGACCCGGCTGTTCGCCCGCCGCGCCACCCTGCGCCGTTCCGTGGGCCTGCTCGGCAGCTTCCGGTTCGAGCAGACGGCACCGGAGAAGTTCTACGGCGGCCTCGCCCACGACACCGTCGACCTCATCGGCGACCTCTACCAGGGTCTGACCGGCACCGATCTGACCGGCACCACGGTCGTCGACGTGGGCGGCGGCCCCGGCTACTTCGCCGACGCGTTCACCGGCGTCGGCTCGCGGTACGTGCCCATCGAACCGGACCCGTCCGAGATGCACGCCGCCGGCCTGCAGGTGGGCGGGGCGATCCGCGGCTCGGGCCTGGCCCTGCCGTTGCGGACCGGATCGGTGGACGTGTGCTTCTCGTCGAACGTCGCCGAGCACGTCGCCAGCCCCTGGGTGATGGCCGACGAGATGCTGCGGGTGACGCGGCCCGGCGGGCTGATGGTGCTGTCGTACACGCTGTGGTGGGGTCCCTTCGGCGGGCACGAGACCGGACCCTGGCACGCCTTCGGCGGCGAGTACGCCGCGCGCCGCTACGCGCGCAAGCACGGCCGGGAGCCGAAGAACCGCTACGGGGTGTCGCTGTTCGCGGTCGGCGCGACGGACGGGCTGCGCTGGGCGCGGTCCACTCCCGACGGGGAACTTCTCGCGGCCTTCCCCCGCTACCACCCGCGGTGGGCGTGGTGGCTGGTGCGGGTGCCGGTGGTGCGGGAGTTCCTGGTCAGCAACCTGGTGCTCGTCCTGCGGAAACGTTGACGGCCGGCTTACTGTCGTCGCCATGACGACTCCTGTCCTACTGTCGTCACCATGACGACTCCTGTCCTACTGTCGTCGCCATGACGGTTCTGGCTCTCGACGTCGGCGGCACCAAGTTCGCCGCGGCCGTCGTCGCCGACGACGGCACCCCGCTCGAACCCCGTTCCGTGCGCGTGCCGCAGACCGGTGTGTGGGACGCCTGCGCGGGTCTGCTGTGCGAGATCGCGGCGCTCGGCACCGAGCCGGTGACGGCGGTGGGGATCGCCGCCGCCGGTCCCGTGGACGCCGCGGGAGGCACGATCGCGCCCATCAACATCCGCGAGTGGAGCGGCGGCTTCCCGCTGGTCCACGCGGTGCGCGAGCTGTTCCCGTACGCCCGGGTGGGGCTGGTGATGGACGGGGCGGCCGCGACCCTCGCGGAGCAGCGTTTCGGTGCCGGTCGCGGGGTCGGCGACCTGCTCGGGGTGGTGCTCGGCACCGGCATCGGCGGGGGGCTGGTGCTCGGGGGCCGGCTCGTCCGCGGCCGCACCGGCAATGCCGGGCACGTCGGGCACGTCGTCTCCCCTTACGGCACCGCGGCGTGCTCGTGCGGCGGGATCGGATGCGTCGAGACGGTCGCGAGCGGCCCGGCGGCGGTGCGGTGGGCCCGCGCGCACGGCTGGGAGGGCCGCGACGGCACCGCGCTGGCCGCGGACGCCGATGCCGGGGTGGGGGTGGCCGCGGCGGCGCTGGAACGGGCCGGGACGGCCGTGGGTCAGGTGGTTGCGTCGGCGGCGGCCCTGGTGGACGTGTCGCGGGTGGTGGTCGGGGGTGGCTTCGCGCAGGCCGGTCAGCATCTGTGGCGGCCGATGCTGGCCTCGGCGGCGCGGCACGCCCGGCTGGGGTTCGTGCGGGAGCTGCAGATCGTCCCGGCGGAACTGGGACCCATCGCGACGCTCACCGGTGCGGCACTGGTCGCGGTGGGTCACGACTAGGTAACCGATCGTCGGTTGCGTGTCCGTGCGGGCCTACCCTGAGGATCTGACAGTCCCGGCGGGAACCGGTGGCCGTTTCCGCCGGGATGCCCGGCGAACGGATCGGTGGTGTCCGCATGCGGATTGCTGAAATTCTGCGAAACAAGGGCTCCACGGTGCGGACGGTGTCACCGGACACGAGCGTCTGCGAACTGATCGGGGACTTCGCCCGTTTCAACATCGGCGCCATGGTGATCTGCGAGGGCGAGACCCTCGTCGGGATCGTCACCGAACGCGACATCGTGCGGGCCCTGCACGAGCGCGGGCCGTCGATCCTCGCGACCGCGGTTCGCGACCTGATGTCCGGCACGGTGACGACCTGCCTGCCCACCGATTCGGTGGACAGCCTCGCCGAGACCATGACGGAGCAGCGGATCCGGCACCTGCCGGTGATGTCCGACGGCCGCCTCGTGGGCATCGTCAGTATCGGCGACGTGGTCAAGAGCCGCATCGACGAGTTGCAGGCCGAGCGCGACCAGCTGGCGTCCTACATCCACGACGGCGGCTGAGCCGCCCGGTGCCACGGCGGCCGAGCCGCCCGGTGTCACGGCGGCTGGACAGTCAGTCCTCGGGGCTGTCGGTACCGGTGGTGGGCCGGTCGAGGATGCTCACGCTCACCCCGTAGGGCAGGAACCGCACCGACCGGCGCGGATCGGTGTTGCCCTTGAGGGTGCGCAGGGCGTCGAGTTCGGTGGCGTACACCTGGTCGACGCGGGCGACCCCCTCGTCGTCGGTGGTGTGGACGACCCACACCCCGTCGCCGGTCTCGCCGGTGGTGGTCTCGGTCTTCGGCCGGGTGCGGGTGGGGGCCGCGGGGGCGTCGAGGAACGAGAAGATGCGGTCCTTGAGCTCGCGCAGTTCCTCACCGGCCTCGCGCACGATGCGGTCGATGTCCTCGGGGTCGAACCCGAACGGGTTGTTCTCCGCCATGTCTTCTCCTGACCGTAGGCACCCTCCAGTGTGGGGACGGTGGGCGATTCGCGCCACCCGCGTGCCGGGTTCGGCCGATGGTGGGGCGAGGCGGCCGTCCCATGGCCCTGGTGACCCCCTGGCAATAATTTGTAACGTGTTCTAGTGTTCGGGGTCACACGAGCACAGCCAGGTGAGGAATCGACATGACCGACTACGACAAGTTGTTCATCGGCGGCCGCTGGGTGGCACCGTCGACCGACGAGAGGCTCGAGGTCTTCTCCCCCGCCACGGAGGAACGCGTCGGCTCCGTGCCCGTCGCAGGCCCGAAGGACATCGACGCCGCGATCGCCGCGGCCCGCACCGCGTTCGACGAAGGACCGTGGTCGCGCACCACCCCGGCCGAGCGTGCCCAGATCCTCGGCAAGGCGGTCGCCCTCATCGAGGAGCGTCGCGCCGAGATCGCCGCCCTGCTCACCGCCGAGATGGGTCAGCCGCCCGCCTCGGTGGAGATGATGCAGCTGACCTCCGGGCTGGCGACCCTGAACTACTATGCGGGCCTCGGCGATTCGTTCCCCTGGGTCGAGGAGCGCACCGGCACCTTCGGCCGCACCCGCGTCACCCGCGAACCCGTCGGCGTGGTCGCCGCGGTCATCGCGTGGAACGTGCCGTTCTTCCTGATGATCAACAAGCTCGGTCCCGCCCTGCTCGCCGGCTGCACCGTGGTGCTCAAGCCGGCCCCCGAGACCCCGCTGACGACGAACCTGCTCGCCGAGATCTTCACGGAGGCAGGGCTTCCCGAGGGCGTTCTCTCCCTCGTTCCGGGCGGCGCCGAGACCGGCGAGTACCTGGTCTCCCATCCCGACATCGACAAGATCACCTTCACCGGGTCGACGGCCGTGGGCCGCCGCATCGGCGAGATCGCCGCCCGCGGCCTCAAGCGCTGCTCGCTCGAGCTCGGCGGCAAGTCCGCGGCGATCGTCCTCGAGGACGCCGATCTCGACTCGACCATCACGATGCTGGTGATGTCCGGCCTGATGAACACCGGCCAGGCCTGCGTCGGGCAGACCCGCGTGCTCGCACCGCGATCGCGCTACGACGAGGTGGTCGAGAAGATGGTCGCCACCGCCGCGTTCTTCCCCGTCGGCCTGCCCGACACCGAGGGCGCCCAGCTCGGCCCGCTGATCTCGGAGAAGCAGCGCGAGCGGGTCGAGGCCTACATCGCCAAGGGCAAGGAGGAGGGCGCGCGCCTCGTGCTCGGCGGCGGTCGTCCGGCGGGCATCGAGACCGGCTACTACGTCGAACCGACGATCTTCGCCGACGTCGACAACTCGATGACCATCGCCCGCGAGGAGATCTTCGGGCCCGTCATCTGCGTCATCCCCTACGACAGCGTCGACGAGGCGATCAAGATCGCCAACGACTCCGACTACGGCCTCGCCGGCTCGGTGTACACCACCGACGTCGAGAAGGGCCTTGAGGTGGCGTCGCGCGTGCGTACCGGCACCTACGGGATCAACTGGTACGCCTTCGATCCCGGTTCGCCGTTCGGCGGCTACAAGAACTCCGGCATCGGACGCGAGAACGGCCCCGAGGGCGTCGAGGCGTACTGCGAGACCAAGTCGGTGCTGTACCCGCTCGGCTACGAGGGCTGACATACGGAAACAGGGGGAGGATATGTGCGTTCTCGCCGGAGAATTCGCACATGTCCTCCCCCTACTCGTGTCCGGAGGGACGCGACCTCAGATGTACATCGCGGGATCGATGTAGGTCGTCGGGTCGACCAGCGGTTCGTGCTTCTTGCGCGGCCGCACCGTCGCCGGGATCCCCGTGGCGATCGAGTCCGGCGGCACGTCGTGGGTGACCACCGCGTTGGCGCCGATCGCGCTGTCGTCGCCGATCACCACCGGGCCGAGGACCTTCGCCCCCGCCCCGACGGTGACCCGGTTGCCCAGCGTCGGATGACGCTTCTCCTTCGCCAGCGACCGGCCGCCGAGCGTGACGCCGTGGTAGAGCATCACGTCGTCGCCGATCTCCGCCGTCTCACCGATGACGACACCCATGCCGTGATCGATGAAGAAACGCCGGCCGATGGTCGCGCCGGGGTGGATCTCGATGCCGGTGAGGAACCGCGTGAACTGCGCGAGAATCCGCGCCGGTCCCTTCAGGGCGGGCACCTGCCACATCCGGTGCGCGATGCGATGCGACCAGATCGCGTGTAGCCCCGAGTAGACGATGGCGTTCTCCGCGTCGCTGCGCGCGGCCGGATCGTGGCCGCGCGCCGACTGCAGATCCTCCCGGAGGGTTTGCAGGATACCCACGACGACGATCAGTCCCGGATGTGCTCGAAGAGCGGGGTGGAGATGTAGCGCTCGCCGAAGTCCGGCACCACCACGACGATCAGCTTGCCGGCGTTCTCCGGGCGCTTGGCGAGCTCGAGGGCGGCCCACACGTTCGCGCCGGCCGAGATGCCGCCGAGGATGCCCTCGTCGGTGCCGAGAGCGCGGGAGGTCTGGATGGCATCGTCGAACTTGACGTCGATGATCTCGTCGTAGATCTCGCGGTCGAGCACCTCGGGCACGAAGTTCGCGCCGATGCCCTGGATCTTGTGCGGGCCGGGCTCGCCACCGTTGAGGATCGGCGAGTCGGCGGGCTCGACACCGACGATCTTCACGTCGGGCTTGCGGGACTTGAGGGTGCGGCCGACACCGGTGAGAGTGCCGCCCGTACCGATGCCCGCGACGAAGATGTCGACGGCACCGTCGGTGTCGTTCCAGACCTCTTCACCGGTGGTGCGCTCGTGGATCTCCGGGTTGGCCGGGTTGCCGAACTGGCGGGCGAGGATCGCGTTCTCGGTGTTCGCGACGATCTCCTCGGCCTTCGCGACGGCGCCCTTCATGCCCTCGGAGCCGGGGGTCAGGACGATCTCGGCGCCGTAGGCGCGGAGCATGACGCGACGCTCGGTGGACATGGTCTCGGGCATCGTGAGGATGACCTTGTAGCCGCGCGCGGCGCCGACCATGGCCAGGGCGATACCGGTGTTGCCGGAGGTGCCCTCGACGATCGTGCCGCCGGGCTTCAGCTCACCGGACTTCTCGGCGGCGTCGATGATCGCGACACCGATGCGGTCCTTGACGCTGTTGGCCGGGTTGTAGAACTCGAGCTTCGCGGCGACGGTGGCGCCGGCGCCCTCGGTCAGACGGTTGAGCTTGACGAGCGGGGTGCGCCCGACCAGCTCGGTGACGTTGTTGTAGATACCGCTCATATGGGCCGATCCTCCTTGCGGTCGTAGCGACCGAGTCGTGTTCGTCACTCCATTGCACCATTCGACGCAGCGCTGCCTGTAGTCGGGGAGCGACGCAGAACGTATACGCGCGTATGCATCACGTTCGCAACGCGGCACGAACGTGCATCCGGAGCCTGGGTGGACAACACCGGCGAAGGCCGCGATGTTCCCCGGCCGGTCAGGGCGTGACGGGAGCGGCAGCCCCGACGAACACCACCATCTCGTACCCACCGGGATTGGTCTGGATGGGAACTTCCTTCCAGTTGTTCGCCACCCACACGTTCCCGGCCTGGTCGATCGCGATGCCGGTGTTGCGGACGAGACCGTCGAATCCGTAGCCGGTACCGTCCGGGGAGATCGCGGCGCCCGTCGTGGTGCCGGGACGGCACCCCGCTGACCGGCTCCCGCAGAACTCGGAGACGCCCCGGCCCGCGAAGTTCGCCACCCACACGTTGTCGTCGCCGTCGACGACCACGCCCCACGGCACCCACAGGCCACCACCGGTGAGCGGCACCGGCGTGAGATCCGGGGCGATCAGCGTGAGCGCACCGTCGAGGGTGGGGGTCAGCGCCGGGTCGGGGCAGGGGATGCCGATGACTCGCGAGTTCGCGACCCACGCCGCGCCGGTGGAGTCGACCGCGACCCCGAGGGGTTTCTCGAGGCCGGCCCCACCGATCGCCGGTCCGATCGGGTTCCCCGCGGCGTCGAGCACGGCGACGGTGTCGCTGCCGTTGCCGGTGACGAACACCCGGCCGTCGGCACCCTCGGCCAGCCCGAAAGGCTTCGTCACGCCGAGACCGGTGAGGTTGCGGGCGGCGGCGGGGTCGCCACCGGGATGGATCGTCACGCTGTCGTTGCCGCAGTTGGCGACCCAGATGTCGCCGCTGCTGTGCACGATGAGGCCCTGCGGCCAGGAGATCCCGCCCTCGGTGAACCCGGTGTCCGGGGAGATCGGCCGCCCGTCCGCGGTGAACACCGACAGGCTGTTGTGCGGGGGTTGCCGGTCGTCCGGGCAGCCGGGCGGCGGGGCCGCGAACCCGAAGTTCGCCACCCACACGTTGCCGTCCCGATCGATGTCGATGCCGAAGCCCGCCCCGCTCAACCCGCCGCCGGTGTAGGGCGAGCCCGGGTGGAACTCGCCGGTGGGGGTGAGCCGGATCAGGTTCTGCGCACCGCACACGGGGGTGTCGGTGCCGGGCGCGTACTCGTAGTTGTTGGTCACCCAGATGTTGCCGCCGCGGTCGACGGCCATGTTGCCGGGACCGTCCATCGACCTTCCGTCGCCCACGAAACGCAGCGCGAGCGTCCAGGCGCTCGGCGGCAGGGCCCGGTCGGGGACAATCGGCGACGGCCCCTCCTTCGACAAGGCGAACAGTTCGGGGACGTTCTGCCAGGGATGACGGGCGATGTTCACCACGGCCTGCCAGGTGTCCGACGCCGGGGCCCCGCCGGGTGTGCCGGCGAGAGGCAGCAGCCGGTCGCACACCGGTTGCGAGACCGCGCAGTTGGCGACCAGGTCGGCGAGGGACCCGAAGGTGCTCAGGGCTTCGGTGTCCGGCCCGTTGGGTGAGCTCGCGAGGACGGGCGCGATGTCGCCGGTGACGGGGTCGGCGAGGTTGTGGGCCATGCGCGCCGCGTTCTGCAGGCCGGGTGCGGTACCCCCGATCGAGCCTGCCTCGGTGAACTGCGCCAGCGCGTACCCGGCGGCCACGGTGGTCCGCTCGTCGAGGACGACGTCCGGCGGCGCGCTCCCCACCCCGACGACCCCGGCGAGCACCAGCGGCGATCCCGGTCTGCCGGCCACCGCGTAGACCACCGACGACGCGGGTTGCGGCGGGTACTCGATGCCGAGTTCCCCGGAGGGCCCGGAGGTCGCACGGCCGAGCAGCGACGGACCGTCGGCCGAGGTCGCGAACAGCGAGACCTCGAGGCCCGCCACCGGGAGGTCCGCGGCGAGGACCCGTCCCGCGAGGTGTTCTCCGCCCTGCGCGGTGGCGGGCGCGGCCAGGAGCGCCCCGGCCAGCACCGTCGCTCCCACCAGACCCGCGTATCTGTGCCCGATCCCGTGTCCGATCCGACCCGAACCACGCACGAGACGTCCTCTCGCCAGGTGTGAGTGGTGGCAATGCGCCGCCGAACTGCGACTACGGGGTCAGCGTGACACAGCCGCCCGGCCGGAGGCGGGCGATCGGCGGCTTTTCACCCGAAGGGGGCACGGACGGCGAATGCCGCCCCCGGTGGAACCGGAGGCGGCATTCGTCGATACGTTCGGGACTCAGCCGAGGCGCTGCTTCAGGGCCTCGAACTCGTCGCGGATGCCCGAGGGCACCTTCTCACCGAGGAACTCGAGCCACTCGGCGATGCCGTCGATCTCAGCCTTCCACTCCTCGGCGTCGACCTTCAGAGCCTCGTCGACGTCGGCGGGGTCGACGTCGAGACCATCGAGCGTGAGGTCGGAGGACGTCGGGACGAAGCCGATCGGCGTGGACTGCGCGCCGGCCTTGCCCTCGATGCGGTCGACGATCCACTTGAGCACGCGGGAGTTCTCGCCGAAGCCCGGCCACAGGAAGCGGCCGTCCTCACCACGACGGAACCAGTTCACGTAGAAGATCTTCGGGAGCTTGGTCTCGTCGGCGTTCTTGCCGAGCGTGATCCAGTGGGCCAGGTAGTCGCCGGCGTTGTAGCCGAGGAACGGCAGCATGGCCATCGGGTCGCGGCGGACGTTGCCCACCTTGCCCTCGGCGGCGGCGGTCTGCTCGGACGACAGGGTCGCGCCGAGGAAGGTGCCGTGCTGCCAGTCGAAGGACTGGCTGACCAGCGGAACCGTGGTCTTGCGGCGGCCACCGAACAGGATCGCCGAGATCGGCACACCCTGCGGGTCGTCCCACTCGGGGGCGAGGATCGGGCACTGCGACATCGGAGTGCAGTAACGCGAGTTCGGGTGGGCGGCGTTGGTGCCGGACTCGGGGGTCCAGTCGTTGCCCAGCCAGTCGGTGAGGTGCGCCGGCGTCTCGCCGCCGATGCCCTCCCACCAGATGTCACCGTCGTCGGTCTTCGCGACGTTGGTGTAGATGGTGTTGCCGGCCTCGATGGTCGCCATCGCGTTCGGGTTCGAATCGGCGCTGGTGCCCGGGGCGACACCGAAGAAACCGAACTCGGGGTTGACGGCGTAGAGGCGGCCGTCCTCACCGAAGCGCATCCAGGCGATGTCGTCGCCGAGGGTCTCGGCACGCCAGCCCGGGATGGTCGGCTGGATCATCGCGAGGTTGGTCTTGCCACAGGCCGACGGGAACGCCGCGGCGATGTAGTAGGCCTTGTTCTCGGGCGAGATCAGCTTGAGGATGAGCATGTGCTCGGCCAGCCAGCCCTCGTCGTGGGCCATGGCCGACGCGATGCGCAGCGAGTAGCACTTCTTGCCGAGCAGCGCGTTGCCGCCGTAGCCGGAGCCGTAGCTCCAGATCTCACGGGTCTCGGGGAAGTGGGTGATGTACTTGGTCTCGCTGCACGGCCACGGCACGTCCTGCTGGCCGGGCTCGAGCGGCGCGCCGACCGAGTGCAGCGCCTTGACGAACGGACGATCGGTGCCGAGCTTCTCGAGAGCGGCGGTGCCCATGCGGGTCATGATGCGCATGGAGACGACGACGTACTCGGAGTCGGTCAGCTCGACGCCGAGCTTCGGGTCGTCCGCACCGAGCGGGCCCATGCAGAACGGCACCACGTACATGGTGCGTCCGCGCATGCTGCCCCGGTACAGCTCGGTCATGGTCGCGCGCATCTCGTCGGGATCGACCCAGTTGTTGGTCGGGCCGGCGTCGATCTCGTTCTTCGAACAGATGAAGGTGCGCGACTCGACACGGGCGACGTCCGACGGATCGGAGCTCGCGAGGAAGGAGTTGGGCTTCTTCTCGTCGTTGAGACGGACGAAGGTGCCGGCTTCCACCAGCTGAGAGGTCAGACGATCCCATTCCTCGTCGGACCCGTCGGCCCATACGACGCGATCGGGCTGCGTGAGCTCGGCAATCTCCTGGACCCAGGCAAGCAGCTCGGCATGCTGGGTCGGAGGCTTGTCGTCGGTACCGTTCAAACCGGGAATGGTCGCTGAGGTCATCAAACTCTCCTGGGGTGTGCCCGGAACCGGATCCTGCCGCCGAACTGCACCTTTGCGGGTACGAACACGGGGCTGAACCCGGGCTTGCCCCTCTCGGCAGGGGTACCACCCGCTTCGTCGTGGCCGGACGGCGTAAGCGGGCGCCGGATCTCCTGTTTCTAGAGGTTAACGGTGGAAGACGGCCCGGTAGCACTCGGGGGCCGGTCGGAAATGTCACAGAAACGATTCAGAGACGTGCAGAATACTCGTCCTCCCCCTTCCCGCACAGCCGGAGATGGATCACTTCGACCCGTCCACGTGATCTACGTCGAATTCCAGGCTACCTGCGTCAAGGCGGGTCCAGCGACCCTCTCCGTCGAGGCCGCGGACGAACTCCCATACCCCGTATCGGCCGTCGTCGGCGAGCACCGACAGCCGGTCGGCGTGTCCGTCGAGGTCGGTGTCGGTCGCGACCGCGAGGGCCTCCTCGTCCCAGCCTGGGCCGGCGCCGGTGGTGTCGCCGAGCACGACGGTCTCCGCGACACCGTCGCCGTCGAGATCGGTGGACGCCTCGAGGCCGTCGGCCCAGGCCGCCACCGCCGCCGGATCCCAGATCGAGGCCCCGAACGGCTCCTCCGGCCCGGTCGGCAGGTCGCCGGTGTTCGCGAGTTCGGCCATCGTCGTCCCCCTCCCCGCCCGGTCCCCTGCCGGGTCGTCCTATCCGGTTCGACGCATCCGGCCGCTCGTCGGTTCCCTCGGGTGTCCGAGCGCGGCGAGGTCGCGTTCGCACGCCGCGAGCCGGACCCGCCGCTCCCCTCGCTGCCGCGCGATCCGCGCGTCGAGGGCGGCGACGCGGTCCCGCACGCGGGTCGCGTGCCGGTCGCGCCCGGCGGCGTGATGCGCCTCCGCGGCGTGCACCCCGGTCCGCACCCAGGTGTCGAGTTCGGCCCGCGCGACCGCGAGCTCCTCGGTGACCCACCGCCGCATCCGGTCTCGGTGGGCGATGCGACGGCGGACCCGCACCAGCGCCGCGGCCGCGGGCACCGCGCACACCACCGCGACCGGCAGGGCCGTCCAACCCGGCAGAGTCCTGAAGGGGGCGGTGAGCAGCCCTCCCAGGCCCGCACCGGCCGACGCCCCGAACACCACCGTGAGGACGTCCTCGAGGGAACGGACCCCGGCGGGCGGCGGTGGGGTCCGGGTGAGCACGACCGGCGGGACCTCCGGCGCGACGCCGGTCAGGGCGGCGGTGAGGCGGGCACCCAGCTCGTCGAGCCCGGCGTCGACGACGGCGACGGCCGCGACGTCACCGTCCTTCTCGAGGGTGCCGAGCGCCGCGGTGGCCGTGGCCCGCAGGCCCGTCGCGGTCTCATGCAGCAGTTCGACCTGCAGTCGCCGCAGGTCGGGCGCCGGAGTGGCCCGGGCGGACGCGACCAGCCGGGCGCGTTCGTCCCGGAGGGCGGCCTCGTCGTCCTCCTGTGCGAGCCGCGCGATCTCCTCCTCGATCATCAGCCGGGTGCCGGCCACGACGGCCGCCCGGGCCCGGCGGGGATCGGTCGCCGCGCGGAGGGTGGCGGTGAGGACGTCGCGCAGTCCGGTGAGGGTCGACGCCTCGGGGTGATCCGGCCGTGCCGTGACGGGCAGCAGCACCGCGCCCTCCGACCACGGGGCGTGCCGGTGGAGGATCTCGAGGTCCGCGGCACGGATCGCGGGCCAGTCCGGCCGCTCGTCGACCCCGTGGAGAACACAGACGGTCGCGGTGGTCTCCGCCGCGGCCTCGCGGAGGAGCGCGAGTTCGGCGTGCCCCACGACCGCGTTCGCCTCGAACACCACGACGGCGACGGCCGCCGGGCCGTCGGACACGACGTCGAGACCGAGCCGGCGCAGGTCGTCGGCGAGCCGCGCGGCACCCGAGCCGGGCAGGCCGGCGACGCACACCCGCCCCGTCGGAGGTTCGTGCAGACGTATCCAGCCGTGCGGGTTCCAGCGGCGCAGGACGCCGTCGGCGCGGCTCACCACACCGCCACCTCGTCGAGCACGTCCTCGACGCGGTCGCGCACCGTGGGCGCGACGGCAAGGCCCGCGGCGGTGCGGGCGAGCAGGAGCTCCCGTGAGTGCCGGGCTTCGGACAGGCAGGCGGCGAGGGCCTGGGCGAGAGCGTCGTCCGGTGGATACGGCGCGTGGGGTGGCGGACCGGCGAGCGCGTGTTCCGGCGGGACGGCCAGGGCCGCGGCGACGGCGAGGCGGTCCGGTTCGCCGGCGCCCGGGACGACGACGAGCAGCCGTTCCGGGGTCGCACCGTCCGCTGCCGTGCGGTCGGCGGGGGTGGGCGACGGGCCGGCGTGGCACGACGAGGACGAGCACGTCGGCGTCGAGCACCGGGTCCGGCCCGGACGGTGCGTCGAGGATCACCGCAGTGATCTCCACGTCGTCGGGCACGGCGCTGCGTACGGCCGCCTCGACGTTCTCGCGTCCCGTGCCCGCGCGACCGGCCACCTGCACCCGCAGCGGCTCCGTGTGCCGGGCCAGTGCCGCGCGCAGGGCGCGTCCTGCCTGCGTATCGAGCCGTTCCACCTCGTCGGCGAGGTGATACCAACCGTCCCCCGTCATGATCCCCCCGATCGTCGCGCGAATTGTGGCAGACCGGGCCCGTGACAGCAGGGAAAGAGGAGGTTTCCCTGAGAAACACCTGTGGTCACATGCGTCACTTCCGCCACGCACTCTCGGGATACGCGACAATGGACGGGTGAACGAAGCCGATCAGCACACCACCGAGACGCTCGACGAGCGCCCGACCCGCGGGAACCGCCTGTACCCCAGGGTGACGAGTTTCCGGTCCCGCCGTGGATCGCTGACCGAACCCCAGCAGCAGAGCTGGGACCGCAGATGGGCCGAGCTCGGCAAGGAGGTGGGCGACGACCTGCTCGACGTCGAGGCGTGGTTCGGCCGCTCGGCTCCCCTCGTCCTCGAGATCGGCTCCGGTACCGGCACCGCCGCGGTCGCCATGGCCCAGGCCGAACCCCACGTGAACCTCATCGCCGTGGAGGTCTACAAGCCGGGTATCGCCCAGACCCTGCAGCGGATCGAACGCACCTACGACACCGACGCGCCGGTGCACAACCTGCGGATCCTGCGCGGCGACGCCGTCGAGGTGCTCGAGAAGATGCTCACCCCCGCGTCGCTGACGGGTGTGCGCGTGTTCTTCCCGGACCCGTGGCCCAAGGCCCGCCACCACAAGCGCCGGCTCCTGCAGGCCCCGACGTTCGCGCTGATCGCCGACCGCCTGAAGACCGGTGGCGTGCTCCACGTGGCCACCGACCATGCCGAGTACGCCGAGGCCATCGCCGAGACCGGGGACGCCGAACCCCGTCTCGCGCGCCTCACCGGTCCCGCCCCGATCTCCCTCGAGCGGCCCGTCACCAAGTTCGAGGACAAGGCGCACAAGGTGGGGAGCGCGATCAACGAGTTCGTCTGGGGGAAGATCGGAGCATGAGTGTCCACGAAGAGCTCTCCGGCGTGACCGATTCCTCCGCGATCGACGGCGTCGAGCCGACCCGCAAGGTCCTGCTCGTATGGGACGCGCCGAACCTCGACATGGGCCTCGGTGCGATCCTCGGCGGCCGCCCCACGGCGGCCTACCGTCCCCGTTTCGACGCCCTCGGCCGCTGGCTCCTCGGCCGCACCGCCGAGCTGTCGCGCCGGTACTCGGCGACACTCGAGCCCGAGGCGACGGTGTTCACCAACATCGCGCCGGGCAGCGCGGACGTCGTCCGTCCTTGGGTCGAGGCACTACGCAACGTCGGTTTCGCGGTGTTCGCCAAGCCCAAGATCGACGAGGACAGCGACGTCGACTCCGACATGCTGCAGCACATCGAGCTGAGGCACCGGGAAGGCCTCGCCGGGGTGATGGTCGCTTCGGCCGACGGCCAGGCGTTCCGTGAACCGCTCGAGCAGCTCGCCCGCGAGGGCGTCGTCACGCAGGTCCTCGGCTTCCGGGAGCACGCGAGCTGGGCGGTGACCTCCGAGATCCTCGACTTCGTCGATCTCGAGGACATCCCCGGGGTGTTCCGCGAACCGCTGCCCCGTGTCAGCCTGGAATCTCTGCCCGACGAAGGTGCCTGGCTGCAGCCGTTCCGACCGCTTTCCGCTCTCCTCGTGGGGCGCAAGAGCGTCGCCGAATAGGAGAATCCACGTGTTCGACCGTTGGGGAGAGCTCGTCCACCGTGCGCGCTTCACCGTCATCGCGGTGATGGTCGCGGCGATGCTCGGGCTCGCCGGGTACGGCCTGAGCCTGAACGACCATCTCAGCCAGAGCGGCTGGGACGATCCCGGCTCGCAGTCGGTCGCCGCCTCCAAGCTCGCCGACGGCACCTTCGGCCGCGACACCAACGGTGACGTGCTGGTGCTCTACACCGCGCCCGAGGGCAGCACCGTCGACGACCCGGAGTTCGCCGCCACGGTCACCGACAATCTCGAGTCGGTGATGGAGCAGTATCCGGATCAGATCCTCCGGGTCAACGGCGCCTACTGGCCCGTGAAGGGCGCGCCCTCGCTGCCCTCCCTGGCCGACGAGTCGCGGCAGCACGCCGTCGCGTCGATCGCCATCGCCGGCGAGAACGACACCGAGCTGACCGGCAACTTCCGCGAGGTCAAGGACGCCTTCTACATCGACGGTGTCGACGTGCAGCTCGCCGGTCTGCAGCCGATCTCCGGCGCCCTCAACGACACGATGGCCAACGACATCCGGCGCATGGAGATCCTCGCGATCCCCGCCGTCGGTGTGCTTCTGTTCTTCGTCTTCGGTGGTGTGGTCGCGGCGTCGCTGCCGCTGATCACCGGCGGCCTGACGATCGTCGCGGCGAACGGCATCGTGCGGCTGATCACCAACTTCACCGACGTCAACTCGTTCGTCGCGCCCGTCGTCTCGCTGATCGGCCTGGGCCTGGCGATCGACTACGGCCTGTTCATGGTGTCGCGTTTCCGCGAGGAACTCGCGGAGGGCTACGACACCCCGGCCGCGGTGCGGCGGACGGTGACCACCGCCGGTCGCACCGTGGTGTTCTCGGCGACCATGGTCATCACGAGCCTCGGTGGTCTCGTGCTGTTCCCGCAGGGCTTCCTCAAGTCCGTCGCCTACGGCGCGATCTCGGCGGTCTCCCTCGCCGCGCTACTGTCGATCACGATCCTGCCCGCGATCCTGAGCCTGCTCGGCCGGCGCATCGACATGTTCGGCATGAAGCGTTTCGGGCAGATCCAGTCGAACGAGCAGGTCGAGAACAGCTTCCTGGGCCGGCTGTGCCGCTGGGTGATGCTCAATCCGCTCAAGGTGACCATCCCCACCGTCATCGGCCTGCTGCTGCTCATCACCCCGCTGACGGGCATCAAGTTCGGTGGCATCAACGAGACCTACCTGCCGCCGGATCACCCGACCCGCATCGCACAGGAGACCTTCGACGAGCTGTTCCCCGGCCAGCGCGCCGAGCCGGTCAAGCTCGTGGTGAGCGGCGCCGAGGGCGGTGATCTCAACAAGATCATCACCACCGCCAGCGAGGCCCCCGGGCTGGTCGAGAAGTTCCAGATCACCGGCCCCGCGAAGGACGGCGTCCGCGTTCTCAAGGCCGGTCTGGTCGACCGCAACGAGGCCTCCGACACCATCGAGTACCTGCACTCGGCCGAATGGCCCGAGGGCGTCGAGGTGCTGGTCGGCGGTACCCCGGCGATCGAGCAGGACTCGATCGCGGCGCTGCTCGAGACCCTGCCGCTCATGGTGACGGTGGTCGTGCTGCTGACGACCCTGCTCATGTTCCTGGCGTTCGGTTCGCTGGTGCTGCCGATCAAGGCGGTGCTGATGAGCGCCCTGGGTCTGGGGTCGACGCTGGGCATCCTCACCTGGATCTTCATCGACGGCCACGGGGCCGGTCTGCTCAACTTCACGCCCGGCCCGATCATGTCGCCGGTGCTGGTGCTGATCATCGCGATCATCTACGGTCTGTCCACCGACTACGAGGTGTTCCTGCTCTCCCGCATGGTCGAGGCCCGCGCTCTCGGGGCGAGCACCACCGAGTCGATCCGCATGGGCACCGCCCACACCGGCCGGATCATCACCGCGGCCGCGCTGATCCTCATCGTCGTCACCGGCGCGTTCGGTTTCTCCGAACTGGTGATGATGAAGTACATCGCGTTCGGCATGATCGCCGCGCTGATCATCGATGCGACGGTCATCCGCATGTTCCTCGTCCCCGCGGTGATGAAGCTGCTGGGCGACGACTGCTGGTGGGCACCGGCGTGGATGAAGCGGATCCAGGAGAAGATCGGCCTGGGCGAACCCATCCTCGCCGACGAGCTGATGCCCGAGGACGTCCCCGAACTCATCACCGTCGGCATGTTCGGGCCCGCCACGGTCGCCGCGACCGGTGCGCACCGCCTGCCCACGGCGGCCGTCGGAACCGCGGATCCGATGACGCAGCCGCTGCCGAAGATCGCGCCGCCGCGGCCGGCCGCCGAGCAGCGCAAGCTGCGTGACCTGACGCCGCCGCAGCGCCGGCAGATGCCGGGCCGTCCCGGGGTGCGTCCGGCCGCGCCGGGTGCGGGCCGTCCTACCGCGCCGGCCTCCGCGCGTCCGCAGGCGCCCGCACCGCAGGCACCGTCCCGCCCGGTCCAGCGGCCGCGACCGGACCTGCCGCCGCGTCGCGACGACGAGGCCCGTCCGCCGCTTCCGCAGCGGTCGGCGGCGCCGGAACCGCAGCGTCCGGAACCCCAGCGCCCGGAGCCTCAGCGTCCCGCACCGGAGCCCCCGCGTCCGGTACCGGAGACGCCACGTCCCGCAGCGGAGTCGCAGCCGCCCCTCCCCCGCCGTCAGCGGGGCGCGGTGCCGCCACCACTCCCGCAGAACTTCGTGCGCCCCACCGTGCCGGGTGCCGGCGAGGCGGCGACGCCGCGCGAGCCGGCAGCGCCGCGTCGCAGCCGGGATCCGCAGGCGATCGAGAACTGGTTGTCGCAGCTCCGCCGCACCTCCCCGAACGGGGAACCGCAGCCGGAGCCGCGCACGGCACCGCGACCGGCCGCCGGTCCGGCCCGTCCGCCGGTGGTGGAGAATTCGTCGCGCACCCCGGCACCGGAGAACCCCTCACTCCCGACCCGCCGGCGCGAGCCCGCACGGCCGGACGAGCCCGAGGAGACCCGGTCCGCACCCGAGGCGCAGGATCCGGAATCGCGGCACGGCCGGCACGGCGCCGAGAACGGCCGGTCCATCAGCGTCAGCGAGCTGATCGCGCGCCAGCGTCGCGACTGACCTGACGCGACCGAACAGGCGAAGCAGCACTCGAGGCGGCCCGGAACCGGGCCGCCTCGAGTCGTGTCGGGGACGGCTCAGCTGCCGTTGAAGAATTTCCGCAGCCGGGTCGACAGCGGGTGCGTGACGGTCAGGTTCCCGAACCGGACCTTGCCGATCACCACCAGATGCAGCGGACCGTAGGGGGCGCCGCTGCGCACCTTCGACGACACGCTCGAGGCGACGTTCTCGACCGCGTTCACGTCCGCGGTGGCCTCGGCGGGCAGCACGATGTTGATCGAGCTGAGGTAGTCGCTCACGTCGATCCGCACGACCTGCGTCTCCATCACCGCCTCGGTGAAGTCGAGGGTGACCGACGAGGCGAGGGTGTCGAGCGTGAGGACGGGCGGCACGTGCCAGCGGCCCTTGCGCTCGAGGGACGACAGCCGGCCCTTGAGCACCAGGGGCGTGCCCGGCGCGGTGTTCGGATAGGCCGCCGCCGGATGGACCGGCTGCGGGAGACCGGGGGCGCTCTCCACCTGGTATTCGGGACGGATGCGGATACCCGGGAGGTCGACGAGCACCTGGTTCAGATCGGCGCGGGTCTTCGCGGCGAGGACGGTGTCCATCCGCTCGGTGAACTCGCCGAGCGAGAGCATGCCCTGCCCGACGGCCCGCTGGAGGAGCTCTCCGACGTGTTCGCGTTCGGCGTCCGACACCCGCAGGTCCCTCGGTTCCATGACCCCACCATATCGACGCACGGCGGGACCGCCCGGACTGCTCACTCGAGGCCCTGCTCGAGGACGTAACGGGTCAGTTCGACGCGGTTGGCGAGCTGCAGTTTGCGCAGGGTCGCCTGCACGTGGTTCTCCACGGTGCGGTGGCTGAGTGTCAGGCGCGCGGCGATCTGCTTCGCGGACAGCCCCTTGGCGACCAGGCGCAGCACCTCGGTCTCGCGTTCGGTGAGGGTCGGCACCGGGCGGCGCCGGTCGTTCGTCCCGGACGTCGTGCCGGACATGCGGCGGTACTCACCGAGCACGAGCCCGGCCAGGCCCGGGGTGAACACCGCCTGCCCGCGCGCGGTGGCGAGGACGGCGTCGACGAGTTCGCGGGCCGACGCGCTCTTGACCAGATAGCCGGACGCCCCGGCCTTGACCGCGCCGAGCACGTCGTCGCGTTCGGAGGAGGCGGACAGCACGAGCACCCGGCTGTCCGGGGAGGCGTCCAGCACGGCGCGGGTCGCCTCGGTGCCGGTGCCGTCGGGCATCGCCATGTCCATCAGCACGACGGCGGGCTTCACGACCGCTGCGCGCCGGGCCGCGGCGGCGACACCGTCGGCTTCGGCGACCACCTGGAAGCCGGCCTCCTCGAGGTCGCGGCAGACCGCGTTGCGCCAGATCGGATGGTCGTCGACGACCATGACCGTGACGGGTTCACGCGTGACGTCGTCGGCGTCCGTCGCTTCGCTGGTCCCGGTCACTGGTCTCTCCCTTCGGTATCCGGATCTCCCATTCGGTGCCCTCCCCGACCGTGCTGTCGAGCAGCGCGGTGCCGCCGAGCCATTCGGCGCGGCCCACGATGGACTTCGACACGCCCATGCGACCCTGTTCCCGGGCCTCGTCGAGCCGGCCCGGGGCGATGCCCGACCCGTCGTCGCGGAGGCTGAGCACGATCTCGTCGCCGAGATCCTCGAGCAGGATGTAGGCGGAGGCGCCCTCGCCGGCGTGCAGTTCGACGTTGGACAGCGCCGCGGTGGTCAGCGCGGCCAGCTCCTCGGCACGGTCGCGGGTGAGCAGGATCGGGTCGGCGGGCGCCGAGACGGTGGCGGCGCCTCCGGAGCGGGCCCGGATCAGCGAGGTGAGGTCGACGGCCTCCCCGCCGCGGTCCACCTCGGTGTTCTGGTCGGAGATCAGCTGCCGCAGGGCCTTCTCCTGTTCGCGGGCGAGCCGGGCGAGGTCGGCGGCCTCCCCGCCGAGTTCCGTGCCGCGCCGCTGGACGAGCGCGAGGACCTGCAGCACCCCGTCGTGCACCTGCCTCGCGAGCCGGTCGCGTTCCTCGGTGGCGGCGGCGACCCGCACGGCCTGTTCGAGCTGCCGGTGGGCCCGGCGGGCGGTGGTGGTGGCGAAACCCATCGCCACCCCGCACGCCACGAGGACGGGGGCGGTGGCGTCCTTCCACAGGTCGAGGTTGATCTGGTCGCGGACGACGGCACTGACGGTGGCCATGACCAGCGCCGAGCCGGTGCCCAGCAGCGGGCCGCCGAGGACGGCGGCGGAGATCACCGAGTTCGCCACCCACAGGGTCGTGGGCATGGTCTGGTGGTTGCTGTACCAGTCGTGGTCGGAGACGAGCCGGGTCGCGGCCATGAGGGAGATCGCGACGATCTGGTCCACCACGACGACCGTGCGGCGCAGTCGGGCCTCCCGCGACAGCAGGACCGCCGAGGTGACAGACCACGCGACGAGCACCCCGATGAGCATCCACGACAGGGTGGGGCGGGTGTAGTTGTCGACGGTCGAGGACTGGGAGCCGACGGCGTAGAGGACGGTGACCAGCCGGAACACCTGGGCGGCCCGCCAGAGCGGTGCATCCGGGTCCGGAGTCGACGGCCTCATGGGTCCGATTCATCCCTTTCATGGCGACGTACGGAGCGAGTGAATCCAACCACTTCGGGGCCCTCGAGGTGACCGCCGAGTCCTGTGAGCGTCCACACAATGGTTTGATTTGAAGTCGTGTTGAGGTCATACCGAGCTGTCGCGGCGACGTTGCGGAGTCGTTGGCCGCTCTACATGGTCTCGATGGGTGCGTCGAACCTCTTCGGCGCCATGCTGGTGTTCGCGTTCGTGCGCTACGGGATCCCCATCGCCGAGACCGACGCGATCGTCGCCGACCGCGTGCGCAACTTCGCGGTGTTCGCGGTGTACCTGGTCTTCGCCGGCATCGTGAGTCTCAGCGCCGCGGCGATCATGCTGCGGTCCGTGGTGCGCTGGCAGTTGCGTGGCGGCCCGCCGACCCGGTCGGAGCAGATGGCGGCCCTGCACGCCCCGCTGCGGCAGGCCATCGTCCATCTGGTCCTGTGGTTCCTCGGCGGCGTGCTGTTCGTCTTCCTCACCGCGGAGGAGATGCCGTCGCTCGCCGTGGCGGTCTCGCTCACCGTCGCCATGGCCGCGACCAGCACCTTCGGTTTCACCTACATGCTCGGTGAGCGCATCCTGCGTCCGGTCGCGGCGCGGGCGCTGAGCGAGGGCAACTTCGACCGGACCATGGCGCCCGGGGTCGGTACCCGCCTCGCGATGACCTGGGGTCTCGGCACGCTGATGCCGGTCGCGGGCATCGTACTGCTGTGCGTGACCCAGCTCAGCACCGACAACGAGTTCGCGCCCGACGCGCTGGCCCTGGCGGTGCTGGCCCTCGCGGTGACCTCCATCGGGCTCGCGCTGGTGCTGTCGCTGCTCACCTCGGCGCAGATCTCCGATCCCATCAAGCAGCTGCGCTGGGCGATCGAGCGCGTGCAGCGCGGGGCGTCCGGGGTGCAGGTCGAGGTGTTCGACGGCAGCGAGATCGGGCGGCTGCAGGTCGGCTTCAACCGCATGATGACCGAGTCCGACGAGCGTCGCCGGCTGCGGGAGCTGTTCGGTCAGCACGTCGGCGAGGACGTCGCCCGCCGCGCCCTGCAGTACGGCACCGAGCTGGGTGGGGAGACCCGCTACGTGGCGGTGCTGTTCGTCGACATGGTCGGTTCGACGGCGACCGCCGCGGAACGGCCCCCGAGCGAGGTCGTGGATCTGCTCAACGAGTTCTTCCGCGTCGTCGTCGAGGTGGTGGACAAGCACCACGGTTTCGTCAACAAGTTCATGGGCGACGCGGCCCTTGTGATCTTCGGCGCTCCCCTGGACCGTCCGGATGCGCCCACCGCGGCGCTCGCGGCGGCGCGGGAACTGCGCTTCGCGCTCGACGAGATCACCGGTCTCGACATCGGTATCGGGGTGTCGGCGGGCCTGGCGGTCGCCGGCAACATCGGCGCGGCGGAGCGCTTCGAGTACACGGTGATCGGGGACCCGGTCAACGAGGCGTCGCGGCTGACGGAGCTTGCGAAACTGCGTCCGAGCAGGGTGCTCGCATCGTCGAGCGCGCTGTACTTCGCGGACGACGAGGAACGCAGCCAGTGGGAGCTCGGCGACGAGGTGCAGTTGCGGGGGCGCCGCCGGATGACGCACCTCGCGTGGCCCGTCCGCTATCCCGGAGGTCCCGGGGAATCGGACGGACAGGACGAATCCGGGACGGGTGAGGAGGCCTCCGAGGAGTCCGTCTGAGGCCGTCCGACACGCCCCGAAACGGCGGTAACCGACGATGCGTCGGTTACCGTGAACACCGTGGCGCAGCCCCACGACGATCCTTCACGCCCCGACGCCACGCCGCGTCGGGGCTCGTTCCGGTGGATCAAGTGGGTGCTCGCGGCGGCGCTCGTCGCCCTGCTCACGGCCGAGGCCGTCTACCTCTGGCCGACCATGCACGACTCCTGGCGTGCCATCACCGAGATGCACTGGGGCTGGTTCTTCGCATGCGTGCTGGCCCAGATGATCTCCCTCAGCGGATTCGCGGGTGTCCAGCAGCGGCTGCTGCGCGCCGGCGGCGTGCACGTGGGGCACTGGCGGTCGGCGTCGGTGATCTACGGCAGCACCGCGATGGCGGTGACCCTGCCGGCGGGGCCGGTGTTCTCCACCGCCTTCACCTACAAGCAGACCCGCAAGTGGGGGGCGACGCCGGTGGTGGCGTCCTGGCAGCTGGCGGTCTCGGGGGTGATCGCGGCGGCGACGCTGGCGTCGGTGGGCATGATCGGCGCCTTCGCGGTCGGCAGCAGCATCAGCCCGGTGACGCTCGCGTTGTCCCTGGTGGGTGGGGTCGCGTTGATCTACGGGCTGCGGTACGTCGCGCAGAACCCGTCGTCGATCGAGTCGGCCGGCGGCTGGTTGCTGCGGCGGGTCAACAAGCTTCTGCGCAAGCCCCTCGACACCGGTTTCGACGCCTTCGAACGCATCCTGGCCCAGCTCGAGGCCGTGGATCTCGCGCGCCGCGACGCGTTCGCCGCGGTGGCGTGGTCGGCGGTGCACCGCATCTTCGATGTCGCCTGCCTGGGCCTGGCCTGCTGGGCGGTCGGCGGGTCGCCGTCAGTGGCCGGGCTGTTCATCGCGTTCACGGCGGCGAAGGCGGTGGGCAGTGTGCCGCTCGCGCCGGGCGGTCTCGGCTTCGTCGACGGAACCCTCATCGCGACGCTCACGGCCGCGGGGCTGAGCGCGTCGCAGTCGCTCGCCGCGGTGCTGGTCTACCGGATCGTGAGCTTCGTGTTCGTGGCGCTGGCAGGCTGGGGCACGGTCGCGGTGATGTACCGGACGGCCGACAACGACGAGATCGACCCGGTCGCCGAGCGTGAGGAGCACGAGCGGTCGGTGCTGGCGCGGCGCCGCCGGCCGCTCGAGGATCCCGAACCGGCCTGATCGGCCGCCCCCCGAAAAAATAGTTGCACCGTCAACCATCTGGTGGCATAGTCGAAGACAGTAAGTTGAAACTTCAATCGAATCGAGGAGTCGCCATGACGACCGCAACCACCACCTTCCCCGGTCTGACCGCCGGCACCTGGGCCATCGACCCCGTCCACTCCGACGTGAGCTTCACCGTCCGTCATCTCATGGTCAGCAAGGTGCGTGGCACCTTCGAGAAGTTCTCCGGCGCCATCACCGTCGCCGAGGACGGCACCGCCTCCGTGAACGCCGAGATCGACGTCACCTCGATCAACACCAAGAACGCCGACCGCGACGCGCACGTCCGGTCCGCCGACTTCTTCGACGCCGAGCAGTTCCCCGTCGCGACCTTCACCTCCACCGGCGTGCGCGCCGACGGCGAGGACTACGTCGTCACCGGCGACTTCACCCTCCGCGGCGTCACCCGCCCGGTCGAGCTGAAGCTCGAGTACAACGGCGTCAACCCCGGCATGGGCAACGGCCCGGTCGCCGGTTTCGAGGCCACCACCGTCATCAACCGCAAGGACTTCGGCATCAGCATCGACATGCCGCTCGAGGGCGGCGGCGCCGTGGTCGGCGACAAGATCACCATCACCCTCCAGATCGAGGCCGGCCTGCAGGCCTGATCGCCCGCGCCGATCCCCGGCCCACGAGAAGCGCCCCTCCTCCGGGAGGGGCGCTTCGTCCGTATCGGTCCCGCCGGCGGGTTGCGGCGATTCCGCCCGACGACCGCGCGGCTACCCTGGAGGCCGTGAAGAAGTACACCCCGGCGTTGGCGATCGACGTCGTGCTGGTCGTCGTGTTCGCCGCGCTCGGCCGCTCCAGCCACAACGAAATTCTCGATCTCGTGGGTCTGGCAGGAACCGCCTGGCCGTTCCTCGGCGGCCTCACCGTCGGGTGGTTCCTCACCGCATGGCTCTACCGCGACAAGTTCGACGCCTTCGCCGCCGTGCCCACCGGCCTGCTCGTCTGGGTCAGCACCCTCGTGGTGGGCATGCTGCTGCGCGCCGTCACCGGCCAGGGCACCGCCACCGCGTTCATCATCGTGGCGACCTGCTTCCTCGGTGCCTTCCTGGTGGGCTGGCGTCTTCTCGCCGCCGTCGTCCAGCGCCGCAAGGTCGACGCACACCGCTCCTGAGCAGCACCGCCGGCGTGTGATCCCGAATCTCACATGCGTTGCGGCGATGTGATCCGGCTCCGTGGTCTGCGTGATTTTTTCGCGCCGACGCCCTCTCCGATGCAAGAGTGGGGATCATGTCCACGACGGAACCCCCCACGCTGACCGGGTCTCGATCCGACCATCGCTTCTTCGGCCAGCCCCTGCCCCTGGCCAATCTGTTCGGTGTCGAGATGTGGGAGCGGTTCTCCTTCTACGGCATGCAGGGCATCCTGATCTACTACCTGTACTACTCGGTGTCCGAGGGCGGGTTGGGGATCAGCCAGGCGGCCGCGACCTCCATCGTCGGCGCCTACGGCGGCACGGTCTACCTGTCCACCATCCTCGGCGCGTGGATCGCCGACCGGCTGCTCGGCTCGGAACGCACCCTCTTCTACAGCGCCGTGCTCATCATGTTCGGTCACATCGCACTCGCGGTGCTGCCCGGCTTCGCCGGCGTGGGTGTCGGCCTGGTGCTGGTCGCTTTAGGCAGCGGTGGCCTCAAGGCCACGGCGACCTCGATCGTCGGCGATCTCTACGACGAGCAGGATCCCCGCCGCGACGCCGGTTTCTCCATCTTCTACATGGGTGTGAACCTCGGCGCGCTCGTCGGCCCGCTGCTCACCGGCTTCATGCAGACGCGCTACGGATTCCACTGGGGCTTCGGTCTCGCAGCGGTCGGCATGTTCCTCGGCCTGCTGCAGTACACGATCTACCGCAAGCATCTCGGCGACATCGGCAAGGTGCCGCCGCACCCCCTGCCCACCGAGACGCGCACGAAGGCGGCCGGGATCGGCGTGGCCGCCGTGGCCCTCGTCGCGATCGCCGTGCTGAGCGGCCTCGTCACCACGGGCAACATGTCCGACATCCTCGTCGCCCTGACGATCGTCGCGACGGTCGCCTACTTCGTCATCATGCTGACGAGCAAGCAGATCACCCCGGTCGAGCGCAGCCGGGTGCTGTCGTTCATCCCGATGTTCATCGCGAGCGCGGTGTTCTGGTCGCTGTTCCAGCAGCAGTTCACGATGGTCGCCGTCTACGCCGACACCCGCCTGAACCGCGACCTGTTCGGCTGGGAGTTCCCGCCCTCCTGGGTGCAGTCCATCAACCCGGTCTTCATCATCCTGTTCGCAGGTGTCTTCGCCGCGGTGTGGACGAAGATGGGGCCGCGGCAGCCGTCGTCGCCGATCAAGTTCGCGGCGGGCACCATCATCATGGGCATCGCGTTCCTGTGCTTCATCCCGATGGCCGGCGGCGGACCCAACAGCGCCCCGCTGCTCGGGCTGGTCTTCGTCCTGCTGCTGTTCACCTTCGCCGAGCTGTTCCTGTCGCCCGTCGGGTTGTCGCTCGCGACCAAGCTCGCGCCGAGGAACTTCCACACGCAGATGGTCGCGCTGTTCTACCTGTCGGTGGCCTGCGGCACCGCGATGGCCGGCACCCTCGCCGGGTTCTACGACGAGAACGACGAGGTGCCCTACTACCTGTGGATCGGCGGCGCGTCGATCCTGGTGGGTGTGGTGCTCGCGCTGTTCGCCCCGCGCATCAAGAAGCTGATGCAGGGCGTGCAGTAGGCACGAACTCCCACAGCGGCCCGGCTCAGCGCAGGGCCAGCCACCCTGCGAGGCCGAAGCCGGCCAGGGCGACGCCCATGCGCAGCAGGTTCGGCGGGATCCGCCGGACCAGCGGCGGACCGCACCGCCCACCGGCGAAGGCCCCCCACGGCCATGGCCGCGGCGGCGACCCAGTGCACCGGCCCGAAGACGGCGAAGCCGACGGCCGCGACGAGATTGGCCACGCCGAGCAGGTAGCTCTTGAGGATGCTGGCCCGCCAGATCTGCTCGGAGGTGCAGATCAGGATCAGGGCCAGGAAGATGACGCCGGCCCCGGCGCCGAAGTAACCGCCGTAGACCGACACGACGAACACCGCGACGGAGAACACCCCGGGCAGGTCGCGGCCGTCGGCGAGGTTGCGGATGCGTGGCTGCAGCAGCAGCGCGAGCGCCGCGAGACCGACCAGATAGGGCACGATCGCCTCGAACGACCCGGGTGGCGCGACCAGCAGCACCAGCGCTCCGGCCGCGCCCCCGAGGGCGGCGTAGAGCGTCCACCACCACACCTTCGGGCCGGTGTCGACGACCTCCCGCGACGAACTGGACAGCGCCCCGAGCCCCACGCCCACCATCGCGACGGTGTTGGTGACGTTCGCCGCGACCGGCGGCAGACCCACCGCGAGCAGCGCCGGATAGGACACGATCGAGGCGAGGCCGGTGACGAACCCGACGACGCCCGCGAAGAAACCTGCCACCACCAGCAGGGCCACGTCGAGAACGGTCACGACTGCTCAACGTACCCGCGGGTCGCGGCGGGTCCCGCGCCGGGAGTTACTCGCCGAGCAGGGGCTGGCCGAGCTTCGTCAGGAAGGTGTCGGCCATCTTGATCGCGCGGTCGCCGCCGTCGGCGTCGGCGACGAAGACCGCGAAGGCGAGGTCGTTGCCGGTGTAGCCGTAGAACCAGCGGTCGTCTCCGCTGGCCGCGGCGATCCCGACGAGGCCGGCGTGGCGGCGCAGGAAGGACGCCGGTCCGTTCTGCACGTTGTCGGTCATCATGCCGCGCAGGGCGTCGACGACGGAGGCGGGCAGCGGCTCGGGGGTGTCGCCGACGGCGCTCTGTCCCTGCACGATCGTGGGGGCGGCGGCGTCACCGCGGGCGACGGACGCGGCGAGCACGGCCGCACCGAGCGGGGTGACGAGGGCGTCGTCCGAGTCCGAGCCGGCGAACTGCACCACGCCGGAGCGGCTGTGGCCGATCTGCGCGGTCTCGAAGTCGAAGCCGGGCACCTCGTAGTCCACGCCCAGGCCGAGCCGGCGCGCGGTGTCGGCGAGATCGTCCGTGCTCACGTCGTCGGGGTCGACGCCGCGGTCCAGGGCCGCGGCCGTCCGCACGGGGTCGAGCACCCCACCGGCCGGGTAGAGACCGTGGGTGAGCACCGGGCCGAGTTCCATGGCCCAGTTGTTGACGTCGGCGGCGAGGATGCCGCCGGTCGACGGCCGGATCGCGACGAGTGCGGCCGGGGTACCGGCGGTGACCACCGCCTCCTTGGCGGCGAGCTGCACGTGCGAGTCGACGGTGGCGTTCAGGTCCGGCGGCGGCGGTCCCTGGTAGCCGGTCACCTGGATCGGGCCCTCCTCGGGGTCCTCGAGAGTGACGGCCCAGCCGGAGGTGCGGTCGCGTTCGAGCTGCCAGGCCGAGCGGAGCGAGTCGAGCAGCGGCGTGGAGATGCGACGATCCGCGCTGATCAGCGTGGGGGTCTTGACCACCTCGACGCCGGGGATCGACACGATGCCGTCCTCGAGGAACTGGTAGTCCTGGTCGCGGAGCTTGACCGCGGTGATCCGGTTGCCCGGCTCCTCCTGCATCCGCTCCTGCATGAGCTGGGCGGTGATCACGGGCGCGACCGGCTCGAGCACGGCGGCCAGGCGGGTGGTGGTGTCGACGGGGTCGGGCATCTTCGCCGGGTCGAGGACGACGGCGTTGATGGTCTGTTCCTCCATGAGGAGCCGGCCCGCGCCGTCGAAGATCTTCGGGGGTTCTGCGTCGGTGCGGACGAGGTGCACGGTGCGGCCGCCGCCGAGATCCGGCACGACGACCTCCGGGTCCCACGAGACGCGCCAGCCGACGGCGAGTTTCCGCACGGAACCGTTCACCTGGTACGACCAGTTGCGGTCCTCGCCGAAGTCCCAGTCCGCCGAGAGCGTGAAGTAGCCCGAGTCCTCGTTCAGCTGGACGAGCTGGGTGACCTCGTAGTCGACACTGCCGTCCGCGAGACCGTCGAACATCTGCGTGATGGTCTCCTCGGCCGCGTTCGGGTACGAGGTGAGCTCGGCGGCGGCCCGGGGATCCCGGCCGTCGAGGGCTGCCACGAAATCGTCGACGAGACGTTCCGCCTCGCTACGAGAGTCCGAGAAGACGACCGTCGTCAGTGCCACGACCGCCACGACGAGAGCGACGGCGAGCGCCACGATGCGCCCCCGCTTCTCTCGCCACCCACGAAGCCCCATATGCAACAACCTTCACTCCAGTCACAGGAGAATCCAGCACAAGTTGTGAACGAACCAATCACGATTGCGCCACGGTCAACCCCTCAACCACCGGCCTGCGACGTCGAGAGCGGGAGCCGAGCTGTCCGCCCCCGCCACGAACACCGCAAAAGCCAGATTATCCTGCGTACCGATAAACCAGCCGTGCGCCCCGACGTTGTCACCGTACTCTGCCGTTCCCGTCTTCCCGGTCAGATCCGGTATGTCACGCAACGTACTCGCCGTCCCCCCGGTGACGGTCTCGCGCATCATGGTTCGCAATGCGACCGTGACCTCTTCCGGCGCCGGATCGACGGTCGCATCGGCCGTCGCGGGCCGCCCCTCGACCAGCACGGGCAGCGGCGTCGCACCGTTCGCGACCGACGCCGCGACGAGCGCCATCCCGAAGGGTGAAGCCGTCACCTCACCCTGCCCGATCGACGCCTCCACGCGGGCGGCGTCGGGCTCCGCGACGGGCACGCTGCCGGTGACCGTGACGAGACCCGGGGTGACGTAGTCGAGACCGAGACCGAACTGCCGGGCGGCCTGCTGCAGCGCGTCCGGCGGCAGGTCCAGGGCGAGCTGCCCCATCGTCGTGTTGCACGAGTTCGCGAACGCCGTGTGCAGCGGTACCGGCCCGAGATCGAAGTTGTCGTCGTTGGGGATCACACGCGACCCGATCGACGCCGTGCCCGGGCAGGGCAGCACCGTGTCGGGTCCGGCGAGCCCGGCCTGCAGGGCCGCCGAGGTGGTCACCACCTTGAAGGTCGAACCCGGCGGGTACAGCCCGGTCACCGCCACCGGTCCCTCGTCGTCGGCGACGGCGTTCTGGGCGATCGCGCGGATCGCACCGGTGGACGGTTCGACGGCGACGATCACCGCCGGCCGGTCGAGCGGGGCGAGGGCCGCCTCGGCGCGTCGCTGCAGGTCGAGGTCGATGGTGGTCGTCAGATCGGGCGCCTCGGGTCCCGACTCCCCCGCGACCTGCCACGCCGTCCCGTCCGCGGCGACCCGCTGGACCACCCAGCCGACGGAGGCCTCCTGACCCTCCTGCCACAGCTCGGCGAGCCCGGACCACACCGGGGAGGCCAGTTCGCGTTCGGTGGTGAGCAGCCGGGTCTGGGCCGCGAGCGTCACCCCGGGCAGCGCCCGGAGGCGGTCCTCGACCCGCGCGAGGTCGTCCGCACGCAGGGTGACCACCCCGACCGGGCTGCCCTCGGCCTTCGCGACCTCCCCGGCGAGCCACTCCGCGGTGATCGTCGGGGCGACCTCCGCCAGCACGGGCGCGACCGCCGCGGGGTCCGCGGTCGCGTCCAGGCTCACGACGGTGACGACCTGCTCGCTCAGGAACGGGCGGCCGGCCCGGTCGAAGATCGTCGGGGGCGGCCCGACCGTGGTCAGGTAGCGCAGCGAGTCGCCGTCCCCGAGGTCGGGGGCGAGCAGTGCGGGATCCCAGTCGATGCGCCACTCCTCGGCGGCAGGGTCCTCCGCGGCGACGCCCGTCGTCCGGTACGACCAGTCCTGTCCCTCGTCGAAGGTCCAGGCGACGTCGAGTTCGAAGGTGCCGCCGTCTCCCGTCCTCGCGACACGCACGGTGGGGTCGTCGGTGCCGAGCCCGTCGAAGATCCGCTCGAGGGTGTCCTCGGCCGCGGCCGGATCGGTGGTCAGCGCGGCGGCGGTCCGCACGTCGCCGGCGTCGAGGGCGGCGGCGAACTCCTCGGCGACGGTCTCCGGTTGGTCGGGGCCGGTGGCGCACGCGGACGCCGACAGGATCGTGGCCCCTGCCACAAGCGAGGTCAGCAGTCGTACACGCACGGTCTCGATGATGCCCCCTCCACCGACCCGATGTCCGTTTCCGCAGGTGGGGCGGCGTGGGAAAAATCGGTTGCGGCGCACGACGCCCTCCCTCAACATGGAGTACGCATCCCGTCGCCGTCGATCGGAGAAGTCCGTTGCTCCTGTAGAGGTTCCGTCCCGCGCGTTCGCGCAGCCGATCCTCGACACCTCCGGGAGCCGCCATGTCCTCGTCCGGCATCACTCTGTCCGCCCTCTCCTACACCCACCCCGACGGCACCGTCGCTCTCGAGAACCTCGACGCCGTGCTGTCCGGCGGACGCATCGGCCTGGTGGGCCGCAACGGGAGCGGGAAAAGCACTCTTCTACAACTGATCTCCGGCAGGCTGCATCCCACCTCGGGGTCGGTCGACACCCGGGGCCGGGTGGCGTACCTGCCGCAGGACGTCACCCTCGACCCGGCCGTCCCGGTGGACGCCGTCCTCGGCATCGGTGAGGTCCGTAAGTCCCTGCGGCGCATCGAATCCGGATCGTGCGACGAGCGCGACTTCGAGGTCGTCGCCGACCGGTGGGACATCGAGGACCGCGCCCTCGCCCTCGTGCACCGGGTCGGGCTCGACCGGATCCTGCCCGACGCGGGCGGTTTCGACCGCACGGTCGGCCAGCTCTCCGGCGGGGAGACCGTGCTGCTGGCGTTCACCGCGCGGCTGCTCGACGAACCCGACCTGCTGCTGCTCGACGAGCCGACCAACAACCTCGACGCCGAGGGGCGGGCCCGGCTGCAGGACGCGCTCGAGCGTTTCCCGGGGACGGTGCTCGTCGCGGGCCACGACCGCGACCTGCTCGAACGCATGGACGCGATCGCAGAACTGCGCGAGGGTTCGTTGCGGCTGTTCGGCGGTGGTTTCGGGGACTACGAGCAGATCGTCGCCGAAGAGCAGGAGGCGGCGCGCGCCGCGGTGCGCGAGGCCCGCAACGACGTGCGGCGGCAGGCGCGGGAACTGTCCGCCGCCCAGGTCGCGCTCGCACGGCGGCAGCGGTACGGCCGCAAGATGTACGAGCAGAAGCGCGAACCGAAGATCGTCATGGATGCCCGCAAGCGGCAGGCCCAGGAGTCGGCGGGACGGTTCCGCTGCGAACACGAGGAGGATCTGACCACCGCCCGGGAGAAACTGGCCCGCGCGAGCGACGCGGTGCGCGACGACCGGGAGATCCGCATCGACCTGCCCGGGACGACGGTCCCGCCGGGCCGGCGGGTGGCCGCGGCACCGGTGGAGATCGTCGGCCCCGAGCGGATCGCGCTGCGCGGCGCGAACGGGTCGGGCAAGACGACGCTGCTGCACCGCCTCGTGGAGGCCGGGCCGCTGGTGCCGTTCGCGCTGCTGCCGCAGCGCCTCGACATCTTCGACGACGATCTCTCGGTGGCGGAGAACGCGGAGAAACGGGCCCCGCACCTGACGCCGCACGAGATCCGGGCGCGGCTGGCGCGGTTCCTGTTCCGCGGCCGGCACGCCGAGGTGCCGGTGGGGGCGCTGTCCGGTGGGGAACGTCTGCGGGCGGCGCTGGCCGTCGTCCTCGCCGCCGATCCGGCACCGCAGTTGCTGCTGCTGGACGAACCGACGAACAACCTGGATCTGCCGGCCCTCGCGCACCTGACGCAGGCGCTGCGGGCGTTCGGCGGTGCGCTCGTCGTGGTCTCGCACGACGAGCGGTTCCTCGGGGAGATCGGGGTGACCAGGTCGGTCATACTGCAGCGGTGAGCAGGGTGACGACGAGCGAGGCGACGAATCCCGGCGACGGCACCCGGATCCGGTTCTCCGTCGCTGGCCCCGACGACGCGCCGGTCGTGCTGCTGGTCCACGGCAGCGCGTTGTCGTCGGCGGTGTGGCGCGGCTTCGGTTACGTTCGTGCGCTGGGCGAGCGGTTCCGGCTGCTCATGCCGGACCTGCGCGGGCACGGCCGCAGCGACACCCCGCACGACGAGAACTCCTACGCGATGGAGGCGATCGTCGGGGACCTGCTCGCCGTCCTCGACGCCGTGCAACCCCCGCGCGTGCACTATGTCGGGTACTCGTTCGGAGCCCGGGCGGGGCTCGCCCTCGCCGTCGCACGACCGGAGCGGCTGGCGAGTCTGATCCTGCTCGGCGGCAGCGCCCGACCGCAGGAGGGCGCAATGGACGCGATGTTCTTCCCCGGCACCGTGGACGTGCTCGAACACGAGGGCATGGAGGGTTTCCTCCGCGCCTGGGAACAGCGACGCCGCACGCCCGTCGACCCCGCGACCCGTACGGCGTTCCTGCGCAACGACCCGCTGGCCCTCGCCGCGTACTTCCGCCGGTCCGATCGTGAACCCGGGATCGACGACGCGGATCTGGCCGCGCTCGACCTGCCGACGCTCGCCGTCGTGGGGTCCGAGGACCGGTTGCGGGTGGACGACACCCGGGCGATCTCGCGCACCGTACCCGGGGCGCGGCTGGCGATCCTGCGCGGAGCCGACCACGCCGCGACCGTCGCGGCGGCTCTGCCCGCCGTCGAGACGTTCCTGACGGCGCGGGCCGGGTCGTCGCGGAGCTAGGGCGTCAGGACGCCATCGCCGGTTCGGGGCGTGTGGGCGCGGTGGACGACACCTCGCTCAGCAGGGCCGCGACCGCGCGCTTGACCACCTCGACGGATTCGGGCACCGACAGGCGCAGCACGTCGCGCAGCGACATCCACATGGGCCAGGCCGTCGCGACCCCGATCGCGTTCTCCGCCTGCCGGCGGACGGCGGGGTCGACCCCCTCGAAGCAGTCGGCGAACAGGTCCATCGTGTCCTCCTTCGCCCGTTCGATGTGCCGCAGGCGGATGCGCTGCAGGGCCGGTGAGAACGGCGCCCGGAGCGACGAGGCCCGCGCGAACGGCGCGATGTACTCCAGCAGTTCGGCCCGCTGACGGCAGTAGGCGTCGATCCGCTCGTCGAGCGGCAGCGCCGGGTCGACGGGTTCGTAGGCGTCGTCGAGCCGGCGCATCAGTTCGGTGCCGGTCGCCTCGAAGAGGGTCTCCAGGTCGCCGAAGTGTCCCCACAGCGAGCGCAGCGACACCCCGGCCTTCGCGGCGATCTGCGCGCCGGTGGGTTTGAGTTCCCCCCTGCGGATCAGGTCGACGTGGGCTTCGATGACGGCGCGGCGCGTGCGTTCCGCTCGCGCCGTGCGGCCGTCCGTCGTCACCGGCCCGTCCCCGCCCCTCGCACCTATCGATTTCTCGCCGTGCTTCGTTCGGTATGCGTACATCGCTCCCCTCGATTTCCGCTCGATACCCCCGCGAAAACCGGGCGTCCCCCTCGTGACGACCGGTTCGCTTCGTCACGGCGAACAATAGACGACGAAGCCGCAGAATTGTTCGCCGCGTGACGAAATGTCCATTTCGCCGCGTTTCCGACGGCGTGTCGAATTCCTTACCGGCCGGTCAGAAGTTCCCTACTGTGCAGTAAGAATTCCTTTCGCGATATGTGTGACTTGAATTTCGTTGCTGCCCGCGTAGATCATCAGCGATTTGGCGTCCCGCGCGAGCTGCTCGACCCGATATTCGGCCATATATCCGTTCCCGCCGAACAGCTGGACCGCTTCCATCGCGACCTCGGTCGCCGCCCGCGAGGAGTACAGCTTCATCGCCGAGGCCTCCGACAGGCTCACCGGCTTCCCCTCCTGCGCCCGCTCGATGGCACTGAAGACCATGTTCTGCACGTTGATCCGGGCGATCTCCATCTCGGCGAGCTTGAGCTGGATGAGCTGGAACTGTGCGATCTCCTTGCCCCACAGCTTCCGCGACTTCGCGTAGTCGGTGCACAGCCGCAGGCACTGCTCGATGATGCCGAGCGAGAGATAGGCGATGCCGATCCGCTCGGCCGCGAACGACTCGCGGGCGCTCTCCTTGCCGTCGCTGCGACCGCCCTCCTCGGTCTCCCCCAGCAGCCGGTCGCGGGTCACGCGCACGTTGTCGAAGAACAGCTCACCCGTCGGCGACGAGTTCATGCCCATCTTCTTGAAGGGCGGGCTCTGCGTGAACCCCTCCATGCCCTTCTCCAGCACGAAGGCGAGCACCTTGCGGTCGCGGCGGTCCACGGACGGATCACCCTCGTCGAGCTTGGCGTAGACGATGACGACGTCGGCGTAGGGGCCGTTGGTGATGAACGTCTTCTGCCCGTTGAGGATGTAGTCCTCGCCGTCGCGCCGGACGGTGGTCTTCATGCCACCGAAGGCGTCGGACCCCGAATCCGGTTCGGTGATCGCCCACGCGCCGACCTTCTCGAAGGTCACCAGGCCCGGCAGCCAGCGCTTCTTCTGCTCCAGGGTGCCACGGCTGCGGATCGTGCCCGCGGTCAACCCCAGGCTCACCCCCAGTGATGCGACGAGTCCGAGACTCACGCCGGCGAGTTCGATGTTGAGCAGGGCCGCCATCCCCGGTGACGCGTTCATGCCCCCGCCGCCCGAACTCTTCTCTCCGCGTTCCTCCTTCGCGAGGGCGCGTTCGAGGGATTCGCGGGCCATCTCGTCGATGCCGAACGTCGCGTACAGCTTCCGGATGATGTCGTACGGCGGTAATTCGCCGGCTTCGAGCCTGTCGACGTGGGGGCGAATTTCCTTCTCGATGAAACCGCGCAGAGCGTCGCGGAACATGAGGTCCGTGTCCGACCATTCGTACATGGACGGAATATAGAACACGTTCCGGTTTTCCCGTGGGGCTTCGTCCCGCTCCGGAACGAAAACGCTCCGCCTCCCCCTGTCCGGTACTAGCCTTCGCCGCAGGACACTCCGTCGACGGGAGGCATCGAGGATGATCGGTCCGAGTGGCACGGCAGGGGTGGACGCGCTGGCCCTGCACATGAGCGACGGACTGGTCGACGCCCGGGCATCGGCATGGTTCTTCCTCATCGCCGTCATCGGCGTCGGCATCGCCGTCTGGTACGCCCGCAGCGATCTCGACAAGCGGTCGGTTCCGACCGCGGCGCTGGTCACCGCGCTGGTCTTCGCACTGCAGGTGGTCGACGTGCCGGTGCTGCCCGACGTCAGCGGGCACGTGGTGGGGGCCGCGCTCGCGGCGATCCTGCTCGGCCCGTTCGTGGGCGCGCTCGCGGTGACGCTGGTGCTCGTCGTGCAGGCCTTCGTCTTCGCCGACGGCGGCCTGTCCGCCCTGGGTTCCAACGTCACCAACATGGTGCTGATCGCCGTCGCCGCGGCGTTCCTCACCGCCACGGCCCTGCGCGCCCTGCTCGAGCACCGGCGCGTGCGGTCCGGGGCGCTCGTCCTGGGCCCGGCCTCGTTCGCGGCGGGATTCGTCTCGGTGCTCGCGGCGGTGACGGGTTTCGTCGTCGAATACGCCCTGGGCGGTTCCACGGCGGTGCCGTTGTCGAACATCGGGTTCCTGTACGCCACCCACGTGCCGGTGGGTCTCGTCGAGGGGGTCGTGACGGCCGCGCTGGTTCTCGCCGTCGCGCGGGTCTCGCCGGAATCCGTGTACCTCACCCGGATGCCCGTCAACCCGCTCGACCCCGACGCATCCCCCGCCCCGCGACCCCGGCCCCGTTCGCGCGGCGCCCTGTTCGTCGGGCTGGGGTTCACGACGCTGATCGTGGCCGGGATCGTCGCACCCCTCGCCGTCGACTGGCCGGGCGCTCTGGAGGTCACCACCACGCGCGGATGCGAGACGGGCACCCTGCCCGGCGACATCACCGGCGAGTGCATGGCCGAGGACGTCGAGGAACACAGCCTCGCCGACGGTCCCCTCGCCGGTTACGCGATCGACGGCCGGTCCGGTTCGACGGGCATCGCCACGGTGCTCGGCGCGCTGGGCACCTTCGTCCTGGCGAGCGTATGCTTCCGCGCGCTCGTCGCACGGCCGGTGGTCACCACACCGTCGCGCTCGGATTCTCCTCGAACCGCCTCGGCAGGCTGAGCTCTCCCACACATACGACACCGGCCGCGTCGGTCCCGAACGGATACCGACGCGGCCGGTGCTACGTGCCGGGTCAGCCGGCCGATCCGGACAGGAGGCAGCCCAGGCCGGTGCATCCCGGCTCTTCCGCCTCCTGAGGCAGGATGATGACGATGGGCTCTCGGTTCGGTGCCCCGTCCCCGAACATCCCCTCCTCATCACTGTTCGACCAATACGCACCTTCCTCGGGTGCAGTGGATCTGGCCGCCGCGCAGTTGTAGACGACCTGCCACTCCCCGTCTTCCAGATCCGTGTAGGTGTGCGAGAACTCGCCGCCGTCCTCCGGGAAGGGGATCTCGACGAGGTTGCTCGCGTCCAATGTCCCTCCCGACCACTGTTCGTCGTGCACACGGATGACGTGCATGCTTCGAGGGTCCTCCGCCCCGGCGGCTTCCTCATCGACGACGAACACGAAGCAGTACTTCAGATCGACATCCTCGGCCGTATCGTCCGTGAACGTGATGGTCAGGTCGCTTCCAGTAGCCGACGCGGCTACCTTGATCTCCCCGATGTCGTCGGCAGCCGAGGCCAGTGACGGGAACGCCAGAGCGGCGGCAGCTGTCGCCGCCACGATCGAGGCAGCTCGGGTGAATGTGCGCATGGACGGTCCCCTCTGAATTTCGCATCGATTTCGATGCACACGGACTTTCTCCGCAGACAAGCGGTTTCGACATCGTAGGACGAGAATCCTGCCGGATCCAGACGAAGTACGCGAAAGCCCCTTGTCGAACCTCGATTTTCTGCCCCGACGACACCGGCCGCATTCGGTGCCTGAACTGCACCCGAATGCGGCCGGTGTCGTTCGAACGGATGAATTCAGTTGTCGCCGGCGGATCCGGAGAGCAACAGACAGGACAGGCTCGTGCATTCCGGCTCTCCGGAAATCTCCGGAACCGTCCCTTGCGGCTCCCCGAGTGTCTCCGGCGCCGTCTCGTCGAGCCCTTCGGACTCCCCTCCGGCCACCGTCACCGGGATCGACTCCCGGTTCGCCTCGAGTTCGAGATCGGGAGCCGGTGGGATGCCGGGAGTCAACCAGTAACCTGCGGGAGCATCGCTCTGCCCGTCGAACACCGCGCAGAAGTAGTCGATCTGCCACTCCCCGTCGGGCACCCCGGTGAACGTGTGGGCGTATTCCCCCGTCTCGGGGTACGGGAACGCCCTTTCGACGGGAAAACCTTCGGGGAGAGAAGGAATCGCCGCGGCGGGCAGGAGGAAGAAGAATTCGGGTTCGGACGGGAGCGGGGTCGACTCCTCCACCTCCACCGCCTCCAGGGCGACCTGGCAGATCCTGGCCGGGAAGTCCTCGGCCACGGTGTCCGTGACGGTGACGATCACGTCGCTGCCGACGGACGACGCGTCGACTGCGATCTCCCCCGTGACCTCCGCCGCGGCCACCGACGGCAGGACCAGCCCGGCGAGCGTGGCGGCCGCCGCCACCGAAGCAACACGAACGATCGAGCGCATGTGCATCCCCCTGCAGATCCTGCATCGTGTCGATGCGGTGGACGGTTGCCGACGAAGCCGGTTCCACCATCCTAGGAACGGCATGCACACCGCATCCGGCGTTCGGCAGAATTCGCGGATTCCTCCGGTGCAGGGGGAGATTTTTCAGGCCGCGGAGTCGGAGAGGTGCGCATCCACCAGCGCCGCGGCCATCTCCCTGCCGAGCCGGATCGGTTCGATCGAGTGCTCGAACTTCGATCCCGCGAGGGCACCGTCGTAGATCAACTGCAGCCGGCCGGCGAGAGCCTCGGCGTCGGGCACCCCGGCGAGGGCGAGCAGTTCGGTCAGGGTCGAGTACAGCCACTCCCGGTGCGCCAGCACCGGTTCTATGCGTTCCTGCGGGAATTCCGTTGCTGCGTTGGCATATTGGCATCCGCGGAAGTTCTTGCGCGGCGCCGACCTCATCGCGAGGTCGAAGAAGGTGAGGATCTTCTCGACCGGATCGTCGACGTCCTCGACGGCGGCGTTCCACCGCTCGCGGTCACGGCGGTCGAGGTCCTCGAGATAGGCCAGCACCAGTGCGTCTTTCGAGCCGTACGACGAGTAGAGGCTCGCGCGCGCCACTCCCGCCTCGGCGAGGATGCGGTCGACGCCCACCGCCCGGATGCCGTGCTCGGCGAACAGGGCGCTCGCGGTCTCCAGCAGGCGCTGCGCGGGGGACGGCCGGGCAGCGCGGCCCGACGCGGGAGCGGAGGTTTCGACGGAGGTGTCGGCGATCGTACGCACGGACCCAGGGTAACGGAGGGGCCGGATAGACAGACCGTTCTATTCACATGTACCGTGGGTCGCGTGACGCACAGCCTTCTGACTCGCCGCCTGCACGTGGATCTCGTGCGGGTCGCGACCGCTGTTTGTCGTCGCTGTCACAGCTGACCGGTCCCGCCCACACGTGCCGTGACCCCGGGGCACATCTGCGCCTCGGACCACCCCACCGGACCGGTCCACAGTTCCCACCATGCTTCTCGGAAGGTGCCCTCATGTCGCTCTACCTCTACGAACTCGTGCCCGCCGAGGGCCAGGCCTCGGCTGCCATCAAGGCGTTCGACGAGGCCGTCACCGCTGCCGGCGGTGAGCTCATCGAGTCGCAGGTGACCACCGGCGGCACCCGCGTCTTCGCCATCGCCGAGTTCGAGTCCTGCCGCGCGCCGCAGCTCGAGGCCGCCGCCCTCGACGTCGCGGAGATCACCGGCCCCGACCAGGTCCGCCTCGTCGGCGCCGACCTGGACCAGATCAAGGCCACCCGCCCCGAGGCCGGTTATCTCGTCGAGTGGGACATCCCCGACACCATCGACATGGAGACCTACCTCGCCCGCAAGAAGGCGAACTCGCCGAAGTACGCGGACGTTCCGGAGGTCACCTTCCTGCGCACCTATGTCCGCGAGGACATGGACAAGTGCCTGTGCTTCTACAACGCCCCCGACGAGGCCGCCGTCGTGCGTGCCCGCGAGGTCGTCAGCACCCCCATCGACCGTCTCCACCAGCTCGAAGGATAAGAACCGGATGACCGCGGCCATGGAACGAACGACCGAGGAGCAGCGCGCGGCGATCGCCGAATTCGTGCGCGATCGTGCCGCCGCTCTCGATCGGGGCGAGACCGATATCCGCACCGACCTCGCCTGTATCGGCGAGGCGGGCCTGATCGCCCGTGGACTCGGTGGGGAGTGTCTCGACGACATGGTCGCGGTCGTCGACGAGGTGGCCGCGGAATCGCTCACCGTCGGGTTCTCCCTGTGGGCGCAGCGCATGGCGCTCGAATACATCGATCGCGCACCGCAGGTCCTCCGCGACCTCTACCGGGACGAGCTGGCCTCCGGCCGCACGGTCGGGGTCACCGCGATGGCCGCCGCACTCAAGCACCTGGCGGGTCTCGGCGAATTGCCGTTGCTCGCCGAGCACACCGACGACGGGATCACGGTCACCGGCCCGATCCACTGGGCGTCCAACGTCTTTCCGGAATCACTGATCGTGTTCCCGGCGCGCACCGCGGACGGTGGCCGTCTCGTCGCCGTGGTCCGCGCCGACGCACCGGGCATCACCATCGCCCCGTCGCCGGAACTGCTCGCGCTGGGCGCCACCTCGTCGACCTCCCTGAAGTTCGACGGAGTGCGGATTCCCCGCTCGCACATCCTCACCGAGGATCTCCCCGCCTTCTGCGGCACGATCCGCCCGACCTTCCTGCTGCTGCAGACCTCGTTCTGCTCGGGCATCACCCGTGCCTCGCTCGCCGAGGCCGGGTCGCGGCTGCACGGCCTCGGCGAGCAGTTCACCGGTGAGTACGAACTCGTTCGGGCACAGTACGATTCGCTGCGCGAGCGGCTCTACCGGTTCGCGGCCGACCCGAGTGCCGTGCCGCCGGTGGAGTTCGTGCGCCTGCGGCTCGACGGGTCGATCGTCGCCGTCGCCGCGACCCGCCTGGAGGCGACGCTGCGCGGCGGTGCCGGCTACGCCTCGGCCAGCGCCACCAACCGGCGGTTCCGCGAGGCCGCCTTCCTGCCCGTCCAGTCGCCCTCGGAAGGACAGTTGCGGTGGGAACTGTCGCAGTACGAATAGCCGACGGCTACAAGAGTTTCGCCGGTCGCCGCGATCCGGTTCTGCGAGGGGTGGACCTGGACATCGCGACCGGCGAATTCCTCGTGCTGCTCGGCAGCAGCGGTAGCGGCAAGTCCACCCTGCTCCGGATCGTCGCGGGCCTCGACCGCCTCGACCGCGGCTCGGTCGACTGGCCCGACACCGAGGGCGACAACCACCCCCACACCGGGGTGGTCTTCCAGCAGCCGTTCCTCATGCCGTGGCTGACGGTGCGCGAGAACATCGCGTTCGGTGGACGTTTCGCCGCGCACCGCGAGCGCTTCGACACCGCCTACGCCGATTCGCTCCTCGAGCGCTTCGGCCTGTCGTCGCTGGCCGGTTACTATCCCGACCAGTTGTCGGGCGGCCAAGCCCAGCGGGTCGCCGTGATCCGCGCCGTCGCGGTACGGCCGCGGCTGCTGCTGCTCGACGAGCCGTTCAGCGCCCTCGATCCGGCAACTCGATCCGATCTGCGGTCCTGGCTCGGGGAACTCGCGCGCGGTCTCGGCTTCACCACCGTGCTCGTCACCCACGACATCGACGAGGCCCTCGAACTCGGCGACCGGATCGCACTGTTCGGCAGCGGTGCGGTGCAACAGGAATGGCGGCTCGCCGAACTGCCCGACGTCGAGCGCGACGGTCTGCGTACGCAGATCCTGGCGCACTACCGCGATTCGTCGCTGTCGCCGACATGACGGGTGGACCCCTCATCAGCCGCCGCACCCTGATACGCGGCGCTCTCGGTCTCGCCGCGGCCGGCGGGGTCGCCGGTGTCGTCGACCTGGCGCGCACCGCGACGGCCGACCGCACCAACCGGACGGGGCAGCTGCGTATCGGTTACCTGCCGATCACCGACGCGGCGCCGCTGCTCGTCGCGCACGGCTCCGGTCTGTATCCGCAGGGGATCGTCGACGGCGCGAAGCCCGTGCTCTTCCGCAGCTGGGCGTCGCTGGCGGAGGCGTTCGTCAGCCGCCGCGTCGACGTGGTGCACCTGCTCATGCCGATGGCCGTCCAATTGCGCTACAGCCTGGGCAGTTCCGTGCGCATCCTCGGCTGGAACCACACCAACGGCTCGGCGCTGACGGTCGCCCCGCACATCACCGACCCGAGCGATCTGGCCGGGCAGACGGTGGCGATCCCGTTCTGGTGGTCCATCCACAACATCGCCCTGCAGCAGCTGCTGCGTGCCCACGGCCTCACCCCGGTCGTGCGGGAGGCCCCGTCGAAGTCCGCCCGCACCGTCGGTCTCGTCGTGATGGGACCGTCCGACATGATCCCGGCGCTGGCCAACGGATCGATCGCGGCATTCACCGTCGCCGACCCGTTCAACGCCGCCGCGGAGGTCCGCGGTATCGGCCGCATCCACCGTTTCCTCGGCGACGTGTGGCGCGACCACGCGTGCTGCGCGCTGCTCGTGCACGAGGAACTCATCGAACGCAATCCCGCGGCGGTGCAGGCGCTCACCGACTCGGTGGTCTCCGCCCAGCTGCAGATCGGCGCCGACCGCCAGGCCGCGGCCGGGCTGCTGTCGACCGGCGGCTACCTGCCGCAGCCGCTGCCCGCCATCACGAAGGCCCTCACCTATCCCGGCCGGGACGAGGGCACGCGGCACCCGCAGTGGCAGCCGCAGCGCGTCGGCTACCAGCCGTTCCCCTTCCCGTCCTTCACGGCTGCGCTCATCGAAGCGATGCACGGCACCGTCGTCGACGGCGACACCCGTTTCCTGTCGCGCCTCGATCCGGCGACCGTGCACCACGACCTCGTCGACGACCGGTTCGTCCGCACGTCCCTGACCCGTGTGCCCGGCACCGACGCCTTCGGTCTCCCGGCCGATCTCACCCGCACAGAGGAGGTCGATCCCTCGTGAGCGTCCCCACCGGTACCGTGCCCGCCCCGGCCCGCACCGGCAGGCGACCGTCCTTCCTGCCCCAGGTCGTGGCGATCGCCGTCGCCGTGGCCCTGTGGTGGCTCGTGACGACCGTCCTCGTCGCCCCCGACTCGATCGTGCGGGACTTCGCGCCGCAGTACGTCTTCCCCGCGATCGTCGACCTGTTCGCGCGCGGTGTGCTGCTGCCCGACACCCTCGCGAGCCTGTGGCGGCTGCTGGTGGGGCTGCTCATCGCAGCGACCGTCGGTATCCCGCTCGGACTGGCGATCGGGCTCAACCCACTCGTCGAACGCGCCACGATGCCGATCGTGCAGTTCCTGCGGATGATCTCGCCGCTGTCCTGGGCACCGATCGCCGTGGCGCTGTTCGGGATCGGGCATCAGCCGGTGTTCTTCCTCATCGCCGCCGCCGCGGTGTGGCCGATCGTCATCAACACCGCCGCCGGGGTGCACGGCATCGACCAGGGCTATCTCATGGTGGCGCGCTCGTTCGGTGCCACCCGACTCGAACTGCTCACCACCGTCGTGCTGCCCGCCATCCGCGCGCAGGTGCAGACCGGCCTGCGGGTCGGCCTGGGCATCGCGTGGGTGGTGCTGGTGCCGGCCGAGATGCTCGGTGTGCGCTCCGGGCTCGGCTACCAGATCCTCAACGCCCGCGACCAGCTCGCCTACGACCAGGTCATGGCCGTGATCGTCGTGATCGGCTTCCTCGGTTTCTGGCTCGACTGGGCGGCCCGGCACCTGCTGCGCGAACGCCGCAAGCCGGTCGCCGTCGAGGAGGCCGACCGGCCGCTGTGAGCGGTCAGGCGCCGACGGGCGTCAGCACGAACACCGGGATCTCCCGGTCCGTACGCTTCGCGTACAGCGCGTAGTTCGGCCACGTGTCGAGCAGCACCGGCCACAGCCGTTCGCGTTCCTCACCGTGCGCGACCCGCACCGAGACGCGGTGGTCGCGCCCCTCGTACCGGACGTCCGCCTCGTCGGCGGCGCGCAGGTTCAGCGCCCAGGCGGGTGCCTTCGGATGCCCCCAGTTCGAACCCACCACCAGCCAGCCACCGTCGTGCGGCACGCACAGCAGTGGCGTCGACCGCTGTTCCCCGCTCTTGCGGCCCCGCACGGTGAGCAGCAGCGAGGGCAGGCCCGCGATCGTCAGCAGCGTGACCTTCCCGCGGGTGACCCGCTGGATGGTCTTGTCCACCGCGATGATCTGCCGCGAGTACTGCGGCAGCCACGGCAGGGCACCGATACGGACGGCCACCGGCCGGAGCGGATTCCTCGGCATCTGTCCCCCTGTCGAGACGAACGTCCGTCTGCCGGAGCGCCGGCTACCTCCCCCAGGCTCCGAGCAGCGTCCGTACCGCAGCCACGACGGCGAGCGGCTGATCGATCATAGGGTGATGTCCGGACGCGGGCAGGTCGACGAGGAGGGCGTCGGGGCCGAACTGCTCGATCATCCGCTCGTAGAGGGCGTCGGAGATGATGCCGTACTCGCAGCGGAAGTAGGCGACGCGGCACTTCGGGCGCATCCCCTCGAAGCTGCGGGCGGCCTGCCGTCCGACGCGGCGGCGATCGAACTTCCAGGCGACGCCGCCCTCGACGTCCTTCAGCGACCCGCGGGCGATGTGGTCGAGCACGTAGGACTCGGCGTGGTCCTGCGGCGGGACGAGCCGGAACCTGGCGACCGCGTCGTCGGCCGAGGGGTAGATCCTCGGTGGACGGGAGCTGTTCAGTGCTTTCGCCTGCATCTCGAGTTCCTCGGGGGACACGTCGCGGATCGGCGAGTCGATGATCGCGACGCCTGCGAGCCGGTCGCCGTACAGGTGCGAGGCCGCGAACGAGACGATGCCGCCCATGCTGTGCCCGACGAGGACGGGCGGTCCGACGATGCCGCCGCCCTCCGCGGCCACGAGGATCTCCGCGGACCAGGTCTCGAGGTCGTAGTGGTCGCGATGGTCGCTGTCGCCGTGCCCGCTCAGGTCCAGGGCGACGACGCGGCGGCCGCGGGCGAGTTGCGGACCGATGTGGTCCCACCATCCGGAATGGGCCATGCCGCCGTGGACCAGGACGATTCCCGGCTGTCCGGCCTCACCCCACGCCCGGTAGGCGATGGTCGCACCCGCTGCCTCGACCTTCCCGGTCTCGACGGGCGCGGCCAGGGCGTCGACGAACCATTGAGGAGCAGATCCGTTAGTGCTCATCACCCGAACTTATGCGAGCTGTGACGCCGACCAACATCCGGGCCACCAATTCGATGCGGCGCTCGTCCATCTCCGGCTGCGGATGCACGGTCGCCGACACCGCCTCGCCGTCGAACAGGTGTACGGCCGTCAGCAGCAGCACGTCGAACACCGCGGGGTCGAACCGCGCCGCGACCGGCAGCGACCTGCCGAAATCGACGATCTGCGCGTGGTAGCGCGCGGCCATCGGTGCCAGGTGTTCCCGCAGTGCCGCGTCGGTGCGGGCCGCGCCGAGCAGTTCGTACCAGGCCGCGTTCATCGGCGCGCGGCAGGCCGCACGCAGCAGCTCGAGGCATTCCCGCACGGAGTCGACGCTGTCGTCGCTCGCCCCGAGGGCCTCGAGTCCGGCGCGGAAGTTCGCGAACTGGCGCACGCGTACCTCGTCGGCGGCCGCAACCATGAGGTTCAGGCGGGTCGGGAAGTGCCGGAACACCCCTCCCGAGGACACCCCGGAGCGCCGGCACACCTCCCCGACGGTGGTCGCGGTGTAGCCGAGCTCGGCGAGGGCCGTGATCGTCGCGTCGAGGATGCGGCCGATCGTCTCCTCCCGGCGCTGCTGCTGGGTACGTCGCGTGACGGGAGCGCTCATGCGGCGGATCCGGCGGGGGCCGACCGTGCCGGGGCGGGGCCGCGTTCGTCGACACCGGCGCGCAGGAACCGGCCGGTCCCGACGGTGCGGCCGTAGCCGGGCACGAACTCGCCCTCCCGGAAGACGACCCTGCCCGCGACGGCGGTGGCGGTCACCGCCCGGTCGTTGCGGTCGACCATGCGCTGCAGTCCGCCGAACTCCTCCATCGGTGCCTCGTGGTAGGCGTCGACGTCGTCGGTCAGGCCGGCCGGGTCGACGACGACGAAGTCGGCGCGGTCCCCGATGCGCAGGTGCCCCGCGTCGATGCCGTAGAAGTCGCCGAGTTCGCCGGTGAGCTTGTGGACGATCTGCCCGAGCGGCAGGATCGGCTCGCCGCGGCGTTCGGCGTCGTGGGCGCGGCGCAGCAGGCAGATGGCGAAGTTGTAGAAGGCCATGTTCCGCAGGTGCGCACCGGCGTCGGAGAAGCCGATGGTGACGCCGGGTGTGCGTACCAGCCGGTCGGCGACCTTCCGCCGGTCGTTGGCGATCACGGTGTGCCAGCGGAACTCCCGGCCGTGCTCGACGACGAGGTCGAGGAAGGTGTCGACCGGGTGCAGATTCCGTGCGCGGGCGACGTCACCGATGGACCGGCCGACGAGCGAGCTGTCGGGGCACGCGACGATGCGGGTGTCGTCGAAGTCGCGGTGCCACACCCGCGGGGAGAACCTCTTCTCGAAGTCCTGCCGGAACCAGCGGCGGTAGGCCTCGTCGCGCATCAGGTCGTTGCGGGCGATCTCGTCGTTGAGATGCAGTGCGGCCCGGCCGGATCCGAACTCCTCGAAGACCACGAGGTCGATGCCGTCCGAGTACACCTCGAAAGTGGTGGGCAGGTGCTGCCACCGGAAGGCCCCCCTGCCGATCCGGTTGGCGGCGAACGCGATCGGACCGAAGATGCGGTTGACCCAGCGTTCCGCCTTGGTATCGGCGGCAGCGAGGACCGACGCCTTCATCGGCTTGCGTCCGATACCGGTGCTCGCGAGCGCGAAGAAGGCGACGTCGTACTTGGTGTTGAGGTTCGGCACGGCCTGCAGCACGCGGCCGCGGCGACGCAGGATCCGGTGCAGGCGACGGAATTCCGACCACGACGCGTGCGTCGACGGCAGGGTGCGGGAACGGTAGCGGTCGCCGTCCATCTTGTCCCAGGGGTTCGTCATGGTCGACACCCCGAGGAAGCCGGCGTCGAGGGCATCCTCGACCCGCGCGTCGATGTCCGCCAGCTCGGCACGGGTGGGGCGGTTCGCCGATTCGGTGGAGCGGCCGAGGCCCATCACCGACGCTCGCACGTCGGAGTGCCCGATGAAGGCGGTGATGTTGGGGCCGAGCGGAAGCCGGTTCAGGGCATCGATGTACTCGCGCGGGGTCTCCCACGTCCTGGTCTTCTCGAGGGCGGCGAGCACGTGTTCGCGCGGGACAGCTTCGACGCGGCTGAACAGGTCGGCGGCGTCGAGGGGCGGGACGAAGACGGTGGACAGGGAGCAGTTGCCCATGAGCACGGTCGTGACGCCGTGCCGGACCGATTCGGGCAGGCCGGGGCCGACGAGGACCTCGGCGTCGTAGTGGGTGTGGGTGTCGACGAAGCCGGGCATCACCCAGCGGCCGTGTGCCTCGACGACCTCGGTGTCCGGACCGACCGGCAGGTCGTCGGTGGTGGCGGTGACGAGGACGCCGTCGCGGATGCCGAGGTTGCGGACGACGCCCGGGGCGCCCGTGCCGTCGAACCACAGCCCCCCGCGTACGACGACGTCGAAGTCGTCTCGTGTGCGATCTCCCGATGTGTGATCTGCGCCACTCATGCGGCGAGGGTAACACGAGAAAGAGGTCGCGCACTCTCTAAATTCCCGTTCCCGCCGGACTAGGGTGCGGCCATGGCACTCGAAGCGACCCCCGTCCTGCTCGTCGACCGCGACGTCCTCGATCGCAACATCGCGCGGATGGCGGCGTCCGCGCGGAACCGGGGTCTGGCGCTGCGCCCTCACGCGAAGACCCACAAGTGCCCCGAGATCGCACGACTGCAGGTCGAGGCGGGTGCGACCGGCCTGACCGTCGCCACCGTGACGGAGGCGGAGGTATTCGCCGCCGCCGGATTCGACGACCTGTTCGTCGCCTATCCGCTGTGGGTCGACGCGGCCCGCGGCGCCCGCCTGCGAGCCCTCGCCGAGCGGATGCGACTGACCGTCGGTATCGATTCCGCTGCCGGGGCACGGGCCCTCGCCGAACACGCCGGCACCGGCATCGGGGTGCTCGTCGAGATCGACAGCGGGCACCACCGCACGGGCGTCGCCCCCGAACGGGCCGGGGCGGTCGCCGCGGCCGCACGGGAGGCCGGGCTCGAGGTGGTCGGCGTCTTCACCTTCCCCGGTCACTCCTATGCCCCGGATGCACCCTCGTCCGCAGCCCGGGAGGAGGCCGACGCGCTGGCCGCGGCCGCCGAATCGCTGCGCGCCGCGGGTGCCGAACCGGCGATCGTCAGCGGCGGGTCCTCCCCCACGGCGCTGATCGACGTACCCACTCCCGCAACCGAACTGCGCCCCGGCGTCTACGTCTTCGGCGACGCCCAGCAGCTCGAACTCGGAGCCGTCGCCGAAGAGGACGTCGCCCTCACCGCGCTGGCGACCGTCGTGTCGGTCCGGGACGGGATCGTCGTGCTCGACGCCGGGTCGAAGATCCTCGGTGCCGACCGGGCGGCCTGGGCGACCGGACACGGCCGGATCCTCGGCGAACCCGACGCGCGGATCACCGCCCTGTCGGAGCACCACGCCACCGTGCAGTGGCCCGGCTCGTCGCCGCGTCCCGCTCCGGGCGACCGGGTGCGGGTGATCCCCAACCACGCGTGCAACGCCGTGAACCTCGTGGACGAGCTCGTCGTGGTCTCCGGCGACGCACCGGTGGACGTGTGGCGGGTGGCCGCGCGAGGATGCAACGTGTGACGCGCACACGTCTTGCCGGGCTGATCGCGGTGGCCGCACTGCTGCCGCTGGTCTCCTGCGGGTCCGAGACGACCGAGACCGCCGGACCGGCGACCACGAGCGCCTCGGTCGTGTCCGTCGTGCCGGAGGCCGGAGCACCCCGCGTCACCGGCACGATCGCCTCCGGCCTCGACACCGCCTGGGGCATCGCCTTCCTGCCGGGCGGATCGGCGCTGGTCACCGAGCGCGACACCGGCCGCGTCCTCGAGATCACCGACGGCACCTGCCGTGAGGTGGGGCGTGTCGAAGACACCCTCGCGCAAGGGGAATCGGGTCTGCTGGGGATCGCGGTGTCGCCGGGCTTCGCCACCGACCGGCAGGTGTTCCTGTACGCGACCACGGCCGACGACAACCGCGTGCTGCGCGCGACCTTCGACGGGGAGACCCTGTCGGAGCCGGAGGTGATCCTCGACGGCATCCCGGCCGGACGGATCCACGACGGCGGACGCATGATCGTCGGCCCCGACGGCATGCTCTACGTCGCGACCGGCGAGGCGGGCGACCGCGATCTCGCCCAGGATCCGGATTCGCTGGGCGGCAAGATCCTGCGCATCACCGCCGACGGCGATCCCGCGCCCGGCAATCCCGACCCGGCCTCGCCGGTGTTCTCGCTGGGGCACCGCAACGTGCAGGGCCTGGCGTTCGACGATGCGGGTCGGTTGTGGGCGTCGGAGTTCGGGCAGAACGACGTCGACGAGCTGAATCTCGTGACGGCCGGCGCGAACCACGGGTGGCCGGAGGTCGAGGGCACCGGCGGCGGGAACGAATTCGTCGATCCGGTGCTCACCTGGCCGGTCGCGCAGGCGTCCCCGTCCGGGCTGGCGTGGGCCGAGGGCAGTCTGTGGATGGCGGGTCTTCGGGGAGAGCGGTTGTGGCGCATCGATATCGGAGACGACGGCGTCGCGACCGCGAGCGACTTCCTGCGAGGCGAGTACGGGCGGTTGCGGACCGTCGTCGCCGCGCCGGACGGCTCCCTGTGGCTCACGACGTCCAATCGGGACGGTCGCGGGGAGCCGGCCGGCGACGACGACCGCATCCTCCGTGTCGAGATCTCCTGACGGACCCGTCGAGATCTCCTGAGCGGGTTACGGAACGAGGACGACGACCGTCTCGGCCACGAGCGCCGGACGCTCACCGCCCTCGATCTCGACGGTGTACTGCACGACGAGGTTCGCGCCCTTGGCGGTGCGCTCGAGCGACTTGAACTCGGCGCCGGCGCGGACCTTGGAACCGACCGGGACGGGCGAGGGGAAGCGCACCTTGTTGCTGCCGTAGTTGACCTTCATCTTCAGACCCTCGATCGCGAAGATCTTCTGGCCCAGCACCGGCAGCAGCGACAGGGTCAGGTAGCCGTGGGCGATGGTGGTGCCGAAAGGACCGTCCTTGGCGCGCTCGGGATCGACGTGGATCCACTGGTGGTCGCCGGTGGCGTCGGCGAACAGGTTCACGCGCTCCTGGTCGATCTCGAGCCAGTCGCTGTAGCCGAGGTGCTCGCCGACAGCCTTCTCGACCTCGTCGATTCCGTTGAAGACCCGCATGTGTTGCTCCTGTTGGGTTGGGGCGAGGGTCAGTGACCGGCTCGCCGGAGGGTGACGCGGTAGGTGTAACGCTCGGGCAGGAAGTAGCTCACCGACAGCTCGGTCGGCACCCCGTTCTCGTCGGAGTACAACCGGTCGACGCGCAGCAGCGGATGCCCGACGGGGCAGTCCAGTTCGGCGGCCGCCTGTTCGGTGGCGGGGGCGACGGTGATGGACTGTGCCGCTTCGACGATGGGGCTGTCGAGATACGGTTCGAGCAGTCCGATCACGGTGCTGCGGCTCGACGCACCGGCCTGCAGTTCCGGGGTGTCGAGCACGTGCGCGGCGACCTTGTCGGGGAGATGGACCGTGGTGACCACGAACGGGATCCCGTCGTGGACGCGCCGGAACACCACCGTGTACAGCAGGTCGGTGTCGAGGCGGAGCCGGCTCGCGGCGTCGATGTCGACGCCCCGCCGCAGCGGGGAGACGATCTCCATGACCGTGTCGGACGACAGTGCGAGCAGGTCCTCGATGGAGCCGTGCTGACGCCGGTAGCGGCGTCCCGACTCGTTCGCGAAGGTGCCGCGGCCGGGGACACGGTAGACGATGCCGTCGGCGACGAGGTCCTGGAAGGCGCGACGGACCGTCTGCCGGCTCACCCCGTACTGTTCGGCGAGCTCCGCCTCCGTGGGCAGCCGTGTGCCGCCGCTGTACCGTCCCGCTTCCACGGCTTCCCGGAGTCGACGCGCGAGCTGCGCGTAGGCCGGTTCCGTCTCCCGCACCTTGTTGTCCATGACGGACCCGATCCTAGCTTTTCTCGATCGCGGGGTCGGCGGTCACAGGCCGCCGCGGGCGACGAGCTGGCTCGCGATGACATTGCGCTGGATCTCGTTGGTGCCCTCACCGACGATCATCAACGGCGCGTCCCGGAAATACCGCTCCACGTCGTACTCGGTCGAATACCCGTACCCACCGTGGATGCGCACCGCGTTCAATGCGATCTCCATCGCCACCTCCGAGGCATAGAGCTTGGCCATACCGGCCTCCATGTCGCAGCGCTCCCCGCTGTCGAACTTCTCCGCCGCATAGCGGGTCAACTGCCGCGCCGCCGTGAGCTTGGTGGCCATCTCCGCCAGATAGTTGCCGATCGACTGATGTTTCCAGATCGGCTGCCCGAAACTCTCCCGCTGCTGCGCATACGCCAGCGAATCCTCCAGCGCGGCAGCGGCGACACCCAGCGCGCGGCAGGCCACCTGGATCCGGCCGGTCTCGAGACCCTTCATCATGTGCCCGAACCCCTTGCCCGGCTCCCCACCGAGGATCGCATCCGCCGAGATCCGGTAGTTGTCGAAACTCAGCTCACACGACTCGACACCCTTGTAGCCGAGCTTGGGCAGATCCCGCGAGACCGTCAGACCCGGGCCGTGCTCGACGAGCACCACCGAGATGCCCTTGTGCCGCGGGGCCGCCTCCGGATCGGTCTTGCACAACAGGGCGATCAACCCCGAGCGGCGGGCATTGGAGATCCACGTCTTGGCGCCGTTGATCACCAGCTCGTCCCCGTCGCGGCGGGCGGTGGTGGTCATCGCCTGCAGATCCGACCCTCCCCCCGGTTCGGTCAGCGCCATCGTCGCGCGGATCTCCCCGGTGGCCATCTTCGGCAGATACCTGGCCTTCTGCTCCTCGGTACCGAACAGGGTCAGCAGCTTGGCGACGACCGTGTGCCCGCCCATCGCCCCCGCCAGCGACATCCAACCGCGGGCGAGTTCCTCGGTGACCTGCGCATAGCAGGGCATCGACACCGGCGAACCCCCGAACTCCTCCGGCACCGCCAGCCCGTAGATGCCGATCTGCTTCATCTGCTCGATCCACTTCTCCGGGTACTCGTTGCGATGCTCGACCTCCTGCACCGACGGCTTGACCTCCCGATCGATGAACTCACGGACGGTCTTGACCAGGAAAGCCTCTTCGTCGTTCAGGTAGGTCACGGGTGATCCTTCGGTCGAGGGCCGGGCCACGCGACCCGGAGAACTTTGTACGGCCATTTTGTGGATGCCGCGGGGGGAATGTCAATGCACAGGCCCGCGCGAACGTGTCGGAATCCAGAGTTTTCGGCGATGCAACCGGCTGCACGTACCTATGGGGTGGCGCACGCCCGACAATGGCCGTACATTTAGCGCCGTCATTTCCCGACCGACCTCCCGAGGTTCTCCGTGACTTCCGAGCAACACCTCCGCCGGCGCGCCGTCCTCGTCGCCCCCGGCTCCGACGAACGCAAGGCGTCCAAAGCCCTCGCCTCCACCGCCGACGAAGTGGTCCTCGACCTCGAGGACGCCGTCACCGCGGCGCAGAAGGACACGGCCCGCGAGCTCGTCGCCCCTCTCGTCCGCGAGCACGGCGCCGGCCGCACCGTCTCGGTGCGCATCAACGGCCGCGGCACGCCCTGGTTCGAGGACGACCTACGGGCGTGCGCGGCCCTCGGGGACGCGCTCGCCTCGATCGTGATCCCGAAGGTCGAGAGCGCCGAGGATCTCGTCGAGGCCGACCGCATCCTCGGCGACTCGCCGGTCGTGGTGCAGGCCCTCATCGAAACCCCGGCGGGCGTGCAGCGCATCGACGAGATCGTGACCGGGCCGCGAGTGGCCGGGGTGATCATCGGCTACGCCGATCTCGGTGCCTCCCTGGGACGTTCCCGCACGGCTGCTCCCGAGCACTGGCTGTACGTGCAGGACCGTGTGTTGCACGCCGCCCGCACCGCGGGTGTCCAGGCGATCGACGGCCCGTTCCTCGGCATCACCGACGACGACGCCTTCCGTCACTCGGCGCGGTGGGTCGCCGACCTCGGGTTCGACGGCAAGTGGGTGATCCACCCGGCGCAGATCGATTCCGCCGCCGCAGCGTTCACTCCCACCGATGCACAGGTCGAGTCGGCCCGCAAGGTGCTCGCCGCGCTCGAGGAGGCCGAGAACCGTGGGGCCGGAGCCGCCCAGCTGGACGGCCAGATGCTCGACGAGGCCGTCGCCGTCGCCGCCCGCCGCACCCTGTCCAAGATCGGAGCCTGACCACCATGACCACCTCGTACGTCGGCGGACCCTACTTCGACGAACTGACCGTCGGGCAGGTGTTCGACACAGCCCCCGCCGTGACCCTCACCGACGGTCTCGCCGCCACGCACCAGGCGATCCTCGGCGACCGCCTGCGTCTGCCGCTCGACAAGCACCTGTCGGCCGCGGTCGCCGGTGGCCCGGTGGCGCACGCCGGTTTCGTCACCGACATCGCGATCGGCCAGTCGACGCTCGTCACGCACCACGTCAAGGCCAACCTGTTCTACCGCGGCCTGCGTTTCCATCGCTTCCCGCACATCGGCGACACCCTGTACACCACCACCGAAGTGGTGGGCCTGAAGGAGAATTCGGCCAAGCCCGGCCGCAAGCCCACCGGTCTGGCCGCGCTGCGGATGAACACCGTCGACCAGGACGGCAACACTGTCCTCGACTTCTACCGGTGCGCGATGCTGCCGCTGAGCGAGAACCCCGATCCCGACCGGGTCGTGCACGCCGACGACCTGTCGGCCATCGGCCCGCAGGACGAACCGCAGTGGTCGGTGCCGAAGGGCTGGGATCTCGATGTGTACCGGTCGAAGGTGCCGGGCGCGCACTTCGATCCGTCCCTCGTGGGCGCGGTGCTGCAGTCGAGCGGCGACGTCGTCTCGAGCGCACCGGAACTCGCGCGCCTGAGCCTGAACATCGCGGCGACGCACCACGACGAGCGGGTCGGTGCCGCAGGGCGTCTCGTCTACGGCGGCCACACCATCGGTCTCGCTCTGGCGCAGGCGTCGCGGGCACTGCCGAACCTGGTGACGGTGCTGGGCTGGAAGTCGTGCGATCACACCGGTCCGGTGCACGAGGGAGACACCCTCACCAGCGACCTGCACGTCGAGTCCGCCGAACCGCTCCCCGAGGGCGGTGGTGTGCTGAACCTGCGGTCGCTCGTCCATGCCCACCGCGACGATGCCGAGCCGGCGCCGGTGCTGGACTGGCGGTTCACGGCCCTCATGGCCTGACCGTCGTCGAGACCGGCGTCGTTCGCGTTTCTCCCAGAGAGTTTCGCGATCGACGCCGGTTTCGTCGTTCAGGGCCCGAGGATCTCGTCCACCAGCCCCCACTCGAGTGCGCGGGCGACGTCGAGGGGCGCCGCAGTGACGAACAGGTGCAGCGCCCGCCACCGGCCGATCCGCCGTGGGATGCTCACCGTCCCGCCCGCGCCCGGGATGAGCCCCATCGACACCTCCGGGAGACGGAAGAGCGTGTCCGGAGCGGCGACCACCCGTCCGGCGAAGGCCGGGATCTCGATTCCGGCACCGATGCAGTGACCGTGCACACGCACCTCGATACGGTCGGCCAGCCGGGCCACCAGGCGCCCCGCTCCTCCACGGGTGCGGATGAGGTGCGCCAGCGTGGTGTTCGGGGTGCGTCCGAACTCGTCGAGGTCGCCACCTGCGCAGAACGACGGCCCGGCGCCGTCCAGCACGACCCGCTCGACGCTCTCGTCGAGCACCGCCAGCCGCAGGGCCTCTACCAAGGCGTCGCGCAGCAGTGTGCCGTAGGCGTTGCGTCGCTCGGGCCGGTTGAGGGTGATGTGCAGAACGTCGCCGTCGCGCTCGATGAGCACCGGGTTCTCGCACGGGGGCGGCAGCGGGCGCGGGCCGCGCTCGTCGAGCCAGGCCGCGAACTCCGGGCCGCCCTGCAGCGTCGAGTACCCGAGGGATTCGACGTCGATGGCCTCCGGCACCGCCAGGGTCTCCGAGGCCCGCACGACCTGCCGGGCCACCAGCGCCGACTGCGGCCGTTGCGCCACCGCGGTGGCGAACTCGGCGATGCTCGCGTCGGGGTCGTCCGCCTCCACGATGCCCCGGGTCGGGCCGGCCGGGGCGTAGGTGAGGTCGAGGGCGTCGACCAGCGGGGCGAGCGCCGCCGGGACCTCGCGGGTCGCGCGGCCGACGAGGATGCGGTCGCACAGGGAGGCTTCTTCCGCTGCACGGGCCGACAGGGCGGGATCGGCGTCGTCGAGGTCGACGACGAGCAGGGGACGCACCAGGGTTTCACCGTCGCCGAGGAGGGGTTCGCCTGCTGCGCCGCTCGCCAGATCGGCGACGGAAACAGTGGTCGCGCGTGCCGTGTCTGTGTTCATGACCGTCCTTGTGCTGCACCGGGCCCCATCCGGCAGGGAATGTAGCATCACGACCGTGATCAGCGACTTCGCAGCGGATCCGGTCCGCGACTGGGCGGAGAGCGGGATCGTCGCTCTGACCGGCCGGGCCGACGGTCCCCCACTCGTGCCTCCGGGACGTGCTGCGACGGTCGCGCGGGAGCATGCTCGCTGGGTCGCTGCCGCGACCGGTGGTCGCGTGGAGCTCGACGGGGCCCGGCTGCTGTCCGAGCGGGCCGCCTTCACCGGGCACCGCCGGGCCGGTGCCGTCTCCGCTGGCGGGGCGTGCCGGTTGCTGCCGACCGCCGACGGGTGGGCCGCGGTCTCGTGCGCGCGCCCCGACGATCCCCTGTTGCTCGGGGCCCTGATCGGTGCGGAGATCGAGGGCGACCCCTGGCCCGCGGTGACCGAGTGGCTCGCCGCGCACCCGGGTGCCGAACTCGCCGAACGGGCGGAGATGCTCGGGATCGCCGCCGGGCCGATCGCGCCCGTGCACAGTGCACCGCCTGTTCCCACGCGTCCGCGGGACGTCGCCGGGTTGCTCGTCGTCGATTTCGGTTCCCTGTGGGCGGGCCCGTTGTGCGCGCACCTGCTCGGTCTCGCCGGGGCGCGGGTGGTCAAGGTCGAGACGCCCTCGCGGCCCGACGGTGCGCGTCGCGGCGATCCGGACTTCTACCGCCTGCTCCACGCCGGCCACGAATCGGTGGTCCTCGACCCGTCCGACGACCGGCAGCGCCGCGAACTCGCCGAACTCGTCGCGGCGGCCGACATCGTGATCGAGGCGTCGCGTCCCCGTGCCCTGGCGGGTTTCGGGCTCGATGCCGAGAAGGAGGTCGCGGCCGGTGCCACGTGGATCTCGATCACCGCACACGGACGCGCCTCGTACCGTGTGGGTTTCGGCGACGACATCGCCGCCTCCGCAGGACTGGTCGCCTTCGACGCCGACGGGCCGGTGTTCGTGGGCGATGCGATCGCCGACCCCCTCACCGGTCTGACCGCAGCCGCACTGGCGATGTCGACACCGTGCGACGGGCCAGGAATGCTGTGGGACGTCTCGATGTCCGCGGTCGTCGCCGCGACGCTGGACGACGCGACGGATCCTGCCCCGCAGCCGGTTCGGGAGAACGGCCACTGGGTCGTGCACGCTCCGTCCGGGACCGTTCCGGTGGCGGAACCGCAGCGCCGCGAACCCTCCGGGCAGGCACCCGAATCCGGCCGCGACACCGCGCGTGTGCTCACTGCTCTCGGAATCCGGCGATGAGCACGCTCGTCCTGCGCGACGTGGAGGTCGGCGGCGTCCGGGGCCTCGATGTCCTCGTCCGCGACGGCGTCGTCACGGACATCGCTCCGGAACTGGGGATTCCGGATACCGCCGAGGTCGTGGAGGGCAGTTCCGGCGCGCTGCTGCCCGGACTGCACGACCACCACATCCACCTGCACGCCCTCGCCGCCGACCGTTCGTCGGTCCGGTGCGGTCCCCCTTCGGTCCGCTCGGCCGACGATCTCGCCCGCGCCCTGGACTCCGCTCCGGGCGACGGCTGGATCCGCGGTGTCGGGTACTTCGAATCCGTTGCCGGTCTGCTCGACTCGCACTCCCTCGACGCCCTGCACGCGCGACGTCCGGTGCGCATCCAGCACCGCAGCGGCGCCCTGTGGGTCCTCAACTCCACCGCGGCGGCGCTGGCCGGCCTCGACACCGCCGACCATCCCGGCGTCGAACGCGACGACGCGGGCCGCCCCACCGGCCGGATCTGGCGGGCCGACACCTGGTTGCGTGAACGTCTCCCCGCCACCGGCCCGCCCTCACTCGAGGCCGTCGGCGCCGAACTCGCCCGCCACGGCGTCACCGGGCTGAGCGACGCCACGCCCGATCTCACCCCGTCGACCCTCGCACACCTCCGCCGTGCACATCTCGACGGACATGTGCCGCAACGTCTTCGGCTTCTCGGCGCACCCCTGGATTTCACCGGGGGGTCGGCGACGTTCGCGGCCGGGCCGTACAAGATCGTCGTCGCCGATTCGGGTCTGCCCGACCTCGACGCGCTCGCCGGCACCATCCGCCGCGCCCACGAGGCCGGCAGACCGGTGGCGGTGCACTGCGTCAGCCGCGAGGCGTTCGCGTTCCTGCTCGCGGTGTTCACCGACGTCGGGACCGTCCGCGGCGACCGCATCGAACACGGCGCTCTCGTCCCGGCCGACTCGATCGGCGACCTGCGGCGCCTCGGCCTGCAGGTCGTCACCCAGCCGGGTTTCCTCACCGATCGCGGCGACGCCTACCTGCACGACGTGCCCGTCGTCGATCTACCGGATCTCTACCGGTGCCGCAGCCTGCTCGACGGCGGTGTGCCGCTGGCCCTGTCGAGCGACGCCCCCTACGGTCCCGCCGACCCGTGGGCCGTCGTCGACGCCGCGGTGACCCGGCGTTGCCCCACCGGCGAGATCGTCGGCGTCGACGAAAGACTCTCCCCCGCCGAGGCCCTCGGCCGCTGTCTCGCACCCCTCGACGACCCGGGCGGTCCCGCCCGTACGGTGCGCGTCGGTGCCCCGGCCGATCTGGTGCTCCTCGACCGTTCCCTGCCCGAGATGCTGGAGGCCCCCACCTCGGAAGCTGTGCGCGCCACCCTCATCGACGGTCGCGTCGTCCACCACGCCTGAGATCCGCTACATCCTCAGCCATTCACCGCAGCGATTGCTGCAGCGGACGACTAGGCCGGTAGCGGATGGAGGACGTCAGGACACCGTCCAGGTGTTGTCGCCGGCCAGCAACGCCTGCAGATCGGCCGCCTCGGTCTCACGCGCCCGCGCGATCTGGTCGCGGGCGGCGTCGTCGTAGGTCGTCCGCGTGACCTGCCGCACGATCCCGACGACGGTGTAGGTAAGGTCCTGGTCCGACAGCCGCGACAGCGCGTAGACGTACTCGGGGTCGTCGGTGTACGCGTCGTGGACGACGATGTCGGACGGATCGACGTCCACGCGCCGCTCCACACGCAGACCGAAACCCCGCTGCACGACGCACAGTTCGTCGTCGACGCCGAAGACGATCGGCTCGCCGTGCCGCAACCGGATGAGGTGGGCGGGGGCCTCGTCCTTGCGGAGGACGTCGAAGGAACCGTCGTTGAAGATCGGGCAGTCCTGCAGGATCTCGACGAAGGCGGTGCCGCGGTGCCGAGCCGCCGCGCGCAGCACCTCCTTCAGCCCCTCGCGGTCGGAGTCGAGAGCGCGGGCGACGAAGGTGGCCTCGGCGCCGAGTGCGAGCGACATGGTGTTGAAGGGGGCGTCGACCGAGCCGGCGGGGGTGGACTTGGTGACCTTGCCGAGTTCCGAGGTGGGCGAGAACTGGCCCTTGGTGAGTCCGTAGATCCTGTTGTTGAACAGCAGGATCCGCATGTTCACGTTCCGGCGGAGGGTGTGGACGAGGTGGTTGCCGCCGATGGAGAGGGCGTCGCCGTCACCGGTGACCACCCACACCGACAGGTCGGGCCGGGTGACGGCGAGGCCGGTCGCGAGGGTGGGTGCGCGACCGTGGATGGAGTGCACCCCGTAGGTGTCGAGATAGTAGGGGAACCGCGACGAGCAGCCGATGCCGGAGACGAAGACGATGTTCTCGCGGCGGATCCCGAGTTCCGGCAACAGGCTTCGGACCGCGGCCAGGATGACGTAGTCGCCGCAGCCGGGGCACCACCGCACCTCCTGGTCGGAGGTGAAGTCCTTGGCCTTCTGCGGGGTGTCGGTGCGGGGGATTCCGTCGAGCCCACCGAGCGGGGTGAGTCCGAGTTCCTGGCCGAGGAGGCCGGTCATGCTCGCTCCCTTCCGTTCCGGTCGATCTTCGTGGCCGCCGCGACCGCGGCCGGGGTCCTGGCCCGTTCGACGTCGGCGAGGGTGCCGGTGAACTCCGACTCGAGGGCCTCGTGGAGTTCGTCGGCCCGGAAGGCCATGCCGGACACCTTCGTCACGGGCTGGATGTCGCCACCGAACCGCGCGCGCAGCAGGGTGGACAGCTGGCCGAGGTTCATCTCCGGGACCAGCACCCGCCGGTACCGGGCGAGCACCTCGCCGAGGTTGGCGGGCATCGGCGCGAGGTGCCGCAGGTGCGCGCGGGCGACCACACGTCCGCTGCGGCGGGCACGACGGACGGCCTCCCCGATCGGCCCGTACGACGATCCCCAGCCGAGGACGAGGACCTCGGCGTCGCCGGTGGGGTCGTCGACGTCGAGGTCGGGGACCTCGATACCCTCGATCCGTGCCGCGCGCAGCCGCGTCATCAGTTCGTGGTTGGTGTGGTGGTAGGAGATGTCGCCGGTGCCGTCGGCCTTTTCGAGCCCGCCGATGCGGTGTTCGCGACCCGCGGTGCCGGGGATCGCCCAGTCGCGGGCGAGGGTGTCGGGGTCGCGGGCGTAGGGCAGGTAGCCGGGATCGCCGTCCTCCGGTGGCGGGGTGTGGCGGGGTTCGATGCGCGGCAGGTTCGTGATGTCGGGGATCCGCCACGGTTCGGAGCCGTTGGCGAGGGAGCCGTCGGACAGCAGCATCACCGGGGTGCGGTAGGTGAGCGCGATGCGTGCGGCCTCGAGCGCGGCGTCGAAGCAGTCCGCGGGTGACTGCGGGGCGACGATCGCGACGGGGGATTCGCCGTTGCGGCCGAACATCGCCTGCAGCAGGTCGGCCTGTTCGGTCTTGGTCGGCAGCCCGGTGGACGGTCCCCCGCGCTGCACGTCGACGACGATGAGCGGGAGTTCGGTCATCACGGCCAGCCCGATCGCCTCGGACTGCAGGGCGATGCCGGGACCGGAGGTGCTGGTGACGCCCAGTGCGCCGCCGTAGGAGGCGCCGATCGCGGCGCCGATGCCGGCGATCTCGTCCTCGGCCTGGAAGGTGTGCACGCCGAACCGTTTGAGCTTGCTCAGTTCGTGGAGGATGTCGGAGGCGGGGGTGATCGGGTAGGTGCCGAGGAAGACGTCGGTGCCGGCGGCGTGTCCGGCGGCGACGAGCCCGTAGGCGAGGGCGGTGTTGCCGGTGATCTGCCGGTAGGTGCCCGCGGGCAGTGCAGCGGGGGCGACCCGGTAGACGGTCCCGAACGACTCGGTGGTCTCGCCGTAGTTCCAGCCGGCCCGCAGCGCCAGGACGTTGGCGCGCACGATGTCGGGTTTCGCCGCGAACTTCTGCTCGAGGAACTTCTCGACGGGGTCGAGCGGCCGCCCGTACATCCACGACAGGATGCCGAGGGCGAACATGTTGCGGGCGCGCTGGGCGTCCTTCTTGCCGACACCCGTGGGTTCGACGGCCCCGAGGGTGAGGGTGGTCATCGGCACGGCGTGGACGGTCAGGTGCGCGACGGCGTCGGTGCCGAGCGGGTCGGTGTCGTAGCCGGCCTTGCTCAGGTTCCGCTTGGTGAACTCGTCGCTGTCGACGACGACGGTGCCGCCCGGCGGTAGGTCGCCGACGTTGGTCCGGAACGCGGCGGGGTTCATCGCGACCAGCACGTCGGGCCGGTCGCCGGCGGTGAGCACGTCGTGGTCGGCGATGCGGATCTGGAAGCTGGAGACCCCATGGAGGGTGCCCTGGGGCGCGCGGATCTCGGCGGGGAAGTTGGGTTGGGTGGCCAGGTCGTTGCCGAAGGCGGCTGCCTCGGCGGTGAAGCGGTCACCGGCGAGTTGCATGCCGTCGCCGGAATCGCCGGCGATGCGGATGACCACCTGATCGAGTTCGGTGCTCGACGCCATGCGCTCCATCGTGGTCCTCAGGCGCGCATGTGCAACCGTTTCGCCGAAATTTCTCTGTGTCGCGGGGTCTCAGTAGGCGATGAAGAGGATTTCGTCGCGCGAGTACTCCATGCCGGGGTGGGCTTCATCGATGTCGCCCTTCCGTGTCGGGGTCCGTCGCAGCTAATCTAATTGCAGTAGATATTGCTACGACGGACCCCGCCGCGGAACGGCCGCTTCTCAGGACAGGACGGTGTCCTTGACGAAGCTCAGCGCCTGCGGCCACGACAGCGCGTAGGCGTCGGCGTTGACCTGGTTGCCGTGCCGGTCGCGCGAGGAGAAGCCGTGCTCGGCCCCCGGGTAGACGTGCGTGATCGTCGCGCCGGTCTCGCGCTGCTGCAGGGTCGACTGGAGCCGGCCGAAGGTCTCGGCGCTCATGATAGTGTCGGCGCCGGCATGCAGCACCATCACCGGTGCCGTGATGTTGCCGGAGAGCTCGACGGCGTCGAGCGTGTGGTTCGGCGCCGGCGGCACGGCGATCGACGGGTGGTAGGCAACGACGTTCGCCAGGCGCGGCTCGCGGCCGCCGAGGATCAGGGCGAGACGGCCGCCGAGGCACCAGCCGATCACGCCGACCTTCCGCAGGCCGAGTTCACCGAAGGCGTGGTCGAGCAGCGTGCCCATCTCGGCCAGGCACTTCTCGTCGTCGAGCTGGTTCATCAGCTCGAACAGTTTCTCGCGCGGGGTGTCGTCGGCGGTGGGTCCGTGCCAGGGATCCCAGACGAGGGCCGTCACGCCGGTGCCGGCGATGTCCTGGGCGTACTCGCGGACCTGCTTGTCGATGCCGGTGATCATGGGGAGCAGCAACATGCCGCCGGTGGCACCCCCGAGCGGACGCGCGAGGTAGGCCCGCAGTCCGCCGATGTGGACGAATTCCGCTTCGATATCAGTCATCGACATCCTTCCGATCGTGTGGAATGTTCACCGATGATCTTCGTATGCGGAGTTGGTGACTTGTCAACAACCCCGCATACCACAGCGACGGCACGGCCGGAGGGGGACCCGACAGTATGCGCACCGTCATCGTCAGTGGAGGTACCGGCGGGCTCGGATCCGCCGTGACCAGGCAACTTCTCGACTCCGGATGGCGGGTCGTGGCGCCCTGGCTGGTCCGCGACGAGCTCGAGCGGGTGGGCACGCACCCGAACCTGCAGCTGGTGCAGGCCGACCTCCGCGACGAGAAGCAGCTCGACGAGGCGGTGCGCGCAGCCACCGGCGACGCGGACGCGCCCCTGTTCGGCGTCGTCAACCTCGTCGGCGGGTTCACCTCGGGGCCGCGCGTGCACGAGACCCCGGTCGAGGTGCTCGACGCCCAGCTCGACCTCAACCTGCGCACCGCGTTCTCCCTCAACCGGGCGGCGCTCCCCCACCTGATCGCCGGGGGCGGCGGGTCGATCGTGTGCATCTCGACCGCCGCGACGAGATCACCCTTCCCGGGTGGCGCGCCGTACATCGCATCGAAGGCAGCCCTGTCGGCACTGGTGGAGACGATGGCGCTCGAGTACCGCGACGACCACATCCGGGTCAACGCCCTGCTGCCCGTCGTCATCGACACCCCCGGCAACCGCGCAGCGATGCCCGACGCCGACACGCGCCGGTGGTCACGACCGGCCGACATCGCGAAGGTCGTCGAATTCCTGCTCTCCGACGCGGGATCCGCGATCACCGGTGGCCTGATCCCCGTCACGAACGTGGGCTGATCCGCGCTCAGGCGGACCGCAGGCGACGCAGCTTCGTCGCGCGTTCGTAGGCCCGTCGTTCGGCGTGGTTCATCCCGCCCCACACGCCGTGCGTCTCACCGGTGCGCACGGCGTGGTCGAGACATTCCACGATCACCGGGCACGCGCGGCAGACCTCCTTGGCCTGCCGTTCCGCCCGTACGGCGGCGCCCCGCCCGTTCTCGACCTGCGGGAAGAACATGGCGGTGTCGACACCGCGGCATCGGGCCGAGATCACCCAGTCACGGTCGCCCGATCGCCACATTGCAGCCTCCACCCCGTTCTGCCCAGAATTTGTACGGCCATTTTTCGGCACAACGGGCGGTGCGTCAATCCGTGAACGGCACCGGGTCCATCAGAATCTGCGATTCCATGCGCTCCCGATTCCTATGGGTCCGTCAGCTCATGGCCGTACATTTCGGACACACGCGACGGTCAGCCGACGATGCCGGCCCTCCTGAGCCCCTCGACCTGTTCCTCGGTGAGCCCGAGCTCGGCGAGCACCGCCTCGGTGTGCTGCCCGAGCGCAGGCACCGATCCCATGGGCAGTTCGACGTCGCGGAAGTTCATGGGCGGCAGGATGCCTCGCACCGGCCCGGCCTCGGTCTGCACCTCGCGCCAGCGGTCGCGGGTGGACAGCTGGGGATGGTCGATGAGTCCGCGCAGGTCGCGCAGCTGCGCGGCGGGCACCCCGGCCGCCGCGAGCTTCTCGTCGAGGTCGGCGCTGGTGAACTTCTCGGTGGCCCGCGCGACCAGCGCGTCGACCTCCACGCGGCGCTTCACCCGCTCGAGGTTGGTGGCGTAGCGCGGGTCGTCGGCCAGTTCGGGCATGCCGAGGACCTCGGTGAGCGTGCGCCAGCCGCGGTCGTTCTGGACGCCGATGAGGATCTCGCCGTCCGAGGTGGGGTACTTGTCGTAGGGCGCTATCGACATGTGCGACAAGCCCATTCGTGGCACCTGCGTGCCCTGGTACATCTGCAGGTACATCGGGTAGCCGAGCCATTCGGCGGTCGCGTCGAACATCGACACGTCGATGGTGGCACCCACGCCGGTGCGGAACCGGCGCAGCAACGCCGCCTGGATCGAGGTCAGCGCGTACATGCCGGCGGCGATGTCCGAGGTGGGGATACCGGTCTTGACGGCGGTCTCCGGCGTGCCGGTGATCGAGCACAGGCCGGTCTCCGACTGCACGAGCATGTCGTAGGCCTTGCGGTCGCGCATCGGCCCGGCGGTGCCGTAACCGGACATGTTGACCACCACGAGTTCCGGATGGTCGGCGCGCAGGTCGTCGGCACCGAGGCCGAGGCGTTCGACCGCGCCGGGGGCGAGATTCTGCAGGAAGACGTCGGCGCCGGCGATCAGTTTCCGTACCGCGTCGATGCCCTCGGGTGCCTTGAGGTCCACCGCGAACGACTCCTTGCCGCGGTTGAGCCACACGAAATGGGCGGCGAGGCCGTGGACGGCAACGTCGTAGGCGCGGGCGAAGTCGCCGTCCCCGACGCGTTCGACCTTGACGACCCGCGCACCGAGGTCCGCCAGATGGCGCGTCGCCAGCGGGGCGGCCACCGCCTGCTCGAGGCTCACCACGGTGATGCCCTCGAGCGGCAGTCCGGCCGAGGTCTCCCCGGGGGCCCGATTCGTTCCGTCGCTCCTCACCGTCGTGTCCTTTCGTGTCCGCGGTCCGGAACCGCCGTCGTCGCTGTATGTCTACCAGGCTGCGCAACCGCCGAATTGATACCGCGGTGGCAAAGATCTGCATTCGATTGGGTATTGAGGTTTTCTCACCAGGCCGGTGCTTGCAGGTGAAGAAGAACGAGAGCCGCAGCAGCGATCGAGCCGATCCTCCACGGACATAGACTGATTCGCTGCAGCGCCTTCCACCGGGTCTTCAGCAGCGCGTTCGCGCGTTCGGCCGGAGCACGCATCGCAGACAGCAGCGTGTTGCGGCAACGAGTGCCGATATCGAGATCACGGCCTTTCGTCGGGACGTGGACGCCGATCCCGGCACCGGTGTACCCCTTGTCGGCGAGGGTGGGCATCCCGCCGGCGGCAGCGTGGTAGAGGGCGCCGAGGATCCCGCCCCGACGAGCAGCGGTGAGGTCGTGCACCGAACCGGGGGCAACCTCGGACACCCAGATCGGGTAGCCGGTCGGATCGGTCAGGACCTGGACGTTGCCGCCGTGGCGGCGATGTTTACCCGAGTACCACACGTCGTGCCCGGACTCGGAACGCTCCCGGCAGCGAGTCGAGGCGATGAGGGTGCCGTCGAGACAGACATGCTCCCAGCCGGACTCGATCCCACGTTCGAGCACGTCGTGCAGGTCCGGGGCGTGCGCAGCGATCACGTCGATACCTTCGTGGAGATACCGGTAGGCGGTGGCCTGCGAGATGCGGGCATCGCGCGCCAGGGTGGCGACGTCGGTGCCGTCGCGGAACCACCGCAGCACCATCAGAGCCTGGACGTAGACGGTCGCGGCCCGCTGCCACGGCCGGCGATCGGTCCTGCGGCGGTGGGCAGCGAGGATACGGGCGACGAAGGTCAGGGTGTGCTCGGGCACGTCGAGCGTGGCACGATAGGTAATCACGTGGGGTCCTGCTCCGGGTTGCTTCTTGCTCGAAACAATCCCTACCAGGCAGGACCCCACGTCCTCTTTTCACGCCACACCGTTCGGATGTCTTTGCTGTCGTCGGTGACTCTCTGGTGAGAAAACCTCATTGGACTGCAAAGCTGCGCCCTGCGACGCTCGAATGAGACGTAGACCACACCGCTACCTCCTCCCCGGAGGCACGACGCACGGAGGGTGCATGAGTTCGTCCACCGCCACCGACAAGGAGATCGCGAGGAAGGCCCGCAAGGCCGGCATCGCCTCCTTCATCGGTACCACCATCGAGTGGTACGACTTCTACATCTACGGCACCGCCGCGGCCCTGGTGTTCGGCAAGGTGTTCTTCTCCGACGAACTGTCCGGGGGTGTCGCGACCCTTCTGGCCTTCGTGACCCTGTGGGCCGGCTTTCTCGCCCGCCCGCTCGGCGGCATCGTCTTCGGCCACCTCGGCGACCGGATCGGCCGCAAGAACACCCTCGTCATCACCCTCGTGATGATGGGTATCGCGACCGTCGGTATCGGCCTGCTGCCCACCTACGCGCAGATCGGCATGTGGGCCCCGATCCTGCTGGTGCTCCTGCGAGTGCTGCAGGGTGTCGCGGTCGGTGGCGAATGGGGCGGCGCCGTCCTGATCGCCAGCGAGAACGCACCCAAGGGCAAGGGGATCCTTTACTCGGCTTTCGCGCAACAGGGTTCGCCCGCAGGCAACCTGCTGTCGACGATGGCGTTCTTCTTCCTCGCCGCGCTGCCGACACCGCAGTTCATGATGTGGGGCTGGCGCATCCCGTTCCTGCTCTCCGGTGTGCTGGTCGTCATCGGCATGGTCATCCGCCTCAAGCTCGAGGAATCGGATGCGATGAAAGCCGTTCTGGCGCGCAACAAGACGGTCAAGCTCCCCATCAAGGAGGTGCTGCGCAAGCACTGGGTACTGGTCCTGCTCGGCGCCGGCGCCCTCCCGCTCGCCCAGGTGACCTACTTCAAGAACACCTTCGCGCTGTCGTGGGCGACGAGCGAACTCGGTTACGAGCGCGGCACCTTCCTCGCCATCATCGCCATCGCTCTGGTGGTGCAGTTCATCGTGCAGCCGTTCGGCGCCGTGCTGGTGTCGAAGATCGACATGCGCAAGGCCATGCTGCTCATGATCGTTCCGGAGCTGTTCCTGATGCCCGCGATGTTCTTCGCGATCCGCACCGAGACCTTCGCGATCGCCGCGATCGGCATGTGCCTGGCCACGATTCCGCACTCGATGTTCTACGGCGCCATCGCCGGCATCCTCGCCCGCGCCTTCCCCGCGAACATCCGCTATTCGGGCCTGTCCCTGGCCTACCAGCTGTGCTCGCTGATCGTCGGCGGCGGCACCCCGGTGCTCGCACAGTGGCTGCTCAACTCCTCCGGTGACGTCACCGGCGTCGCGATCGCGGCCGCCTGCTACGCCGCGGTGTCCCTGGTGTGCACCCTGGCGCTCCTGAAGCGCACCGGCTACGACCCGAAGGCCCCGTCCGTCGCCGAGCAGTCCGACGCCGACGAACTCGCCCTCGAGCAGGCGAACGAGGCCGCGGCACAGTCCGGAACCAGCCGCATCCATGCGTAGTCCGGACATCTCCTGCTCGGGACCGGCCGGCGTCTCCACCGGCCGGTCCCGGTCACTCCGGGGTCGGAAGCGCCTGCTCCGACAGCCGCAGCACCTCGGCGAGGGCCGCACTGTCGTCGTCCTCGCGCCACACCAGCCGCACGTCGAGCGGTTCGGGATGGTCGGCCAAAGGCACGAACACCACCTCGGGGTTGATGACGTTCGCCGCGACCGACGAGACGGTCATCGACACGCCCACCCCGGCGGAGACGAGCGCGACCAGCGACAGCGAATCCGGGGCGCTCTGCACGATTCTCGGGGTGAATCCCGCGTCGTGCGCGAGGCGCAGCAGCAACTCCCGCAGCATCGATCCGGGTTCGGCCGGCAGCATCACCCACGGTTCGGTGGCCAGATCCGCCAGACCCACCTTCTCGCAGCCGGCGAGCGGATGTTCGGCGGGCAGTGCGACGACGAGGCTCTCCCGGGCGATCACCCGCGAGGCGATGCCCGGCGGGGAGAACAGCAGTCGCACGATGCCGATGTCGAGCGCCCCCGCGGCGAGTTTGTTGAGTGCCTCGCTGGCGTAGGCCGAACTGTCGAGGACGAATTCGATGCCCGGGTGGGTGCGGCGCACGAGTTTCGCCCAGCGCCCCACGAGGCTGTGGGAGGACGAGCCGGCGAACCCGATGCGTACCCGCCCGGTCTGCCCGGATCCGGCGGACGCCACGGCCATCTCCGCCAGTCTGCAGGCATCGAGGATGTTCCGGGCCGGTTCGACGAGGGCGCGACCGCTCTCGGTCAGCCGCACGCTGCGGGTGCTGCGTTCGAACAGTTCCGCGCCGAGTTCCTTCTCGAGGCGGCGGATGGTGCGGCTCAGCGGTGGCTGGGCCATGTGCAGGCGCTGCGCGGCCCGGCCGAAGTGCAGTTCCTCGGCCACCGCGAGGAACGCTTTCACCTGCTGGATCTCCACACGTCGATTATCGCGGACCACCGACCCCACGGAGGACGACCGGTATGCCGGACGAACTGATGACCATGCGCGAGGCGATCGCGACCTACGTCGAGAACGGGATGACCGTTGCCCTCGAAGGTTTCTCACATCTGATCCCCTTCGCCGCGGCCCACGAGATCATCCGCCAGGGCCGCCGCGACCTGACCCTGTGCCGCATGACCCCGGATATCGTCTCCGACCAGCTCATCGCCGCCGACTGCGTGTCGAAACTCGTCGCGTCGTTCTTCGCCAGCGGCTCGGCCGGCTCGCTCCACGAGATCCGTCGCCGCATCGAGCACCACGACCCCGTGCGACTCGAAGTCGAGGAGTACAGCCACTACGGCATGGTCTGCCGCTACCAGGCCGGCGCCGCCGGGCTGCCGTTCTTCCCGCTGCGCTCCTATGCCGGCAGCGACCTGCCGAAGCTCAACCCGAACATCCGGCTCGTCGACGATCCCTTCGGCGAGGGCTCGGTGTACGTGGTGCCACCACTGAACCCGGACGTGACGATCATCCACGCCCAGCGCGCCGACCGCGCCGGCAACACTCAGATCTGGGGCATCGCCGGGGTACAGCAGGAAGCCGTCTACGCCGCGAAGAAGGCGATCGTGGTGGTCGAGGAGATCGTCGACGACGACGTGGTGCGGTCGGATCCGAGCCGCACCCTGATCCCCTCGCACGCCGTCGACGCGGTGGTGCTGTGCCCCCGCGGCGCGCATCCGTCCTACGCGCAGGGCTTCTACGACCGCGACTGCGCGTTCTACCGCCGCTGGACCGCCATCAGCAAGGACCCCCAGGCCCTGCGCACCTGGCTCAAGGAATGGGTGTACTCCACCGCCGACCACGGCGAGTATCTCGACAAGCTCGGCGAGGACTACTGGACCGGCCTCGCCGTCGCACCCCGCTGGTCCGGGGCCGTCAACTACGGGAGCCGACAGTGACCACCACCGAACCCTTCTCCACCACCGAACTGATCGTCTCGGTCGCCGCCCGCGCCCTGGCCGGCAAGACCCGCGTGTTCGCCGGGGTAGGGCTGCCCACCCTCGCGGTGGATCTCGCGGCCCGCACGTCGAATCCCGACGTCGAGCTGATCTACGAATCCGGGGTCTGCGGAGCCCATCCCGAGGCGATGGCCGAGGGCATCGCCGACTCGGTGGTGGTCTCCGGCGCCGAATCCGTGGTGTCGATGGCGGCGCTGTTCGGTTACGTCCTCCAGGGCGGCAACGTCGACGTCGGGTTCCTCGGGGCGGCGCAGATCGATCGCTACGGCAGCCTCAACACCAGCGTGATCGGCGACTGGGACAAACCCACCGTGCGGCTGCCCGGCGGCGGTGGGGCGGTGGAGATCATGCCCAACGCCGGGGAGGTGTTCGTGATCATGCGCCGGCACGACCCGGCGGCGTTTCCCGCCGAACTGGACTTCTGCACCTCACCGAGCCCGGTGCGGGCCCGCGCATCCGGCGCCGGGACCATGCCCCGCGGGCGCGGGGTGACGAAGGTGTTCACCGGCCTCGGGGTGCTCTCCCGCACCGGACCCTTCGACGAACTCGAGCTGACCAGCATCCACCGCGGCGTCACCGTCGAGCAGGTCCGCGCCGCGACCGGCTGGGAGTTGAAGGTCTCCGACGGCCTCACCGTCACCGAGGATCCGACGCCGGAGGAGATCGACCTGCTGCGCAACGAGATCGACACGGTTCGCTTGTATCTGCGTTGAGAACGCCCGGGCGGTCCTCCCCCGGCAGGAAGGACCGCCCGGGCGGATCGGATCAGCTCGCCAGCACCTGTGGCGCCGCCGCGCACTGTCCCTGGGCACGGCGCAACGCCGTGAACACCGCGCCGGTGTCCGAACCGTCCACCACGGCGGCGATGTGCGCGTCGGGCCGGACGATCCACACCTCGTGCGGCTTCGCTTCCAGCACCGAGGCGAGCAGTCCGGTGTGGTCGATCTCCGGCAGGGCGTGGATGCGCAGCGGCGCGGAGGTGGCGGTCAGGGCGATGTCCCGCAGCAGCGCCGGGTCGACGTCGTCGCCGTGCAGCAGCAGGAAGCCGTCGCGGGCGATACTCCGCAACCGGGTCTCGCCGCGACCGCGGACCGTCACCGGCAGGTCCGGCACCAGCACACCGGGCACCGGGTCCGGGCTGTGGCCGCGTTCGGGCCGGCCCCCGAACGGACGCTCCGGATCCGCGGTGGTCAGCGGGGAGTCGACGTACCAGAAGGGCTCGGACAGGCGTCCCGAATCCACCAGGCGACAGGCCTGTTCGTCTGTGTGCGCCGCTTCGAGGATCCCGAGTCGCCGGGCCGCCTGTTCGTCGTCCTGCGGCACGAGGAAGTCCATGGTCGCCGCCGTGACGTCGAGGTTCTCCCGGGCCGCGGCGCGGCGTTCGAGGTCGTAGCTGTCGAGCAGGGAGTCGCCGGCCCAGCCCCGCAGCACGAACGCCAGTTTCCACGCGGCGTTCTCGGCGTCGAGGACACCGGAGTTGAGGCCCCGCGCCCCGAACGGCGACACGATGTGCGCGCAGTCCCCGGCGAGCAGGATCCGGCCCACCCGCATGCGGTCGGCGAGACGAGCGTGGAAGCGGTACACAGACTTCCACACGATCTCGTAGTCGACGTCGCCGATGATGCGGCGGATGCGGCGGTCGAGCGCGCCGGATTCCGCCTCGGCGTCGAGGTCGTAGTCGCCGGGCACCTGCCAGTCGATGCGGAAGGTCGAGTCCGGGCAGGGGTGGATGAGCACCTGCCGCCCCGGATTCCACTCGGGGTCGAAGTGGAAGCGGCGTTCGTTGCCCCAGCCGGGGATGTCGGCCCGGATGTCGCAGATGAGGAACTTGTCGTCGAACGACCGTCCCGGGAACTCGACGCCGAGCTGCCGACGCAGGTCCCGGGCCCGGGAGCCGGCGGCGAGGACGACGTGGTCGGCCGTCACGGTCACCGGTCCCGAGGACGTCTCGCAGTGCAACCGGACCTCGTGCTCGTCCTGGTCGACGGACGTGACGGTGTGGTCCCACCGCACGTCGATCGACGGTTGCGCCGCGATGGCCTCGTCCATGAGCTGTTCGGTGCGCGTCTGCGAGATGTTGACGAAGGGCGGGAACTCCGACCGTCCGTGGTCGACGAAAGGCTGTGCGAACAGCTCCGTGTCGCGGTGGAAGGTGCGGGCGATCTCCCAGGTGACGCCCTCGTCCGCGATCCGCCGGCCGACACCGACGGCCTCCCAGACCTCGAGCACGTCGCGCTGCTGGCAGATGGCCTTCGACCCGATGGGGTCGCGTTCGGGGCGGCCGTCGAGCAGCACGACCCGGATTCCCCAGCGGGCCAGCAGCAGTGCCGTGGTCTGGCCGACCGGTCCGTTGCCGACGACCGCGACGGTGCCGGAGTGGATGTTCTTCACGCCCATGAGCTCGTCCTCCTGCTTCTCGTCCGGGCCTGTCGTCCGGGCTCAGCCCTGCAGCTGGGCCCAGACCTCGCGGTCGCGTTCGGCGGTCCAGATGACGGGCCGTTCGATGCCGGAGAGTTCGTCCCACAGGCGCGAGACGTCGAAGGGCAGGCAGTGCTCGAAGATCGGCCAGTGCCCGTACTGCTCGTACAGGGCCGCGTGGGTGGCCTCGAAGGCCTCCTTGAGGGTGCCGCCGCGCTGCTGCACCGCACCCACCTCGCGGATCATGGTGGCCAGGAAGTGGCGGGTCTGCTCGATCGCGGCGTCGACCTCCTCGCGGCCGCGGCTGACGGCCCCGCGGCCGCCGACGAGCGTCTCGGCGCCGAGGGCCTTGACGGCGTCGAGGGTGCCGGTCGCCCAGTCGCGGTGGAAGGCGTCGCCGGTGTAGAGCGCGGCCTGGGCCTCGACGAGATCGCCGGCGAACAGGATCTTCTGCTTCGGCAGCCACGCGACGATGTCGCCCTCGGTGTGGCCGCGGCCGAGGAACTGCAGGACCAGATCGCCGCGGTCGCCGCCGAGGTCGATGGTCAGGCGGTCGGAGAAGGTCGCCGTGGGCCAGGTGAGGCCGGGGACGCTCTCGGCGCCCTTGGCCAGGCGCGGCATCCGGCCGAACTCCGATTCCCAGTCCTCACGGCCGCGTTCGGCGATGAGCTTGTAGGTGTTCTCGTGGGCGACGATGGTCTCGGCGTCGAACGCGGAGGCGCCGAGGACGCGCACCGCGTGGTAGTGCGACAGGACGAGATAGCGCACCGGCTTGTCGGTGTGCTCGCGCAGCTTGGCGAGCCAGTCCTGGGCAGCGACAGGGGTGGCGAGCGCCTCGAAGCAGACGACGAAGTCTTCCCCCTCGATGGCGCCGATGTTGGGGTCACCCTCGGCGGTGAGGGCGTACACGCCGTCGGCGAGCACCTCGAGGGTCTGTTGCTTCTCCCCCAGGTCGGCGGAGGAGGCGAAGGAGAGTGCGGTCATCGGAGAACACCTCGATTGATCAAAGGTTTGAACGAATACGAGGGCAATGTAAGCACCGCCACACGAAATGCGCAAGCCTTTGACTATTTTCTGCGACATCCCGGACGCTCGCGCCTCTACTGTTACGGGCATGGCCGAACGCCCCGAGAACCTCGACGACCTGGACTTCCTGTCGTTCATCGACTTCGCGGTCGACCGGACGACCAGCGAGATACCCGAGGTGGACCCCAAGGCGATGCGACTGGGGCTCGGACTCACCCGCGTCGCGAGCGCGATGATCTACGACCTCGAGGCCGAGGTGCACCGCCCCTCGGGCTGGAGCTGGCCCGGCTTCCGCATCCTGTTCGTGCTGTGGCTGGCCGGCCCCAGCGACGCCAAGCGCGTCGCACGCCTGTCCGGCGCGAGCCGGGCCGCGGTGTCGGCGCTGGTCAACACCCTGGAGCGGGACGGGCTGGTGCACCGGCGACGGTCGAGCACCGACCGGCGGGCGGTGGAGCTGTCGCTGACCGAGGCCGGTCGCGAGGTCATCACCGACACCTACATCCGGCACAACCAGCGCGAGCAGACCTGGGCGAAGGCGCTCACCGGCCCGGAGCAGACGATCCTGATCGGCCTGCTCGAGAAGCTCGCGCAGGCGGCGACCGGCACGGACGTCCACACCCGCGAATGAACCGCGCCCCTCGGCGTGTGTGCGGTCACACCGAGGGGCACAGTTGTTCAAATATTTGATTTACTTGTGCGCTGGCTCCGGTGTCAGCGTGCCGGACCGCCGGCGATGAGGGCCCACACGTCCGGCGCCGACGTCGCCGCGGCGAGCAGCTCGGCGTCCCACGATGCGACCGTGCCGAACTCGCTGCGCCACGACAGGATCCGGTTGGCGTGCCGGTGCAGCTCGTGTTCCATCGTGAACCCGATCGCGCCGAACGCCTGGTGGGCGTTGCGGGTGACGACCGAGGCGGCGTGCCCCGCGCACGAGGCGGCCGCCGCGATCGCGAACCGGGTCGACGCCTCGCCGAAACCCCCGGCGCGGACCGCGTCGATCGCCGCGTCCGTCGCGGCGTGGGCGAGCGACGCCTCGGTGGCGATGTCGGCGACGAGATGCTGCACCGCCTGGAACCTCGCGAGGGGCCGGCCGAACTGCACACGCGCCGTGGTGTGTTCGACGGTGAGGTCGAGGATCCGGTCCATCGCACCCACCGACTGCAGGGCCCGCAGCAGGGCGCCGCGGTAGCGGAACTGCTCCGCGACACCGTCCGGCACCGCGGCTCCGGTGAGCGTCGTCGTGTCGAGCCGGAGGTGGTCGCGCGGTTCGGCCGCGAGGTTCACGGACTCGGTGAGTTCGACGTCGCGGCGCGGGATCTCGGCGACCCGCCATCCCTCACCCGAGTCCCACAGCACGACGAGTGCGTCGGCGTAGCGGGCCCACGGCACGTGCCGGGCCGTTCCGTCCCCGTCGAGCAGCGCGGCGGTACGCACGGCCGGCTCGACCGGCAGCCCCGCGGTCTCGAGCAGCCATCCTGCGAGCAGGTCGTTCTCCCCGAGCGGCACCGCTGCCGCGGCACCCCCGGCGGCCTCGTGCAGCAGCGCGGCCTCGAGCCAGCCCGCACCGCTGCCGCCGGTGGCCTCCGAGCCGGTCAGTCGGTCGAGTCCCAGTTCGGTGAGGGTCGTCCACAGTTCCCGGTCGAGTTCGATCACCTCACCGATGCGGTGGTCGTCGCCCGGGGTGAACAGGTCGGACAGCATCTGCGCGAAGTCACGCAGTTCGGTCGTCTCCAGGATGTCGTGTCCGCTCATCGCATTCCCAATCCTCGTGCGATGACCCCGCGCAGGATCTCGCTGGTTCCGCCGCGCAGTGTGAAGCCCGGACACTGCATGACGCCGGCCCGCACGAGCTGCGCGAGATGATCGTCCGCCGCGGTGTAGCCGACGAGTTCGTCGGCGAGATCGGCGAGGTCGCCCTCGGTCCCGGTGCCGAGCACCTTCACCACCGAGGCGGCGAGATCGGCCTTCTCCCCGCGTTCGAGGGACTCGGACACCGCCGTCGACATGCGGTGCAGGCCCGCCATGCGGCCGATGACCGCCCCGAGCCGGGTGTCGGCCTCGACCTTCCCCTCGGCGACACCGCGGACGAGGGATTCGAGCACCCCGAAGGTGGACAGGAAGCGTTCGGGGCCGCTGCGTTCGTAACCGAGTTCGCTGGTGACCTGCTCCCAGCCCGCGCCGATCGCTCCGAGGACGAGGTCGTCGGGGACGAAGACGTCGTCGAGTACCACCTCGTTGAAGTGGTGGTCACCGGACATCGACAGGATCGGCCGGATCGTCACGCCCGGGGAGTCGAGCAGGACGATGAACTGGCTGAGCCCGTCGTGCCGGTGCGCCGGATCGAGCGGGGCGGAGCGGGCCAGCGCGAAGAAGGCGTCGGCGTGGTGCGCGCCCGACGTCCACAGCTTCGTCCCGTTGATCCGCCAGCCGCCGTCCACGCGGGTCGCCTTCGTCTTCACGCTCGCGAGGTCGGATCCGGACTCGGGCTCGGACATGCCGATGGCCCAGCAGATCTCACCGGCGGCGATGCCCGGCAGGAACCGTCGCTTCTGTTCCTCCGTGCCGTACTTCAGCAGCGAGGGTGCGGCCTGCCGGTCGGCGACCCACTGCGCCGCGACCGGGGCGCCCACCGCGAGGAGTTCTTCGGTGACGACGAACCGCTCCATGAAGGTGCGGCCGTGCCCGCCGTACTCGACGGGGATGGTCATGCCCACCCAGCCGCGGGCGGCGAGCGCCCGGGTGAACTCGGGGTTCCAGCGGGTCAGCCAGGTGTCGATGCCGGGGGTGAACACCCCCGCCTCGATCTGTTCCTTCAGGAACGCCCGCACCTCGGCGCGGAGTTCGGCGAGGGCCGGATCGGGGGTGCCGGCGCGCGGCACGAGTCGTGTGCTCATGATGATCCTTCTGTTCCGCGGGGACGGTCGATCGTCTCGTTCGGGCACAGCAGTGCGAGTGCCATCTGCGCGTAGCGGTCGGCGATCTCGTCCGGCCCGTCGGGACCGTCGGGGTCGTACCAGTTCGCGATCGCGGAGGTCATGGCGAGGATCGCGCGACGGCAGTCGTCGGGGTGCCGGGTGGTGAACACCCCTTGTTCGACACCGCGTTCGATGATGTCGCGGATGCGCCCCTTGCCGACGCGCCGCCGCTGCTCGTACAGTCGCGCCCCCTCGGGTTCGAGGTTGCGCACCTCCGTCGCGACCATCCGCCCGTGCTCGGGGAACTTCGTGCGGAAGACGACGTTCCCCCGCACGAAGGCCCGGAGTTGTTCGAGGGGATCGTCACCGGCACCGGCCAGTTCGGCGTCGCACACGGCGTCGTAGGCGTCGACGCCGTCGAGCAGGATGGCCAGCAGGAGGTCCTGCTTGCTCTTGTAGTGGTAGTACAGGGCGGACAGGCTCACCCCCGCCTCCTGGGCGATGGCCCGGATCGAGGCGGCACCGTATCCGTTGCGCACGAATTCCTTCCGCCCTGCCTCGATGAAGACCCGCTGCTTCGGGGACGGTGTTCTCACCACGTCGCTCCTGCCGGTACGCCCTGCAGCCCTATGGTTCTACAGCCCCAGATCCTTGGAGATGATGGTCTTCATGACCTCGCTGGTGCCGCCGTAGATGCGGGTCACGCGGGTGTCGGCGTACAGCCGGGCGATGGGGTACTCGGTGATGTAGCCGTAGCCGCCGTGCAGCTGCAGGCACTTGTCGATGACGCGGCCGGCGACCTCGGTGCAGAACAGCTTGGCGCGGGCCGCATCCGCGACCGTGAGTTCCCTGCGGTCGAGCAGTTCGAGGCAGTGGTCGACGTAGACCCGGGCGGCCTGGGTCTCGGCGGAGCACTCGGCGAGCACGAACTTGGTGTTCTGGAAGGAGGCGACCGGCTTGCCGAACACCTTGCGTTCCTTGGTGTACGCGATGGCGTGGGCGATGGCGGCCTCGGCGAAACCGACCTGGTTCAGCGCGATGCTGATGCGTTCCTGGGGCAGGTTGTGGGTGAGGTACTCGAAGCCCTTGCCCTCCTCGCCGAGCAGGTTCTCCACCGGCACCTTCACGTCGGTGTAGGACAGTTCGGCGGTGTCCTGGGCGTGCAGGCCGATCTTGTCGAGCTTGCGGCCGACCGCGAATCCCTCGGAGGCGGTGGGCACCGCGATGATCGACAGGCCGCCGCGGCGGTTCTCGGGGTCGAAGGGGGACGTGCGGCACACCGTGAGGACGAGATCGGCGGTGGCACCGCCGGTGATGAAGGTCTTGGCGCCGTTGACGATGTAGTGGGTGCCGTCCTCGGACAGTTTCGCGGAGGTGGCGATGTTCGCGAGGTCGGAGCCGGTGCCCGGTTCGGTCATCGCGATGGCGGTCATGATCGAGCCGTCGGCGAAGCCGGGGAGCCAGCGCTTCTTCTGTTCCTCGGTGGCGTATTCGAGCAGGTACGGCAGGATCAGGCAGGTGTGGACGGTGTAGGCGCCGAACGACACTCCCGCGCGGGAGACCTCCTCGAACACGATGGTGTTGTACTTGAAGCTGGATTCGCCACCGCCGCCGTACTCCTCGGGAACCTGGACGCCGAGGATGCCGAGTTCCCCGAGCCGGTGGAAGAATTCGCGCGGAGGATGCCCCGCCTCGTCCCATTCCTCACGATGGGGTGCGACTTCACGTTCGATGAAGTCGCGCACCATCTTCCGGAACTGTTCGTGTTCTTCGGTGAAGATCGTCCGCTGCATGGTTCGTCCTGGGTTCGGGGGTTCGGGGTGGGAAAGACGTTCAGTTGCCGGTGAAGTCGCCGGTGCGGCGCTCGAGGAAGGCCGACAGGGCCTCGCGGTGGTCCTGGCTGTGGTGCGACAGCGCCTGGAGCGAGGCCGACAGCTCGAGCAGGGTGTCGAGGTCGACACGCTGGCCCTCGCGCAGCAGCTTCTTGGTCATGCGCAGCGCGTTCGGCGGGTTGACGGCGACGCGGTCGGCGAGGGCCCTGGCGGCGTCGAGGAGCTGCTCGGGTTCGACGACCTGCGAGACCATGCCCCAGTCGAGGGCGGTGGCGGCGTCGACACGGTCGCCCGTGAACGCCATCTCGGCGGCGCGGGCCGCACCGACGGCGCGGGGCAGCAGCCAGGCTCCACCGTCGCCGGGGATGATGCCGAGCTTGACGAAGCTCTCCGCGAAGAACGCCTTCGTGGAGGCGATCCGCATGTCGCACATCATGGCGAGGTCGCAGCCGGCGCCGACGGCGGGACCGTTGACGGCGGCGATGATCGGGACCTCACAGTGGTAGATGGCCTTGGGCAGCCGCTGGATGCCGCGCCGGTAGCCCTCGCGGAGGGCGTGCGGGGCGCCGGCGAACATGCCGGTGCGGTCGGCCATGTCCTTGACGTTGCCGCCCGCGGAGAACGCCGAGCCGGCGCCGGTGAGGATCACGACGCGGGTGTCGATGTCGCGGTTCGCCTCGTCGACGAGTTCGACGAGTCGGTCGACGACCTCGTCACCCGAGATGGGGTTGCGGGCTTCGGGCAGGTTGATCGTCCAGGTCACGACGTGTCCGTCGCGGGTGCTCAGTACGACGTCCCGGGAATCCGACATGCGCGGGCAGTCCTTCCGATCGATGTGACTCACGTCATGAATTTGGTCGAACGATCGTTAAACTACGGGCCGCCGCGACTGCTGTAAAGGCGAAACGGGCCCCGCTGTCAGTCGGGGAGACTCACACCCGATTCGGCAATTCGTATGGCCACCTCGTCGGGGAACACGTTCCGGAAGACGAACGGGTCGCGGCCGAGCACCCAGCCCGGCGCGAGCGCGGTGGCGTACCGCTCGAAGTAACCCAGCTGCTTCCCGAACAACACGAGTTCCTCGGGAGTGGTGGTGTTCCACTTGCGCCCCAGCGCGACGAGCGCACCGATCAGTTCGCTGAGCCGCAACTCCCCCACGTCCTGCCCCAGCAGCGGACCGAAGACCTCGGCGACCTGCCGCCCCACGGCCGCGTCGTCGACGTCGAGATCGGCCGCGACCCCCAGCGCCCGGACGCTGCGCGCCACCGACGTGAAGTCGCCCTCCAGCAACGCCGCCCGGAACAGCTCGCGCAGCAACGCCCGCCACTTCTCCGGCAGCTCCCCCACGATCCCGAAGTCGAGCAGAGCGATCCGCCCGTCGTCGAGCAGCCACAGATTTCCGGCGTGCACGTCGCCGTGGAACGGGCCGTGGCACAGCACCGCCTCCATCCACACCTTCACCCCGCGGCGCACGAGCAGGGCGGTGTCGATGTCGTCCTGGCCCGGGACCACCCGGTCGAGGGGCTTGCCGCGCAGGCGTTCCATGCAGATCACGCGCGGGCCGCACCACTCCCAGTACACCTCCGGCACCGTGACGTAGGCGTTGTCGCCGAACGCGGGGATGTTGCGGCGGAAGCGATCCTGACGGTCCGCCTCGACGGCCGCATTGAGTTCGGTGATCGTCGCGTTGTAGAGATCGCGGATGATGGCCGGGGTGTTGGCGATGCGGAAGAACTCGAACACCCGCAGCAGCTTCGCGCCCATGTAGGCGGCCCGCAGATCGACGAGCATGCGCCGGGCGATGCCGGGCCGCTGCACCTTCACCACCGCCTGCCGGCCGTCGCGCAGCACGCAGGCGTGCACCTGGGCGACGGACGCGGCGGCGAGCGGCACGTCGTCGAACGACGCGAACATCTCGTCGATGCGGTGCCCGAGATCCTCCTCGATCACCGCACGGGCCTGATCCGACGGGAAGGTCGGCACGTCGTCGAGCATGCGCAGGCACGAGTCCGCGAGCGTGCGGGGGAACAGGCCCGGCGACGACGCGATCAGCTGGCCGAGTTTCACGAAGGTGGGGCCGAGATGTTCGAAGGCGTCGACGGTGCCGTCGGCCGCGGCCTTCACGAGGCTGCGCTGCTGCGGCCGGACGACCCACCGCAGCACCGCCCACACCACGAACACGATCAGGACCCCCGCGACCACCACGGCACGGCCGAGTTCGGCGGCGCCGAACCGGTCGAGGGGTGGGGTCTCGACGGCGAGGGCACCGGGCGGCAGACCGTCGGCGTACGGACCCACCGGGCCCCTCTCCCCCGATCCGGTCCTCTCCGCCGATCCGTCCCTGTCCCCCGGCTCGTCGGATGCGTCTTCGCGCAACGTGTGTTCGTGCACGATCTGTCCCCACTCCGTCCACAGCACGCGCTCACCTCGGCGCGACTCCGAGCACCGTACCCGCATCCGGCGCCCGGATCGAGACCCCTCCGCGAGCCCCGCCCCCTCTCGCTCGGCCTGTCCCGTGTCGGTGACTCCGGTTACGCTTCGACCAGTAGCCGCTACCGGCCCCGGGGGTGTCACGGACGATGACGGAACAACTGCTCGACGACTACGCCGACGGAGAATCCGCTCCCGCCGATTTCATGGAGAGCGCCGAGCCGTTCCGCCGCGAGCTGCTCGCCCACTGTTACCGCATGAGCGGTTCCCTGCACGACGCCGAGGACCTCGTCCAGGAGACCTACCTGCGGGCCTGGCGCGGGTACGGGAACTTCGGGGGACGTTCGTCGCTGCGCACCTGGCTGCACCGGATCGCCACCAACGTGTGCCTCACGGCGCTCGAAGGGAAGAGCCGACGCCCGCTCCCCACCGGGCTGGGGGCGCCGAGCAGCGACCCCACCGACGACCTGGTCACCCGCCCCGAGGTGCCGTGGCTCGAGCCGTTGCCCGGCGGCTACGTCGAGGACGACCCGTCGGATCCGGCCACGATCGCGGCCTCCCGCGACTCGGTGCGCCTTGCGTTCGTCGCGGCCCTGCAGCATCTGTCCGCGCGGCAGCGGGCGGTGCTGCTGTTGCGCGACGTGCTGCAGTGGCGGGCCGCGGAGGTCGCGGCGGCGCTCGGCACGTCGACGGCCGCGGTCAACAGCCTCCTGCAGCGGGCCCGCGCGCAGCTGAAGGACGCGCAGGCCCGGGGCGACGCACTCGCCGAACCCGACAGCGCCGAGACCCGCGCGCTGCTGCAGCGCTGGGTGGACGGCTTCGAGAGGTACGACATCGATTCGCTCGTGCAGATGCTCACCGAGGACGCGATCTGGGAGATGCCGCCCTTCGAGGGCTGGTATCAGGGGCCCGAGGCGATCGTCACGCTCATCAAGACCAACTGCCCGGCGAAGGGGCCGGGCGATCAGATCCTGCTGCCCACCCTCGCGAACGGCCAGCCCGCCTTCGGGCTGTACATGGTCGGGGAGGACGGCCGCCACCACCCTTTCCAGCTGCAGGTCCTCGACGTCGTCGACGGTAGAGTCGCGCACGCCACCGTCTTCTTCTCCGACGACATCACCGGGCTGTTCGCCCGGTTCGGGTTGCCGGAGGACCCGGCAACCCGAACCCGTTGACGTCCGGTCACGCCCCGGCGGAGGCTCCCTGCTGAGCGGCGGCCTGCTGGGCGGCGGCCACATCCATCCACATGACTTCCCAGACGTGACCGTCGAGGTCGCGGAAGGCCCGCTGGTGGGCGTATCCGCCCATCTTCTCCTGCGCCCTCTCCCCGCCGGGCGTGACCCATTCCCTGCCACCGGCCGCGATCGCGCCGTCGACCAGCGCGTCGACCGCCTCGCGGCTCTCCGCCGAGATGCACATCAGCACCTCGCGGGCGCGGGTGGTGTCGCAGATGTCGTCGTTGATGAAGTCGCGGAAGCGCGGCTTCTCGAGCAGCATCACGTAGGTCTGTTCGTTGATCTCCAGGCACGCGGTGTTCTCGTCGCAGAACATGTCGTCGAAGGTGAACCCCAGCTTGTCGAAGAACTCGCGGGTGGCGGCGACGTTCTCGACGGCGAGGTTGGCGAAGAGCATGCGGGACATGGTGTCTCTTTCGTGGTTCGGGTGATCGGGTGTCGCAGATACCGACCGGGCGCCCGCCGGAAACTCATCGCGGCTCCGTGATTCACGCCTTCCCGAGCACCCACACCGGGCCCGTCAGCAACCAGATCACCGTGATGACGCCGAGGGTGGGGAAGATCCCGTACAGCGCCGAGGCCTGCTCGGAGTTCGCGACGGTCACCCCGAGGCCGAGGACCGCGGCGGCGCTGATGCCGGCCGCGAGCAGCCACCGTCCGAAATCGACGCATTCCCTGCGGAAGGCCTCCGGCCCCTCCTTCGGTGCCGGTGCCGGTTTCTCCCCACCGGCGAAGTGGTAGGCGAACCGGCGGTCGGCCCACCGCACGACGCTCGGCCCGAAGGCGATGCTCACCCCGAGGTAGATGCCCGCGACGCGGTGGACCCAGCCCACCTCGGCCCCGCGGTGCAGGTCGACGGCGACGGCGGCGAGCAGGACGAGGTCGATCAGCGGGATCAGGGCCAGCAGGACCCCGCCCGCCTTCTGCAGGCGCAGCAGGTAGCGGCAGGCGAGTCCGGCGGCGAGCACGACCCAGAAGGCGATCTCGCATCCCACGATGAAAGCGGCGATGTGGCTGAACATGCTCCCAGATTCGCCCGTCCACCCTCGCGCGCGCGTCGCCCGGCCGGCGGGTGCGGTGTCATCACTTCGGGTGACGCCGACCCCGATCCGCGGGGAGGCCGTGTTCGAATCCGAGAGCCTGTGTTCGAATCGAAGCCGTGACCGAGGAGGAGAACCGCATCCGCGTGGGGCCCGTGGACCCCCGCTACAACTCCCTGCTGATCGCGCTCGCGTACTTCGCGGGTGGGGCGCTGCTGTACGCGCTGGATCTCGGGGTGCTGGTGCCGGACCGCGCGCCACAGCCACTGTGGGTGTGGTTGCTCCTGCTCGCCGGGGTCTGCGCGCCGATGCTGCTGCGCCGCACCCGCCCGCTCCTCGGGCTCGTGCTGGGCAGCGCGGTGGTGCTGATCGACCTCGTCGTCGGGCCGTCGTTGCCGGTGTGGATCGCCTACGGCGACCTGCTCTACGCCGCCGCGCTGTTCGGTTCGGCCCGGACCAGCCAGTTCCTCGAACGCGCGCCCCTGATCCCCATCGGCGTGGGTGCGGTCGCGCTGGGTCTGTGGTTCGGGGACTTGCGGATCGCGGTGTGGGCCGTGTCGATCGCGGCGCTCGTGGTGGTCGTCCCGATCTGGTGGGCGCGGTCGGTGCGGTCGCACCGCGACGCCGCCGAGATCGAGCGGGCACGGGTGCAGGCCCTCACGCGGGTCGCGGAACTGGACCGGCACGCGGCCATCACCGCCGAACGGCAACGTCTGGCCCGCGACCTGCACGACGTCGTGGCCGGGCACCTGTCGTCGATCGCGATCCAGAGCGAAGCCGCCCTGCGCCTGCGCGACACCGACCCGGACCGGGCCCTGGCCGTGCTCGAGTCCGTCCGCTCCGGGAGCGTCGCCGCCCTGCAGGAGATGCAGTCGATGGTGCGGTTGCTGCGCAACGACGACGCCGACGACGAGGCCACCACGGCGGGGCGCCTCGCCGATCTGGAACCGCTGGTCGCGTCGGCGCGCGCCGCCGGCAACGCCGTGCGGATCGAGGGCCCGCCCCCACCGGATCTCGACGCGGACGTCGACCTCACGGCCTACCGGATCCTGCAGGAGGCCCTGACGAACGCGGTGAAGCACGCACCGGGCCGCCCGGTGACGATCCGGTTCGACTCCGGGGCCGATCGTTTGGACATCGAGGTGACGAACCCGGTGACCGGGAAGGACTCCCCGAATCCGGGAGCGGGGCACGGGGTGCGGAACATCGCCGAGCGGGCCGCGGCGGTGGGCGGCCGCGCGCGATCGGGCCGCGAGGGCGACGAGTGGACGACCAGTGTGCAGCTGCCGCTGCGGGAAAGGCAGCTGCGGGAAAGGCATACGACGTGACGATCAAGGTGCTGCTCGCCGACGACCACGGTGCCATCCGGGCCGGTCTGCGGTTGCTGCTCGAGACCAGCGGTGACATCGAGGTGGTGGGTGAGGCCGCCGACGGCGCCGTCGCCATCTCGCAGGCCCGCGCGCTCGATCCGGACGTGGTGCTCATGGACATCCGCATGCCGAACGTCGACGGGATCTCCGCGACCCGCGCGATCACCGGCGAGACCCGGGCGAAAGTGCTGGTGCTGACCAGTTTCGAGATCGACGAGTACGTCTTCGAGAGCCTGCGGGCCGGGGCCGGGGGTTATCTGCTCAAGACCGCCTCGGCCGACACCATGCTCGGTGCGATCCGGTCGGTGCACGCCGGGGAGGCCGTGTTGTCGCCGGAGGTGACCCGCACGGTGATCGACGCGTTCGTGTCGCACTCGCCCAGGCGGCCGGAACCGGTGGACGCCCCGGATCCCGATGTCCTCACCGACCGCGAACGGGAGGTCTTCGACTGTCTCGGTGAGGGGTTGTCCAACCGGCAGATCGCGACCCGCCTCGGCATCGGCGAGAACACCGCGAAGACGCACGTCGCGCGCGTCCTCCACAAACTGGGACTGCAGTCGCGGATCCAGGCGGCCATCCTCGCGCGCGACCTGCCGGGTCCGCGGCGCCCCTAGGATCGGGATGCACAGGACTCGAGACCGAAAGCGCGGGGAACCATGACCGGCAATTCCGATCACGACGATCTGCTGCTCAGCGACGCCGAGCGCATGCACGCGTTGAATGCGCTCGGCGAGCACTACGCCGCGGGCCGTCTCGACAGCGCCGACTTCTACGAGAGGTCGGGTGAGATTGCTTCGGCGCGAACCTTTTCGGCACTGTCACCGTCTTTCCGTGGACTGCCCGGCGGTGTGCCCCTCGAACTGGCCGACGGCCACATCCGGATGATCACCGAGTCCTCGGCGCCGGCCGTCCGCTCCGCGACGTCACCGGCGACGGCACCGTCGGCGGAGGACGAACTCGAGTCGCTGAAGTCGCGGGGCAGCCTGGTCGAGACGCTGGACTGGATCATCATCGGCATCACGCTGGTGACCTTCCTGGTCCTGCAGATCGCCGTCGACTGGGACTACGCGTGGATCGTGTGGCCGTCGCTGATCGTGACCCTGAGCATCCCGCGGCTGATCCTGAAGTACAGCGACGACGACGAAGAGGTCTACGAGGAGCTGAAGAAGTCCGAAGCCGAGGCGCGGAAGAAGCGTCTCGCGGAGGCGTCGGAGCGGATCCGCGAACTGGAGAACCGGCGCGGACCGAAGGCTCCCTGACCCCGGGGCGGACCATCGGAACCCCTGCCCCACCCCCGCCCGGGCGCGCCGCCCCTGGTAGAAGCATGGGCATGGCCATCGAGACCGCACAGTTCTCCGTCGACCGTCCCGGACGCTTCATGGGCGTCGACCTCGAGGTGAGTGACGACGGGTCGCTCTCGATCAGCCAGCCGGTGGGACCGCACCTGTTCGACCACCGCGGGCAGATCACGCTGTCGTCCATCGGGGTCTTCTGCGACTTCGCGGCGGCCGCGCCTGCCGGTCTCGCTCGGCTCGCGGAGACCGGGGAGCGCCCGCAGGGGGTGCTGTCGCATCTGGACGCCTCCCTCGCCCACCCCTTCCCCGTCTCGGGCACCGTCTCCGGGCACGGACGCAGCCTGTTCTACGACGACGCGACCGGGCTGTCGCGCACCGAGGTCCTCGCCGACGACGGCACCCTCGTCGCGCACGTGGTGGCCCGGTCGGTCGTGGTCGGCCGCGGAGCCGTCGACACCGGCACCGCGGAGGACGACGACGTCCTGGTCCGCGACGAGCCGGAACCGTGGATCGACCCGGCCGTCCTGGCCGAGATGCCCGGCCTCGACGTCGTGGCCGGCATCGCCGCGGGCACGCTGCCGCGCGGCCCCCTCGCCGGGCTGCTGGGCCTCGAGGTGACGTCCGCCGAGCGCGGCGACGTCCGGGCCCGACTGACGCCCCGCCCGTGGACGGTCAACATCATCGGCTCGGTGCAGGGCGGTGTGCTCGTCTCGATCGCGGAGACCGTCACCGGGCTGGCGGCGCAGACCCTGACCGGCATCGGTCAGCGGTACCGGCTGCTCGAGATCGGCCTCGACTACCTGCGTTCACCCGCCGTGCCCGGCGACGCCGTCGAGGTCCACAGCCGGGTGATCCGCGCGGGACGTCGCCTCGCCTCGATCGAGACGGTGCTGCACGCCGCCGACGGCACGGTGTACGTGCGGGGCCACGCGAACGTCCAGCTGGTCGCCTCCGCCTGAGCGACCGCCCGGGGGACGGTCAGGAGGCCTGCCGCGCGACCGTCACGGCGGCCGCACCGAGCCGCGGGAACCGTCCGTCGGAGATCGTGGTGAACGCGTTGCCCATGCGGTTGGTGACGAACGCGATCGACAGTCCGGTCTCCACGTCGGCGAACGCTCCCGACCCGCCGAACCCGAAGTGGCCGACCGAGCGGAGCGGCTGCCGGCGCAGCGCCACCCAGCCGGGGTGGTAGCCGAGCCGCCAGTTGGGCCGGATCCCGAGCACGTAGTCGCGTTGCCGGGTCTGCACCTCGAGCAGCTGCTCGACGGTGTCCTCCTTCAGCAGCCGCACGCCGTCGAGGGTGCCGCCGTTGGCGATCGCGCCGTACATGCGGGCCAGGGACCGGGCAGTGAACACCCCGTTCCAGCCGGGCATCACCGCGTCGTGCGCGCGGGGACTGCGCATGAGCTCGTCGAATCCCTCGGCCATCCCGGCCTCGGCGAGTCCCCGCACACCGGGCGCCCGGGAGAGCACCGCCGAGGTCGTGCTCCACGGGGTGGGCAGGAAGTTGACCTTGGGGAAGATCCGGGCCAAGCGGTGCCGCTGGTTCTCGGGTACGTGGTACCAGAACTCCTCCACCCCGAGCGGCTCGGCGATCTCCGTGCGCACGAGTTCCTGGAAGGGGGTGCCCGACGCGCGGGAGGCGACCTCGGCGACGAGATTGCCGTAGGTGACGGCGTGGTAGCCCGGGCCGCGGAGGCGGCGCGGGTCGGGTACGGCAGCGGCCAGGGCGTCGGCGACGGCCTTCGAGTCGAGCAGGCCGTCGCGGCCGGGCACGAGACCGCGGGCCCGGTGCAGACCCGCCCGGTGCGACATCAGCTCGCGGAGGGTGATGGTCTCCTTGCCCGCCGCCGCGAACTCCGGCCAGTACTCGGCCACGGGCGCGTCGTAGTCCAGCAGGCCGCGTTCGGCGAGCCGGTGCACGACGGTGCTGGCCACGCCCTTGCCGGTGGAGAACGACAGCACGATGGTGTCGCGGTTCCACCGCTTGTCGCGGCCCGACCAGCCTGCCCAGATGTCGAGGACGGGTTCGCCGTGCAGATAGCAGGCGAGGGCCGCCCCGCCCTGGCTCGGCTTGTAGAACATCCGGAAGAACAGATCCGCGACCGGCATGAATCGGGGATCCACCAGCATCTGTGTCGACGGAATCGATGGTGTCGACGGTCTCGCTTCCGCCGGGGAACCTTCGGTCATGGGGCCGATGTTAAGAGCATGTGAACTCTTTCGTGGGCGTTCCCCGACTTCTGCGGCCATCCTGTGCTCGGGCTTCTGCGCGCCCACCCCATCCGGTGTAAGGATGAGGAGCATGACCCTCGCGCAGAACTCGGAGATCCGCTCCGGCATCGACCTCGGACACGTCGACGAGCGGGTCCGCCCCCAGGACGACCTCTTCGAACACGTCAACGGCCGGTGGCTCGCCGAACACGAGATCCCCGCCGACCGCGCGCTCGACGGCGCCTTCCGCACGCTCGCCGACAAGGCCGAGATCGACGTGCGGACCATCATCGAGGAGGCCGCGGCCTCCGGGGCGGAACCGGGCTCCGACGCCCAGAAGATCGGCGACCTGTTCACCTCCTTCATGGACACCGCGACCATCGAGGCCGCCGGTCTCGATCCGATCCGCGGTGAATTGGACGCCGTCGCCGGTGCGGCCGATCGCGCCGCCCTCGCCGCCGCACTCGGCCGGTTGCAGCGTGTCGGCGTGACGGGCGCGCTGGCGCACTACGTCGACACCGACTCGAAGAACTCCGAGCGGTACCTGATGCACGTCACCCAGGGAGGCCTCGGCCTGCCCGACGAGTCGTACTACCGCGAGGAGCGCTACGCCGAGATCCGCGAGCAGTACGCCGCGCACATCGCCCGCATGTTCACGCTCGCCGAGCTGCCCTACGACGCCGCGAAGGTGGTGGCGCTCGAGACGAAGCTCGCCGCGGGCCACTGGGACGTCGTCAAGCGCCGCGACGCCGACCTGAGCTACAACCTCGTCACCCTCGACTCGCTGCTGTCCGATCTGCCGCAGTTCGACTGGACCGGCTGGATCACCGCGACCGGCGCGACCACCGAGCAGTGGGCCGAGATCGTGGTGCGGCAGCCGAGCTTCCTCGAGTCGTTCGCGGCGCTGTGGGCCGACGAGGACCTCGACGACTGGAAGGCCTGGGCGTCGTGGCGGGTGCTGCGGGCGCGGGCGCCCTATCTGTCCGAGGCGTTCGTCGACGAGGACTTCGCGTTCTACGGGCGCACCCTCACCGGCACGCAGGAGATACGGGCCCGCTGGAAGCGGGGTGTGTCGCTGGTGGAGAACCTGCTCGGTGAGGCCGTGGGCCGGCTCTACGTCGAGCGTCACTTCCCCGCCGAGGCGAAGACCCGCATGCAGGTGCTGGTCGACAACCTCATCGAGGCGTACCGCCGGTCGATCACCGACCTGGAGTGGATGAGCCCGGCCACGCGCGAGGCCGCGCTGCGCAAGCTCGAGAAGTTCACCCCGAAGGTGGGCTATCCCGACAAGTGGCGCGACTACTCGGCCGTCACCGTCACCCCGGACGACGTGGTGGGCAACTACCGCAGCGGCTACGCCGCCGAGTACGACCGCGATCTCGCCAAGCTCGGCGGTCCGGTCGACCGGGACGAGTGGTTCATGACCCCGCAGACCGTCAACGCTTACTACAACCCGGGCATGAACGAGATCGTCTTCCCCGCAGCGATTCTCCAGCCACCCTTCTTCGATCTGCACGCCGACGACGCCGCGAACTACGGTGGTATCGGCGCGGTGATCGGGCACGAGATCGGGCACGGCTTCGACGATCAGGGCGCGAAGTACGACGGCGACGGCAATCTCGAGAACTGGTGGACCGATTCCGACCGCGAGGAGTTCGGCAAGCGCACCGCCGCGCTCATCGCCCAGTACGACGAGTTCGAGCCGAAAGCCCTTCCGGGACACCACGTCAACGGCAGCTTCACGATCGGTGAGAACATCGGCGATCTCGGTGGCCTGTCGATCGCGTTGAAGGCCTACGAGATCGCGCTCGACGGCAAGCCCGCCCCGGTCATCGACGGGCTCACGGGCCTGCAGCGGGTGTTCTTCGGCTGGGCGCAGGTGTGGCGCACCAAGGTTCGCGACGAGGAGGCCCTGCGGCGCCTCGCCGTCGACCCGCACTCGCCGCCGGAGTTCCGATGCAACGGCGTGATCCGGAACATCGACGCCTTCTACGAGGCGTTCGACGTGAAAGAGGGCGACGGCCTGTATCTCGCACCGCCGGAGCGCGTGAAGATCTGGTGATCCACGACGTACTGCGGCCTCGGTTCCGATTCGGGACCGAGGCCGCAGTCGTAGGGGCGCAGCCGGGAAAGGTCGGTCAGCCGAGGTGCCCCGAGGGGACCGGGATGCCGCGGGCGTGGAACCACGGGATCGGGTCGACCTTGACACCGCCCGGCTGCCACACCTCGTAGTGCAGGTGCGGGCCGGTGGACTGGCCGCGATTGCCCATCAGGGCGATCTGCTCGCCGGCACGGACGTGCTGACCGACCGACACGAGCGACCGGTCGATGTGACCGAAGACGCCGATGGTGCCGTCGTCCTGCGCGACCCGCACCCACAGGCCGAAGCCGGAGGCGGGGCCGCTCTCGATCACGACGCCGTCGGTGACGGCGAGGATGGGCGTGCCGATCGCGTTGGCGATGTCGATGCCGTTGTGGTTGGTGCCCCAACGCGGGCCGAAGCCGGACGACAGGACACCCGCGGCGGGGAAGAACAGGGCGGGGCGGCGCGCGGCCTCCTCGCGGGCGGCCCGCTCGGCGGCCTCGCGGGCGATGCGGTCGGCCTCGGCCTGCCGGGCGGCGATCTCGTCGGCGATGCGCCGGGCCTCGCGGTCGGCGGCCCGCTGCAGCTTCTCGGTGTAGTGCGAGGGGTCGAGTCCGGCGACCTTCAGCACCTGCGGTGCGGTCGACAGGCTCTCGCCGGCGCCGGTCCAGGCGGCTCCGGTCTCGACGCGGGCCGGCCGGTCGGCGGCGTGCGCGAGGGTGGTACCGGCGACGGTCACCGCACTCGTGAGGACGGCGACGGCCATCCACTTGCCGGCACGCCCCACACGGCGGCGCAGCTCGGCGGCTTGTCGAGCGGATGCTGATTCAGGGTTTCGGTTCACGGGAACTTCCTCCGGTACGGGCCCGTTAGTAACGAACGGGTCACGATTCCGTCACAGAGTACTTCGAAGCCGAAGAATGTCGGCGTGTCGATTTGACAGAAAACCGACCAATCGATCACAAACCATGCCCTGTTGGCCCCACAGGCGTCACACGAGCCCCACGGGGGATCAGCCCTTTCGCGAACCGGGTCACAAAAGTGTGATGCAGGTCATGCCGTCGTCCTGCGCTGCAGGTCGAATCGCAGCCCGAAATTGTCGAATGTCGCGGGCAACGGACGTGCCGGATCGGGCTTCGTCTCCGAGATCACCGCGAACTCCCCCGAGCGGAGCAGACATGCCAGGAAGGTGCTCGCGGTGAACAGGACGATGCTGCGCCCCGGGCACATCGTGGGGCCGGCGCTGAACGGCACGAGGGCCGGGTACTGCTCGGCCCGCCCGTCAAGCCAGATCTCCGGTTCGAAGGTGTGCGCGAACGGCAGGTCGCCGGCGCGGTGGAAGGCCGACGACAGGATCACGAAGCCCGTGCCCGCGGGAATCGTCGCAGCACCCCAGGTCGTCTCCTCCACCGAGTCGCGCAGGATCACCGGGGTCGTCGGCCACAACCGCGTGGTGTCGAGGACGCAGGCGCGCAGATAGTCGTAGGGCTGCGGGGTGCCGGGTTCGGTGCCGGCGAGTTCGGCCTCGGCGCGGAGCCGCTGCTCGGGGTGGGTGGACAGCACGGCCAGGGTGCGGGCGGTGACCATGCCCGCCGCGTCGAAGGCGAACAACCAGTGCGGCATCTGCCCGATCGGGTCCACCGAGGCGGGAGCGGCGAGGTCGCGGACGACCCCGGCCAGGCTCCCCGGCGGTGCCGCGGTGACGTGCCGGTGCAGGTTCTGGGTGAACCGGTCGCGCAGGCGGCGCCGCAGTGGGTGCGCGAACGACCAGTTGCCGTTCGACCGCAGCGTCCAGAGCTGGTCGGTGATGCTCTCGTCGTCCCGGGCGGCATCGCCGAAGGCGAGCCGCCGCACCAGCCGCCACCAGGCGCGGACGATATCGGTGCCGTCGAGTTCCCCGCGGGAGCGTGCGTCGGCGAACAGCGCCTGCGCCTCCTCCTCGACGACCGGCGCCCACACAGCGGCCAGGTGGTGCAGGGCGTGTTCCGGTTCGAGCGCGGACTCGTTGAACGCCCGCCGCTGCGCGCGGATGTCGCCGCGGGAGATCAGCACCCCGTTCGGCTGGAAGGGGCTCAGCGCCGCCACCTTCTCCTTGTTGGCGGCGGTGAACGAGGCCGTGTCGGTGCGCAGGATCCGGTCGACGTCCTCGGGGGTGAGCACGATCGCCAGGGTGTGGCCGGGGATCGGCACGACGAGCGGGCCGTCCCCGTGGCGGGACCGCAGCTCGGCGACGAGGCGGACGACGGCGGCGTCGGACTGTCCCTTCTCGAGCAGTTTCATCGCCCACCGGCGCCGGGCGATCGGCCCCACCGCCACGAACGGCACTGCGACCTGTCCGAGCAGGCGTGCGGCATCGGTGGGCGAGACGGTCGTAGCGGGCACTGTCGCTCCTGGGGCCGGGTTCGTCGGGTTCCCCGGGAGGATCCCCGGCGGGGCGGCGTCCAAACGTTCCACCGGCGCCGGAACACATCGTTCCGTCCGGAATGTTTCGTCCGCTCACCTTCGGGGTAATCCGCGGGGCATCGAACGCGACGCCAGGGGGAAGAACGTGAAGAACCGTTCCGCCGAGCACACTCCGGACTCCCATGCAGGACCTCCGGACCAGGTACGACGCGCCATCGGCGCATCGGCGATGGGAAATTTCACCGAGTGGTTCGACTACGGGGTGTACGCCTATACGGCCACCTACATCGCCGACGCGTTCTTCCCCGGTGATCTCGAATCCGCCACCCTGCTCACCCTGGGTGTCTTCGCAGTGTCGTTCCTCGTGCGGCCGCTGGGCGGCATGGTGTGGGGCCCGCTCGGCGACCGGCTGGGCCGCCGGCAGATCCTGGCTCTGACGATCCTGCTGATGGGTGGCGCGACGGTGCTGCTCGGCATGGTTCCGACCTACGCGACCATCGGATTCTGGGCGCCCCTGCTGCTCGTGCTGTTGCGCATGATCCAGGGGTTCTCGACCGGTGGTGAATACGGTGGGGCCGCAACCTTCATGGCCGAGTACTCCCCCGACCGCAAACGCGGGTTCTACGGCAGCTTCCTCGAATTCGGGACGCTGGGCGGTTTCTCGTTCGGTGCCGCGCTCGTGCTGCTGGTCGATCTGCTGTCGACCGACGCGTTCATGGCGACCTGGGGCTGGCGACTGCCGTTCTTCGTCGCGGGTCCGCTCGCCCTCGTCGGTCTGTATCTGCGGTCGAAGCTCGACGAGACCCCGGTCTTCCGGGAACTCGAGGAGAAGCACCAGGAGGAGAGCAGTTTCGGGGCGGAGTTCAAGGATCTGCTCACCCGCTACTGGCGTCCGATCCTGAAGCTGATGGGTCTGGTCATCGCACTGAACGTCTGCAACTACACGCTGCTGAGCTACATGCCGACCTACCTGCAGAACCGCATCGGATTGACGAGCACGTCCGCGCTGATCCTGGTGCTGATCGGTCAGCTCGCGATGATGGCGGTCATCCCCTTCTCCGGCGCGCTGTCGGACCGGATCGGCCGTAAACCGTTGTGGGCCATGTCGCTCGGCGGCCTGTTCGTCCTCGCGATCCCGATGTACATGCTGATGGCGGTCGGATTCGGTTGGGCGATCCTCGCCTTCGTGGTCCTGGGCCTGCTCTACGTGATGCAGCTGTCGACGATCTCGGCGACCTTCCCGGCGATGTTCCCCACGCAGGTGCGGTTCGCCGGCTTCGCGATCTCCTACAACGTCTCGACGTCGATCTTCGGCGGGACGGCTCCGGCGGTCAACGAGTGGATGGTGGAGAAGACGGGCAACGACCTGGTGCCCGCCTTCTACATGATGGGGGCCTGCGCGGTGGGTCTGGTCGCGCTCTACTTCGTGGCGGAGACGGCCGGTGCATCGCTGCGCGGTCGCGGTATCCCCGGCGTGGACACCGCGGCGCATCCCACCGGCCTGACCCACGCCCGCGCCCACGCCGACGCGACACGGTGACCGAGGCGACAGTCACCCGGGAGTCGATTACTAAACCAGATTGATAAATCTGGTTGTATATTCGTACGGGTGGAGACGCCCGACGGAAACCTCGCCCAATCCCTGCGTGAAGCCCTGCGGCCGCTGTGGCGGCGACTGAACGCGAACAAGACGCTCTCCATGGGCAAGATCGACGTGCTCGCCCGCCTGGAACGCGGTCCCGCCACCTCGGCGGACCTCGCGACCGCCGCGCGGATCAGCCCGCAGGCCATCGCCACCGCGGTACGCGAGCTCGAGAGCCTCGGCCTCGTCGGCCGCACCCCCGACGACCGCGACCGGCGGCGGGTGTGGATCGAGCTCACCGAGGCCGGACGGGAACGCCTGGCCCAGGAGCGCGCGATCGGCAACGCCTGGCTCGAACAGGCCCTCACCGAGCAGCTGACCCCGGAGGAGCAGAAGCTCCTCGCCTCGGCCGTCCCGCTGCTGCGCAAGCTGACGGGCGGTGCCGCCGGTGAGTGAGCCCTCCACCCGGCCCCGGCTGGTACCCGCACTCGTCTACACGGCCCTGACCAGTGCGATCGTCAGCTCCCTCGGCATGCTGCTGGTGCCCACCGTCGCGCAGGAGTTCTCGGTCACCGTCAGCGCCGCGCAGTGGATGCTCACCATCAACCTGCTCGTCGGCGCCGTCGCCACCCCGATCATGGGACGGCTGAGCGACGGCCCGCACAAGAAGCGGCTGCTGCAGTGGTCCCTCGCCACCATCCTGGTGGGCTCGCTGATGGCCGCGTGCGCCCCGAACTTCGCCGTCTTCCTCCTCGGGCGCGCCCTGCAGGGCCTGTCCTACGGCATCGTGCCGGTGACCATCGCCCTGGCCCGGCGGTATCTGGACGAGGAGAAGGTGCGGCCGGGCATTTCGAGCCTGTCGGTCACCGTCTCCACCGGTCTCGGTCTCGGCTATCCGCTCACCGGCATCCTCGCGAGCGTCACCGGGTTCCGCGTCGCCTTCGGCTTCGCCGTGGTCTTCCTGATCTCCGCCTCGGTCGTGGTGTGGCGGATCGTCCCGGACGGACCCGACCTGCGCGGTCTCCGCACCCGGTTCGACCTCCCCGGCGCCGTTCTGCTCGGCAGCGGCCTGTCGGCGCTGCTGCTGGCCGTCAGCGAGGGGTCGGGCTGGGGCTGGACCTCGGCGTGGACCCTCGGGTGCTCGGCCGCGGCCGTCGTCCTGCTGACCGGATGGGCCGTCGCCGAACTACGCATCCCGAACCCGCTGGTGAACCTGCGGGCGGTCCGCACCAAGGACGTGCTGCTCGCCAACGGCACCGCCATCGGGCTCGGCGCCGCGATGTACATCGGGATGTCGGTGGGCAGTCTGGTCGCGCAGTCGCCGACCTCCACCGGCTACGGCATCGCACTGCCGTTGTTCTGGGCCGGCTTCGTCGTGCTGCCGCTGTCGGTCGGCAGCTTCGGTGCCAACCGCGTGGTGCGCCGTCTCGCCCGTCGCATCCGGCTGACCACCCTGCTCCCCCTCGGCGCCGGCGTCATGACGATCTCCGCCGTCCATCTGTGGCTCGAACACGACCGGCTGTGGGAGATCCTGATCGGGATGTTCCTGTTCGGCGTCGGCACCGGCACGACCTACGCGGCGATGCCCGCCCTCATCGCGCGGAGCGTGGCGGACACCGAACTCGGCAGCGCCGTCAGCTTCAACCAGGTACTCCGCACGGTCGGTGGCGCCTTCGGCAGCGCCCTGTCCGGTGCGGTTCTCGCCGCGCACATGGCCGGCGACGGGCACCCCACCGACTCCGGCATCACGCTCGCGTTCGCGCTCGGGGCGCTCGGCAGCGCGGTCGTCTTCGCCGCCCTCGCGGTCAACTGGATCCGCACCCGCAGACCAAGATCGAACACAGGAGTCACCCCCACTCCCATGTGACCACTCACAAGTCCGATTCGCACGAAAGATCCGACGCCATGCGCGGGGGCTGCCCCGTCCGGCGCGAACCCCACCACGGCGTCGTGATGGTCACCGGTTACGAGGAGGCCGTCCAGGTCCTCGGCGACGAGCGGACGTTCTCGTCGTGCATCTCGGTGACGGGACCGTTCTCGGGCCTGCCCACCCCTCCCGAGAGCGACGACGTCGGCGACTTCATCGAGGACCACCGGCGCTCGCTGCCGATGAACGACCAGCTCCCCACGATGGACCCGCCGCACCACACCGCCCACCGCGGCCTGCTGATGCGGCTGATCACCCCGAAGCGGCTCGAGGAGAACCAGGAGTTCATCGAACGCCTGGCCGACCGGCTCCTCGACGACGTCCTCGCCCGCGGCGAGGGCGACTACATCACCGGCTTCGCCGCGCCCTTCGCGATGCTCGTCATCGCCGACCTGCTCGGGGTTCCGGAGAGCGACCACCAGGAGTTCATCGAGGGTCTGAACATCCAGGTGGAGAAGGGTTTCTCCCTGGGCAGCACCGAGGGGACGGCCCTGAAGCTCAATCCGCTCGAGTTCCTGTACAAGAAGTTCGGCGAGTACGTCGAGGACCGCCGCGCGAACCCCACCGACGACGTGCTCACCGGCCTGGCCACCGCGACCTTCCCGGACGGCACCCTCCCGCCGGTCGAGGACGTGCTGCGCATCGCCGCCAACGTGTTCTCCGCGGGTCAGGAGACGACGGTCCGGCTGCTCAGCTCGGCGCTACGGCTCATCGCCGAACGCCCCGACATCCAGAAGGCCCTGCGCAGCGAACCCGAACGCATCCCCAACTTCGTCGAGGAGACGCTGCGTTTCGAGAGCCCCATCAAGGGCGACTTCCGGCTCGCGAAGACCCCGACCACCGTCGGCGGTGTCGACGTGCCCGCCGGCTCGATCGTGATGCTGGTCAACGGTGCCGCCAACCGGGACCCGCGCCAGTTCGCCGATCCGAACGAGTTCGACCTCGAGCGCCGGAACGCCCGCACCCACATCGCATTCGGACGCGGCGTGCACTCCTGCCCGGGGGCGCCGCTCGCCCGCACCGAGGCCCACGTCGGCATCCGGCGGCTGCTCGAGCGCACCGAGAATATCCGGCTCTCCGAGAAGGTCCACGGCCCCGAGGGCGACCGGACGTTCGGCTACCTGCCGACCTTCATCCTGCGCGGCCTGCTCGCCCTGCATCTCGAGTACACCCCGGTGGAAGGCGGGGCGAAGTGAGGGTCTTCGTCGACGACGACACCTGCCGCGGTCACGGCGCGTGCCTCGCCGGGTGCCCGGAGGTCTTCGACCTGAGCGACGACGGGTACGCCGTGACGCTCGTATCGGAGATACCGCCCGAACACGAGGAGGCCGCCCGGCAGGCCGCGGCCGCATGTCCCGAAAGGGCCATCCGGCTCGGCTGATTCACCGCCCGGTGCCGGTCGGCCGACCGCTGGATCTCCCCTCCGGGGCCGGCCGGGATCTGCACGCTCGCCACGGTCACTCCTGTTCGTCGGGACGGCGCACGGCGGGGATCGAGCCGAACCGTCCGGCCCGGTAGTCCTCCATCGCCTCGATGATCTCGGCCCGGGTGTTCATGACGAACGGGCCGGCCATGACGACGCGTTCGCGGATGGGCCGGCCACCGAGGACGAACACCTCGAGCGCGTCGGTGCGCGAATCCTGCTTCGGCGCAGCGGAGATCGTCAGGCTGTCGCCGCGGCCGAAGACCGTGGTCTGTCCGGTCCGGATCGGGCGGTGCTCGGCGCCGACGGTCCCGTCGCCGGCCAGCACGTACGCCAGGGCGTTGAACTCGGGGTTCCAGGGTAGGGTGACGCTCGCACCCGGCGCCACGGTGGCGTGCAGCAGCGTGATGGGCGTGTAGGTCGAGCCCGGGCCGCGGTGCCCGTCGAGTTCCCCGGCGATCACCCGGATCAGCGCACCGCCGTCTGCCGAGGACAACAGGGCGACCTCACCGCCGCCGATGTCCTGGTAGCGCGGGGCGACGAACTTCTCGGCCTTGGGCAGGTTCACCCACAGCTGCACACCGTGGAACAATCCGCCGCTGACCACCAGGTGCTCCGGGGGTGCCTCGATGTGCAGGATGCCGCTGCCGGCGGTCATCCACTGGGTGTCGCCGCCGCCGATCGTGCCGCCGCCGCCGTGGGAGTCGCGGTGCTGCATGATCCCGTCGATCATGTAGGTGACGGTCTCGAAGCCGCGGTGCGGATGCCAGGGTGTTCCCTTGGGTTCGCCGGGGGCGTAGTTCACCTCGCCCATCTGGTCCATGTGGACGAAGGGATCGAGGTACTTCGTCTCGATGCCCGCGAAGGCACGGCGGACGGGGAAGCCCTCGCCCTCGAATCCGCGCGGGGCGGTGGTCACGGACAGCACCGGACGCGAGACCGATCCGGGTGCGGGTGCTTCGATGCGGGGCAGGGCGAGGACGTCGTCGACGGTCACGGCGGGCATGAGGACCCCTCTCGGTCGTGTAATTGATGTTTCAACTACTTCACCGTACGTCAACAGGGTCCCGTCACGATTTGTTCCCCCGTCTTCCGTCCCCGCTCAGGACCGGTGCAGGATGCGGCGCACCCGCCGCAGCGGTGTCCGCTCCTCCTCGGTGAGGCCGCCCCACACCCCGTGGCGTTCGCCGGACTCGACCGCGTACTGCAGGCACTTCTCCCGTACCGGGCAGCGGGCGCAGACCTTCTTGGCCGAGGCCGTCCGCTCTTCACGGGCCGCGCCGCGCTCGTTGTCCGGATGGAAGAACAACGAGGCGTCGGCGTCGCGGCAGGCCGCATCCAGCTGCCAGTCCCACTGCTCGGTGACCGGTGGCGGCAGGTAGAGCAGTTTCAACGCCGGCACGCTCTATCTCCCGTCGCGCAGTGTGCGGTAGGTGGTGATCAGCCGGTCGGTGGACGCATCCCCGGTATCCGGGGTGGCGTCCCCGGCCAGGACCGCCTGCAGGGCGGTGGCCTGGGCCTTGCCGAGCTCGACCCCCCACTGATCGAACGAATCGATCCCCCACACCACCCCCTGGACAAAGGTCTGGTGTTCGTAGAAGGCGATGATCTGCCCGAGCACCGACGGGGTCAGCTCCGGCGCCAGGATCGTCGTCGACGGTCGATCCCCGGGCATCACCTTGTGCGCCACCAACTCCTCGGCGGTACCGTCGCCGCGCACCTCACCGGCGTCCCGCCCGAACGCCAACACTTTGGCCTGGGCGAACATGTTCGCCAGCAGCAACTGCTGCATCGTCACGTCCCCGTCGCGGGCGGGCAGATCCTGCCCCTCGCCGGCGCGGGCGAAACCGAGGAAATCGACCGGCACCACCTCGGTGCCCTGATGCAGCAACTGGAAGAAGGCGTGCTGACCGTTCGTGCCCGGCTCACCCCAGAACACCTCCCCGGTCGGGCACGAGACCGCGGTGCCGTCGGCCCGCACGGACTTGCCGTTCGATTCCATGGTCAGCTGCTGCAGATAGGCCGGCAACCGGCCCAGATCCTGACTGTAGGGCACCACCGCGCGGGAGCGGTACCCGAGCAGGCTCGCGTTCCACACCCCGATCAGCCCGGCGAGCAGCGGCGCATTGCGGTCCGGCTCGGCGGTGGCGAAGTGGGTGTCGATGGCGTGCATGCCGGCGAGGAACTGCCCGAACCGCTCGCGGCCGATCGCGCACATCACCGACAGGCCGATCGCCGACCCCACCGAATAACGCCCGCCGACCCAGTCCCAGAACTCGAACATGTGCGCCGGGTCGATCCCGAACGCGCGGACGCGGTCGGTGTCGGTGGACACCGCCACGAAATGCGCGGCGACGGCGTCCTCGCCCAGGGCGTCGACGAGCCAGCGGCGCGCCGCGGTCGCGTTCGACAGGGTCTCGAGGGTGGAGAAGGTTTTCGAGGCGACGACGAACACGGTGGTGGCCGGGTCCAGATCCGCCAGCGCCGCGGTCAGATCCGCCGGGTCGACGTTGGAGACGAACCGCACCTGGGGGCCGTCGCAGAAACGGCGCAGGGCGCGGGTGGCCATCGCCGGTCCCAGATCCGAGCCGCCGATACCGATGTTGACCACCGTGGTGATCTTCTCGCCGGTGGCGCCGCGCCACGCACCGGAGCGGACCCGGTCGGTGAACTCACCCATCCGGTCGAGCACGGCGTGGACCTGCGCGACCACCTCCACCCCGTCGACCACCAGCTCGGAGTCACGCGGCAGCCGCAGGGCGGTGTGCAGCACCGCCCGGTCCTCGGTGACGTTGATGTGCTCACCCGAGAGCATCGCCGCCCGCGCCCGCGCCACACCCGTCTGCTCGGCCAGGTCGAGCAATGCCCGCATCACCGCCGAATCGACGCGCTGCTTGCTGAGGTCGACCACCAGATCACCGGCGGCAACGGTCAATTCGTCCACCCGGTTCGGCTCCGAATCGAACAGCTCGCGCAGCGAGATCGAGTCGAACCGATCCCGTTGTTCCTGCAGGGACTTCCAGGCCGGGGTGGTGGTCACGTCCGAATTCATCACGCTTCGTTCACCTTTCCTCAGGCGAGGGCGCGCAGGCGCGGCGCGAGGTCGCGTTCGAACAACTCCAGGAACCGCCGCTGATCATGACCCGGCGCATGGAACACCAGATGATTCAACCCCGCATCCACATACGCCTTGACCTGCTCGACCGCCTCGTCCGGATCCGACGCCACGATCCACCGCTTGGCCACCTGCTCGATCGGCAACGCATCGGCCGCGGCCTCCATCTCGATCGGATCGTCGATCGAATGCTTCTGCTCCGGCGTCAACGACAACGGCGCCCAGAACCGCGTGTTCTCCAACGCCCGATCCGGATCGGTGTCGTACGAGATCTTGATCTCGATCATCTTGTCGATCTGCGCGACATCCCGCTCCGCCTTCGCCGCCCCCTCCGCCACCGCCGGCAGGAGTTTGTCGGTGTAGAGCTCCATGCCCTTGCCCGAGGTGCAGATGAACCCGTCACCCGCCCGTCCCGCATAGCGCGCCACCATCGGACCACCGGCGGCGATGTACACCGGGATACCGCCCTCGGGCACGTCGTAGATCGACGCGCCCTTCGTCGAGTAGAACTCCCCCTCGAAATCCACCCGGTCCCCGCGCCACAGCTCGCGCATCAGCCGCACCGACTCCCGCAACCGCGCGAAGCGTTCCTTGAATTCCGGCCACTGGCCGGAATACCCGGTGGCGATCTCGTTCAGTGCCTCACCGGTGCCGACCCCGAGGAAGATCCTCCCCGGATACAGGCAGCCCATCGTCGCGAACGCCTGCGCGATCACCGCCGGGTTGTACCGGAACGTCGGCGTCAACACGCTCGTGCCGAGCTGCAACCGCTGCGTGCGCTCCCCCACTGCGGTCATCCACGCCAGTGAGAACGGGGCGTGCCCACCCTGGTGGCGCCACGGCTGGAAATGATCCGACACCGTCGCCGAATCCATCCCGTGCGCCTCGGCGAGCACGGCCAGCTCGACCAGCTCCCGCGGCCCGAACTGCTCCGCCGACGCCTTGTACCCCAACTTCAGCATTACCGTGCAACCTCCGTGTGACGTCGTGCCCAGCAGAACCGATTACGCGAAAACGAGCAAATACTGCACGAAATCATGCACATCTCTTTCTTCGAGTGTCAACAACCGCGCACAGGTGTGTTCCGGGTGCGCTATGGTCGTGCACCGACACCGGATCACGGCGTCCGAGTACCCCGAATTCGAGAGCCCATCGAGAGCCCCAGGAGTAATCGTGTCTGCGACCGCCCGGCGACGTGAGATATTCCAGCGACTTCTCGCCGACGGATACGTCGACGCGAAGACTCTCGCCGCAGACCTCGGGGTCGACGCGTCCACCATCCGACGCGACCTCGACGCCCTCGCGCGCGACGGCAAGGTCCAGCGCACCCACGGCGGCGCGAAACCCGTCGACGGCGCCGGCCACGAGATCCCCTACGCCCTGAAGAAGGATGTGCGCCGCGGCGAGAAGACCGCCATCGCCGAGGCGGCCGCCGCGATGGTCGCGGACGGCGACAGCGTGGTGCTCGACAGCGGCTCGACCACCTACGAGGTGGCCGTCGCGCTGCGGAACAAGGAGTCGCTGACGGTGCTCACCAATGACCTGCGGATCGCGAAGTACGTCGCGTCCTTCCCCGACGTGCGGCTGCTCGTCTCCGGCGGCGAACTGCTCGGCTCGGTCTACACACTCATCGGTGAACACGCCGCGCAGTTCCTGTCGCACTACTCCGCCGACTGGGCGTTCCTCGGCGCCGACGCGGTCCACCCGACAGCCGGCATCACCAACACCAACACCCTCGAGGTGCCGGTCAAGCGCGCGATGATCGCCGCCGCGGCGCGCACCGTCGTCGTGGCGGACCACTCGAAGTTCGGGCAGCGCGCCCTCGCGCGGGTCGCCGCGCTCGACGAGGTGACGTCGATCGTCACCGACTCCGGTCTCGACGAGGACCAGCGCGCCCTCTACGGTGACCGTCTCGTCGTCGCCGAAACCGTTTCGCGGTAACGGATTCCCCTACGAGACGGCGTCGATCCGGTCGCGCACCTCGTCCCAGGCGGGAGGCAGGGCACCGGCCGGGCAGGACCACACCGCGAAGGTCGACGGCGCCAGAACGGTCCGCAGATCGACCTTCGCGCTGCGGTGCATCCCGCCGTGGTCGAATGCGCTCAGGGCGGTCCTGCTGGTCCACGCGGACACGATCCACACGGCAGGCCGGACGACGTCGACCCCGATCGTGTGCCCGGCGGCCCCAGGGGTCCGGGCCAGCACCGGTCGCATCCGCGCCGCCCACACCAGGACGGGGAGCAGACCGCGGCGCGAGCGCGGGCGCAACCGGCCCACCATCACCGTGTACGTCCCGTCGGCCGCATCGGGGGGAACGGTCCGGGTCCAGGGCACGCTGAGCATGAGGCGACGCTAGGACGCGGCGCGCGGCGTCGCACCGGCGAAATCACCGGGTCTCACCCCAGGTCCATACCCACGAGCTCTCCACGGGAGCTGATGCCGGTCTTGGTGAAGACGTTGCGCAGGTGGAAGTCGATGGTCCGCGGGCTGAGGAACATCTGGGCGGCCACCTCGCGGTTCGGCAGTCCCTGCGCGACCAGCCGGGCGACCTGCCGTTCCTGCGGGGTCAGCTCCCCGGTCGCCCCGACGGCCCGTCGGCGTGCGGATTCACCGGAGGCCCGCAGTTCCGTGCGCGCTCGTTCCACCCACGGGGCGACCCCGAGATCCTCGAAGAGCCCGAGCGCGGCCCGCAACTGCGCGCGGGCATCGACGCGGCGGCGGGCACGACGCAACGCCACTCCGTAGGCGAGATGCGTCCGCGCCGCCTCGAACGGTCGTGCGGCGGCGGTGTGGTGGTCGAGCGCGGCCCGGAAGTGAGACTCGGCCGCAGCCCCGTCGGCGAGCAGCGCCCGGCCGTACTCCGCGACGGCGCGGGTCGCGGGTGAATCGACGACCTCGGCGACGGCGGTGAGCTCGGTCGTCCATCGCTCGGCGAGATCCGTCCTGCCGGCCTGCACCGCGGCGTCGACCCGGTCGTAGGCCACCAGCCGCGCGATCGTGCTGTGCGTGATGCGGTCGAAGTGACCGAGCGCCGGTGCGTTCCGTCCGGACACGAGATCGTGGACGCCGCACGCCGCACGCACGGTGTCGTGCAGCAGTTCCCCGAAGACACCGGCGCGTCCCTCGTCGAGGATCGGGTCGAGTTCCCGGAGGCGATCGTCGAGGACATCACCCTCGCCGCGCAGCGCGGCATCGAGGGCGAGCTGAGCGAGAGGCAGTGCCGTCAGGGCCCGCTGCCCGGTGCTGCGCGCGAGCTGCAGCGCCTCGGCCGCGTTCGCGGATGCGTACCGGAACCGGCCCGCGGACAGCTCCGCCAGAGCCAGACGGGGAAGGGCGAACAGGACGAGCCCGAGGGAGCCGCTGGTCCGGGCCCGGGTGAGCAACCGGTCGAAGGGCCGTCGGAACCCCTCGGCGTCGTCGAGGAAGGACGCGGCGATACCCGTGTTGGTGAGCAGGTCCGGCTCGTCCAGGTCGCGCCCGCTCTCCAGCGCCACTCGCAGAGGCGCCACCGCAGAGGCGACATCGCCGCGCAGCAGATGGTGGAATCCGACGAGCAGACCCGACAGGCACCGTTCGCGCGGAGCGGGATCCTCCGTGCAGAAGGCGCGCGGATCGAGATCCGTGTGTCCGTGCTCCGGCGCGAAAGTCGATGCGGCGACCGCGATCATCGCGATCTCCCGGGCGCGGGCGGGATCGACGGCGGCCACCTCGCGTGCCGCCCGCGTCCAGAGCGCGACGGCGGCGGGCACGGATCCGACGTTGAACTCGACGCGGCCGCGCAACCGGTCCAGGTCCGCGACGAGGACGGGATCGGTGGTGAACCTGCGACTCTCCTCCGCGAGCGTACGGGTCCGGTCCAGCCGGCCCGCGAGCCACGCGGCGGCGGCCGCCTCGTACAACCGGATCGCGCGGATCCCGGTGTCGGGGCTCAGTGCCGCAGCCTGCTCGAGCGCGGCGGAGGCAGCTTCGAAACCGCCTCGCCGGTGGGCCCGTTCGGCGGCCTGCTCGAGTTCGGCGGCGACGCTCTCGTCGGGTTCGTCCACGCCGGTGGCGAGATGCCAGGCCCGCCGGTCCGGATCGTCGAAGCGCAGGGCCGCGGCGAGCGCCGCGTGCACCCGCCGGCGTTCACCGGTCGTCGCACCCCGGTAGAGCGCCGAGCGTACGAGGGGATGCTGCAGTTCGACCACGCCACCGTCGATCCGGATCAGACCCGACCGTTCCGCCTCGGTGAAGGCCGCATCGACCGTATCGGTGTCGGTGACACCGACTTCGGTGAGCGCCGCTCGGATCACCGGGATACGCGCCGAGTCGTCGGCCGCGACCACCAGCAGCAACGTCCGCGCCGGTGTGCTCAGGTGACGGCTGCGGTCGAGGAACACCCGGTGCAGCTCGTCGGTGAGCGGCAGATAACGGGGCAGCGGTTCCGCACCGGCCAGTTGCCGCGCCGACAGCGCCCGCGGCAGTTCGACGAGGGCCAGCGGGTTGCCGCCCGTCTGCGCCAGTAGTCCGGTGCGCACCGAGTCGGCGACGTCGGCATCGGTGCGGGCCCGCAGCAGAGCGGTGGCGGCGTCGGCGTCCAGCCCACCGAGGACCAGTTCGGGCAGGTCGTCACTCTCGAAACGACGGACGTCACCGTCCCGCGCCGCGAAGAGCAGCGCGACGCGTTCGGGTCCGAGACGCCGCGCCACGAACAGCAGGGCGGCAGCGGAGGCGTCGTCGAGCCAGTGTGCGTCGTCGACGACACACAGCACCGGAGCCTGCTCGGCGACCTCCGCGAGCAGATTGAGGGTGGCCAGGAAGACGAGGAAACGGTCCCCACCGCCGGTCTGCTCACCGAACGCGGCACGCAACGCCTCCTGCTGCGGCGCCGGAAGACGGACCAGTGACGCCGTCACCGGGCGCAGCAGCCTGTGCAGGGCGGCGAACGCGAGCGGTGATTCCGACTCGATCCCGCGAGTGGCCAGGACCCGGGTGCCTTCCTGCCGGGCGACGGTGTCCTGTAACAGGGCCGACTTGCCGACCCCGGGCAGACCCCGCACCACCAGGGCACCACCGCGACCTGCCCACGCCTCGTCGACGAGCGTGTCGATCCGCGCGCGCTCGTGTTCCCGTCCGTACAGCACCGGAACAGCGTAGAAGCGCGACCGGCGAGGCGCGCGGCGTCCCGGCCCGGCAGAACCCGGCGAAATCACCGGTGCGATGCCGGTCGTGTCGCGGCGAGTCTGGAATCACCCATCCGACCAAGGAGAAACGCCATGATCGAGATCGACGGCCTCACCAAGAGGTACGGTTCCACCCTCGCTGTCGACGACCTGACCTTCACGGTCTCGCCCGGGCACGTCACCGGCTTCCTCGGCCCCAACGGGTCCGGCAAGTCCACCACCATGCGGGCGATCCTCGGGCTGGACCGGCCCACGGCCGGCAGCGTGCGCATCGACGGACGCCGCTACCGCGACGAGACGGCACCCCTCACCCGTGTCGGGGCGATGCTCGAGGCGAACTTCCTGCCCGGTCGCTCCGCCTACCACCACCTGCTGTACCTGGCGCAGTCGAACGGCATCGGCCGTCGGCGGGTGGACGAGGTCCTCGAACTGGTCGGGCTGCAGTCGGTGGCCTGCAAGCGCACCCGCACCTTCTCCCTCGGCATGCGGCAACGGCTCGGGATCGCCGCCGCGCTGCTCGGCGACCCACCGACCCTGCTGTTCGACGAGCCGATCAACGGACTCGATCCCGAGGGCATCGTCTGGGCGCGCCGGCTGCTGAAGAGCCTGGCCGCCGAGGGCCGCACCGTGCTGGTGTCCAGCCATCTCATCTCCGAGATGGCGCTGACCGCCGAACATCTGATCGTCATCGGCCGCGGCCGGCTCATCGCCGACACCACCGTCACCGAGTTCACCCGCAACGCCGGCACGGAATCCCTCGAGGACGCCTTCCTCCGGCTCACCACCGACGCCGTCGAATACCGCTCACCCGCCGACTCTCTCGCCTACACCGGATCGGAGAACTGACATGACCACCCTCACCCCCGCGGCCACCACCGTGTCCCTCCCGACCCGGGCCTCCCGGGCGGTGCACGCGGAGTGGACGAAGCTGCGTTCCGTGCGCTCCCACGTCGCCGCGCTGGTCGCGACGCCGATCCTGCTGGTGCTGCTCGGCGCGGCGATGGCGTCGATGACCGTGGCCGCATGGGACGCCCTCGCCCCCGAGATGCGGGCCGACTTCGAACCCGTGGCGAGCAGCCTCAGCGGCATCGACCTGGCCCAGCTGGTGCTCGGCACGCTCGGTGTCCTGCTGGTCACCGGCGAGTACGGCTCGGGCACCATCCGCGCCACCTTCGCCGCGGTGCCCCAGCGGCCGCTGCTGCTGGGCAGCAAGGCCGCGGTGTTCGCGGTCGCCGCGTTCGTCGTCTCCGCCGTCGGGTGTCTGGCGGCGTTCCTGATCGCGCAGCCGATCCTGGCCGAACAGGACCTGAACGTGGGGCTCGGCGACCCGGGTGTGCTGCGGGCCGTGCTCGGCAGTGCCCTCTACCTGACCGTCGCGGGCCTGCTCGGCATCGGCCTGGCCGCGATCCTGCGGCACACCGCCGCGGCGATCGGCACCCTGTTCGCGGTGCTCTTCGCGCTGCCGCTGCTCGCCCACTTCCTTCCCGCGACGATCTCGGACCGGGTGGTGCGCTACCTGCCCACCAATGCGGGCGGCGCGATCGCGCAGCTGAACCCCGGCCCTACCGACCTGGCACCCTGGACCGGTTTCGCGCTGTTCTGCGCGTACGCGGCGGCCACCCTGTTCGTCGGGGCCGTGCTCGCGAACCGGCGCGACGTGTGAGCCGGTGCTCCGGAAACGCCGACGCCCCCGCCGTCGAGGGCAGGGGCGCCGGAGGTGTTCGCGGGGAGGCGGCGTCAGAGATTCCAGTCGCCGAGGCCGTCCCAGCCGTTGAGGGTTCCGCCGGCGGTGTTCTGCACGATCACCGGGTCGCCCTTCTTGGCGTTCTCGTAGAACCACCTGCCGTCCTCGGTGCTCACGTTGAGGCAGCCGTGGCTGACGTTGGTGTTGCCCTGCGCCCACTCCGACCAGGGCGCGGCGTGCAGGAAGATGCCGCTGTTGGACATGCGCGTCGCGTACTCGACGTAGGTGCGGTAGCCCTCGGGTGCGTCGACCGGCACGCCGTAGGTCGACGAGTCCATGTACATGTCGCGGTACTTCTCCCCCACGATGTACGTGCCGTTGGGGGTGTCGTAACCGGGCTTGCCGAACGACGTCGGCATGGTGCGGACCACCTCACCGTTGCGGGTGATCGTGATGGTCTTGGTGTTGTTGTCGGCCACGGTGACGAGTGCGTCGCCGATGGTGAACGACGACGTGGTGTCGCCGGCCTTGACCGTCACGCTGGTGTTCGCGGGCCAGAACTGGAACGGCTTCCAGCGGACCTGCGTGTCGGACGCCCAGTAGAAGTGGCCGTCGACGGGCGGCTGCGAGGTGATGCGGATGGCGCGCTCGGCGGCGGCGCGGTCCCCGACGGGCTCGTTGAACCGGATGATGATCGGCTGCGCGACACCCACCGTCTCGCCGCTCGACGGGTTCACCGAGGGAGCGGAGAACGGGGCGGGCGGTTCGGGAGCGATCTGCGGCACGGCCACGCCGGGCGGGGTGAGGCCTTCGATCAGTTCCTGGATGCTCGGCACCTCCGGCCCACCGGGCCACAGCGGCGCGGCGCCTGCGGGACCTGCCGCGGTCAGTGCGACGGCTGCCACTCCTACGAGTGCTGCACCGATTCGTCCGGCTCGGCGGCCCGTGCGGCGACGGTTCGACAAGGCTTGCTTTTCGAACATTCCACAACCCATCGTTCAACGGTGCGCCGTGTTCTTTACTTTCACACGACGTGTTCGTACCGAACCATTAGACACGGGGCGATTCGACAGGGGCAATTCGGCCGAATGGACACGAGGCATTGTCCCAGGTCAGGAACCTGGGACAATGCCCGTTTCTTCAGGATTCGAGGCGTGAGGCGGCGAGCATCTCTTCGATCGAGACGAATTTCTGCCGGGCCCGCCCGGCCGCGGCACCGCGGGCCTTCTCCTGCTTGTCGATCTGCAGCCAGCCGCGGTAGTCGACGTGCTCGGGACGCCGCTCGGCCACCAGTGTGGCGAGCTTGTCGCGATCGGCGACCGGCTCCGGGAGCTTGCCGGCGATGAAATCGTCGAGGATCTTCTCGACCGTCTCCGTCGAGCACTGCTTGTTGGTGCCGATCACCCCACTGGGCCCGCGCTTGATCCAGCCCGCGGTGTACACCCCCGGCACCGGCGCACCGGTGGCCGGATCGATCACCCGGCCGCCCTCGTTCGGGATCACCCCGCGCCGGTCGTCGAACGGCAGCCCCGCCACCGGGGTGCCGCGGTACCCGATCGACCGCAGCACCAGCGAGGTCGCGAGGGTCTCGGTCTCCCCGGTCGGGCGGGCCTCGAGCCGGCCGTCCGTCTCGACGAGCTCGTTGCGTTCGAGGGTGATCGCCTCGACCGCGCCGTCACCGGAGAGCTCCACCGGCGAGGCCAGGAACCGCAGCACGATGCGCTTGTTGCCCTCGGTGGGGGTGCGGCGGGCGAAGCCCTCGACCTGCTGCACCTTCAACGCGATGCGCGGTTCGACGTCCGGATCGTCGACCATCGCCCGGCTCGCGGGATCGAGTTCGATCTCACCCGGATCGACGATCACGTCCACCCCCGGGATCTGCCCGAGGGCGAGCAGCTCCGGGTTGGTGTAGGCGGCCTGCGCCGGACCACGCCGGCCCACCACCACGACCTCGCGGATGTTCGACTTCCGCAGTGCCTCGAGGGCGTGCTCGGCGATGTCGGTGCGGGCCAGATCCTCCGGGTCGGACACCAGGGCGCGGGCCACGTCCAGGGCGACGTTGCCGTTGCCGACGATCACCGCGCGCTCACCCGACAGGTCGAAGGTGCGGTCGGCGAAATCCGGGTGCCCGTTGTACCAGGCCACGAACTCCGTCGCCGCGTGCGAACCGGCGAGGTCCTCCCCGGGGATGTTCAGCTTCCGGTCGCTCGCCGCACCGACGGCGTAGATCACCGCGTGATGGTGGGCGAGCAGTTCGTCGTGGGTGATGTGGGTGCCGACCTCGACGTTGAAATAGCACTGGCTGTTCTTGTGCCCGATGGCACTGCGGAACACGTCCCCGATCCCCTTGGTGCTCTGGTGATCCGGCGCCACACCGGCCCGCACCAGACCGTAGGGGGTGGGCAGCCGGTCGAAGATGTCGACCTGCACCGCCGAATGCGACACCAGATCCATCGCCGCGTAGCAGGCCGCCGGCCCCGATCCGACGATCGCCACCCGCAGGGTGCCCCGCTCGGCGGGGATCTTGCGGCGGGTCCGCGGCTCCGGCCAGTCCGGCCCGATCGGATACCGCCGGAAGTAGGCGGCGTTGATCTCGAGATAGGGCTCCTGCTCCGGGGTGAGCTCGTTGTCGGCCGCGATCGCGTCGACCGGGCACTCGTCCACACACGCCCCGCAGTCGATGCAGGTGTCCGGGTCGATGTAGAGCATCTCCGTCGTCGCGAACGGCGCTTCGTCGGGCGTGGGATGGATGCAGTTGACCGGGCACACCTCCACACACGAGACGTCGTTGCAACACGCCTGGGTGATCACGTAAGCCACAGTGGTACCTGCCTGACATGCCGGTTCGGACGACGGAACAGGGCCAGACTATAACACGTTACAGATTTGGTCGAGAACGTCGTTCTCCCAACGGCAACAGCGCTTTACGCGCGGAGCAGCACTAGCCGTCGAGTTCGTCGCTCGATTCGATACGGAATCCGATCTTGAGGGTGACCTGGGTGTGGGCCACCCGGCCGTCGTCGATGTGCCCGCGGATGTTGACCGTCTCGAACCACTCGAGATGACGCGTGGTCTCGGCGGCCCGCGCCACCGCCTTGGCAATGGCGTCGTCGACCCCCGTCGTCGACGATCCGACGACCTCGATGACCCGGTACACATGACTCATGACAGGACTCCTCGAATCGGTGATGCTCCGATTCGGATCGTCCCGCCCCCGGCCGACTCCCGTCCCCGAAACAGGAAAAATGACGGCCGTTCTCAGGCGCGCCGCGCGAGATCGCGTGCCAGCGCACCCAGCCGCGCGAGCCGCAGGTCGCCGAGCGGCATCGCCCCGACGCCGAGCCGGTTGGTGACGAAGGCGATCGACAGGCCCCGGTCCAGGTCGGCGAAGGCACCCGATCCGCCCACCCCGTAGTGGCCGAGTGCGCGGCGGGGCCGGTCGAGACCGGCGACGATGGGCTGGTGGTAGCCGAGCCGCCACGCCATCGGCACCCCGAGGACGTAGTCCCGGCTCCGCACCCGCACGCGGGCCATCTCGTCGACGGTGGCCGGGTCGAGGAAGGTCGTGCCGTCGATCCGTCCACCCGCGGCGATCGCCCCGTACATGCGGGCCAGCGACCGGGCGGTGAACACCCCGTTCCAGCCCGGCATCACGGAGTCGTGCACCGCCGGGTCCCGCACGAGCCGGTCGAATCCGGTGGGCATGGCGGCCTCGGCGAGACCCCGGGTCGGGCCCAGCTTCGACAGCACCGCCGCGCTCGCGCCCCAGTGCAGGCCGAACGGGTTGATGCGGGGGAACAGGCCGGCGATCCGGGACCGTTCGTCGTGGGGCACGCGGTACCAGAAGTCGGGTTCGCCGAGCGGCCGGGCGATCTCCTGCTCCACCACCTCGGAGAACGACCGCCCGGTGGCGCGCTGCACCAGTTCGGCGACGAGCCACCCGTAGGTGACGGCGTGGTAGCCGGAGCCGCGGAGCCGGCGCCGGTCCGGTTTCGCGGCGGCGAGTGCGGCGACGGTTCTGTCGTAGTCGAGGATGCCGCGGCTTCCCGGGACCAGGCCGCGCACCCGGTGCAGGCCGGCCCTGTGGGTGAGGACGTCGGTGACGGTGAGCTCGTCCTTGCCGTTGGCCGCGAACTCCGGCCAGTAGCGGGCGACGGGGGCGGCGTAGTCGATCACGCCCCGCTCGGCCAGCCGGTGCACCACGGTCGATGCCACGCCCTTCCCGGTGGAGAACGACAGCGACATGGTGTCGCGGGCCCATCGGCGATCGGGCGCCGACCACCCGGCCCACACGTCGAGCACCTTCTCGCCGTGGAGGTAGACGCTCAGCGCGCCGCCACCGTCCTGCGGTCGGCGGTAGAGCGCGAAGAACTCGTCGGCCAGGCGCAGGAATCGGGGGTCGACCAGCATTTCCGTGCGTGTCACCGCAGGTCGCGAGCCCGTGAGCTCCGATGCGGACTCGAACGCCTCCGGCGCTCCCGCAGGGTCGAACGCCGCTCCCGCAGGGTCGAACGCCGCTCCCGCAGGGTCGAACGCCGCTCCCGCAGGGTCGAACACAGCTCCGGTCGTCATGCTCCGCCCTCCTTCGGACATTTGCGACAGGCTACGACGCCGGAGAGCGGAGCGGAAGAACTTTCGTACAGTCTGTCTGTTCGTTGTGGACGAACGTCAAGGTGCCAGGTCGACCGCGGGCGGCTCCGCCCCCGGTGTCACGAACCGGAAGGCCCCCACCGCGAGGCAGCCGCGCAGGGCCTCGAGGTTGAACGCCGCCGCGAGTTCGCCCTCGCACAGCACCGGATCGTCGGCGTCGCCGATGTAGGCCTGGGAGTTCGGTCCCGCCAGCACGAAGGCGGTACCGGGCAGGTCGAGCACACCGAGCGCCAGCGCCTGGAAACCCGCGCCGACGGCGAGGAGACGTCCCGCGGTGCTCTCCGCAGCCCCGACACCACCGTCCAGCCCGGCGGCCGCGACCAGCGCGGGTCCCCGCCCGTCGGCGAATCCGACCCCGCGATCACCGTGACTCCACGCGCCGGCCGTTCCGTCGGAGGTCGCGCCGCACGCCTGATCCCCCTCGACCTGCGCGACCTCCGCGGCGGTCCCCGGCGGGGCCGCGCAGGTCGTGGCGGCGGACGCCGCCTGCGGAACGAGCAATCCGGCACCGACTGCCGCAACGAGCACCACGCCGGCACCGAACACGCGATCGGACCTCCACGAGCGCACCACGTCACAACCTTTCCGAGATCCCGGCCGAAGGAATTTCCCGCCACAGTCTATGGATCGGCCTCCGGGAAAGGTTCCCGGTGCAGGTCACGATCCGGAACGTTCACCCGTCCTTCGACCGGTCGGCGTCACGGGAGGGCTGCACCCGTTTCGGTTCGCCCGGCATCTTGGGGTGGTTCGGCGGATAGGGGAGGTCGCCGAGCCCGGCAGCCTCGTCGCGTTCGGCCATCTCGAGCAGCACGTCCAGCGAGTGGGCGTGCGCGTCGAGATCGGCCATCGGGTCGCCCCGCTTCGCGAGCAGGTCCGGCACCGTCGCGAGGGTGAAGTCGTCGGGTTCGGCGTCGACGAGTTCGTCCCAGGTCAGCGGTGTGGAGACAGTGGCGACCGGGGTACGGCGGACGGAGTACGCGGAGGCGATCGTCTTGTCCCGGGCGTTCTGGTTGTAGTCGAGGAACAACCGCTCGCCGCGTTCCTCTTTCCACCACGCGGTGGTCGCCCGGCCGTTGCTGCGACGTTCGATCTCGCGCATGAGCGCGATGCCCGCGCGCCGCACACCGACGAAGTCCCATTCTGGGACGATCCGCAGATAGATGTGCAGTCCCCGCCCACCGGACGTCTTCGGGAAACCGGTCAGGCCCAGTTCGTCGAGCAGCGGACGCACCACCTCGAGCGCCACCGCCTTCGCGTCGCCGAAATCGGTGCCCGGCTGCGGGTCGAGGTCGATGCGCAGCTCGTCGGGGCGGTCGGTGTCGCCGCACCGCACCGGCCAGGGATGGAAGGTGAGGGTACCGAGGTTCGCCGCCCACACCACGTCGGCGGCCGAACGCACCCGCAGGGCGTCGGCGGTGCGGCCCGACGGGAAGGTGATCTCGCAGGTCGCGACGTGGTCGGGCCGTTTCGCGGGGGCGCGCTTCTGGTAGATCTCCTCGCCCCCGACGCCGTCCGGGAACCGCTGCAGATGCGTCGGCCGGTCGCGCAGGGCCGCGAGGATCGGAGCGCCGAACTCGGTGCTCACCCGGCGGTAGTACTCGACGAGATGCCTTTTCGTCCCGCCGTCCTCCCCCAGCCGCGGGAAGTAGATCTTGTCGGGATTCGACAACCGCACCGGAACGCCGTCGACGTCCAGCTCCTCGGCGGGTGCGCGTTTCGCGGCGGCCATTCAGTCCTCTTTCCGGTCGAGCACGTCGGCCAGGTCGTAGCGCACCGGCACCTCCAGCTGGTCGAACGTGCAACTGTGCGGGTCGCGGTCGGGGCGCCACCGCTGGAACCGCGCGGCGTGCCGGAACCGCACCCCGGCACCCACCCCGTCTTCCGTCTGCGCGGTGCCTTCCATCTGGTCGTAGGCGACCTCCACGACCCGCTCGGGTCGCAGCGGCACCCAGCTGCGTTCCGTCGCCGACCGCCACCGGGTGGGTTCGCCCTCGGAGACGACGTCCTCCCCCACGCGCAGCGGCTGCAGTTCGGCGAGCAGTTCCTCGCGGCGTTCGCGGGTGAACGCCGACGCACCGCCGACCATCACGAGTTCCCCCTCGTGGTAGAGGCCGAGCAGCAGCGATCCGACGCCCTCGATGCTCTTGTGCATGCGGTAACCCATGAGCACGCAGTCGGCGGTGCGAGCGTGCTTGAGCTTGAGCATCTCCCGCTTGTCGGGCACGTACAGGCCGTCGAGCCGCTTGGCCACCACCCCGTCGAGACCCGCGCCCTCGAACTCGTCGAACCAGCGACGGGCCGTGTCGGTGACGGTGGTGGACACCGTGACATGACAGCTGCGGCCCCCGCCGATCTCCTCGTGCAGGCGGGTGCGGCGGACGGCGAACGGCACCTCCATCAGGTCGTCGTCGCCGAGCGCGAGCAGGTCGAAGCCGACGAAGTGCGCGGGGGTCCGCTCGGCGAGCAGCGCGATCCGGCTCGCCGCCGGATGGATCCGCTCGGACAGCGCCTGCCAGTCGAGCCGCGTGCGGCCGTCCCGTTCGAGGGGCACGACGATCTCACCGTCGACCACGCAGCGCGGCGGAAGTTCCGCCCGGACCGCGTCGGCGAGTTCGGGGAAGTACCGCACGAGATCCTTGCCGCCGCGGGAAGCGAAGACCACCTCGTCGCCGTCGCGGAAGACGATCGCCCGGAAACCGTCCCACTTGGGTTCGTACGACCACTCGGGTGGGCCGTCCCCGGGCTGGGTGGGAATCGTGGACGCGACCTTGGCGAGCATCGGGGCGAGCGGAGGCACCACGGGCAGGTCCATGCGCCACATCGTTGCACCTGGACGAAGCCGCCGACGGTACTTCCGTAGGCTCTGCGGTCATGAACACTCTCCGACGTGCGGCCGGGGCCGCGATCCTGGTGGCGGCTGTGGGTGCGATCGGAGGATGCACCTCGGAGATCGAGGGCACGGCCGTCGCCGCGACCGGAACACCCGGCAGCACCTCCACCACGACCACCGTGCCGCTGCCCACGACCGGCACGTCGAGCGCGTCGACGGACCTGAGCATCGACGTCTCCGTGGGCGAGTGCGTGACCCTCGGCGGCACCGAGTTCGACGCCACCGTCGACAACGCCGAGTGCGGCAGCAGCGCATCGAACTACAAGGTGATCGACATCGTGGACCGCTCCGAGTCGTGCCCGGGCGACGCCGACCAGACCTACTACGAGACCTACGCCGGGCTCGAGGTGGGCGCGCTGTGCCTGGACGTGGACTGGGTGGTCGGCGACTGCATCGACTTCGGCGGGGAGGATCCGCAGCGCATCGTCTGCAGTGAGCCGGCGGTCCAGGGCGAGAAGGTCACCGAGATCCTGCAGGGCACCTCGGACGTGAACGACTGCTCGATCTCCGAGGGTGGCTTCGTGTACCGGGAGCGCAACTTCGTGGTGTGCACCGACACCATCTGACCTCGCGCGCACCGGAGGTGTCGGTACCCGGCGCAACAATGCGTCCAGTACCCACAGCCCCCGAACACGAGGATCGAACATGACGCCCTGGACGGACCGCCCGATCTGCGCGTTCGACCTCGAGACCACCGACCGGGATCCCCGCACCGCCCGCATCGTCACCGCCTGCGTCGTGACCTTCGACGGTGAGCGGACGGACACCCGCTCGTGGCTGGTGGACCCGGGTATCGACATCCCGGAGGAGACCACCGCGATCCACGGGGTGACCACCGCCCGAGCGCGCGCGGAGGGGCTCGACTACCGGGAGGGTTACCGGCAGATCCGGCAGGCGGTGTGCGAGGCGTGGGCGCGTGGCCACATCGTGGTGGCGTTCAACGCCAGCTACGACCTGACGGTGCTCGACGCCGAGGGACGTCGCCTGGGCTGGGACGCCCTGGAGATCGGTACGGTCGTCGATCCGTACGTCATCGACCGGGAGCTGGACCGTTACCGTTCCGGTCGCCGCACTCTCCAGGCGGTGTGCGAGGTGTACGGGGTGCCGCTCACCGACCCGCACCAGGCCGAGGCCGACGCACTCGCCGCGGGCCTGCTCACCCGCGCTCTGGTGGCGCGTTACCCGCAGCTGGCCGAGCTCGACATCATGGCCGATCAGGCCGCCTGGCACGCCGAGCGGCAACGCAGCTTCGCCGAGTATCTGCGGGGCCTGGGACGGGACGCCGACGACGTGGACGACAGCTGGCCGGTGCGGCGGCCCGCACCGGTGGGCACCGAGGTGCTCGAGCGGCCCGTCACCGAGACACGGTTCCGGCGTCTCCTGCGCGTGGTGCGCAAGTTCTTCGGCCTGCCCAGCCGCTCGACGGACCCCGAGAACCACTCGACGGATCAGGGCAGCAGGCCCTGACGACGCGCCTCGACGACGGCTTCGTGCCGGCTGTGCACGTCCAGCTTGTCCATGACGTTGCGCATGTACGTCTTGACGGTCTCCACGCTCAGCGACAACCGGTCCGCGATCTCCGCGTTGCGGCAGCCGAGCGCCGCGTGGCTCAGGACGTCCCGTTCCCGCCCGGTCAGGCGGGTGCGCGGCGCGGCGTCCGAGCCCCCGCGTGCACGGGCGAGGGTCTCCTCCACCCGCTGCAGCTGGGCGACGATCTCGGGGTCGGTGGTGTTCGCCGCGATCGCGCGCAGCGCCACGAGGCTCTCCGTCAGCGCCTCGGACACCGCCGCCGGCACGGTTCCGGTGCCCTGCGCGTCGCGGGTGTTCTCGATCAGCGCGACCCGCCTGTCCACCTCGTCGCGGATCTCGATCTCGCGCCCGAGTTCGGCTGCGGCACGCACGACCTTCTCCACCACGACGTCGCCGATCGGCCGGTTGACGCGCAGACCGCCGTAGATCGCGGCGCGGGTGCGGCCGCGCACCACCACCGGGGCGGCCATCAGCGATTCGATGCCCTCCCCCGCGACCTGCCGGTCGTAGTGGTGGGTGATGTGCGGGGAGTTGAAGTAGTCGGCGACCGCACCGGGGCGCTGTTCGACGATGACCCGCCCGCCGAGGCCACGGCGGGCGGCGATGACGAGATTGCGCAGGGCCCGGCCGCGGGTGCCGACGAAACCGGACAGCACGACGTCGGAGTCGTGCACCGCGCCGCCGAAGAGCACCGGCAGGTCGGTGGTCGACTTCAGTCCGCGCAGGGTCGCGCGGAGGGCGTCGAGGTCATTCGGGCGCAGCGGCCCCGGCATCGCGACGTCCATCGGCTCCTTCCCGGCTCTGACCGTGCCGGACATGCGCGTCCGAACACCCACTTCGGAGGGTAGCCACGCGAGTTCCACCGTTCGTAACCTGCACACCGTCCGGTGTTGCGACGATCACAGATGACTCCGGAACCCGCGTAGAACACCCTCGGAGGTACCTGTGTCCACTGCCACCCCTGATCGGAGCCCGGCTGCGGCGGCGAACTACAGCCAGATGAGCCCCCTGCGCTTCCTCGAGCGCTCGGCGGCGGTGTTCCCGGATCGCACCGCGATCGTCCACGGGGACAGGACCTACACCTACGCGGAGTTCGCCGACGAGACGCAGCGTCTCGCCCGGGTGCTGCGCAGCCGCATCTCCCCCGGCGACAAGGTCGCGTACCTGATGCCGAACGTGCCGGAGATGCTGATCGCGCACTTCGCGGTGCCGCTGGCCGGGGGTGTGCTGGTCGCGTTGAACTCGCGGCTCGCCGGCCCCGAGCTGGAGTACATCCTCGAGCACTCCGAGACGAAGCTGCTGTTCGTCGACTCCGAGCTGCTGCCCTCGGTGGCGACCGTCGGCGACAACGTGCCCGGCGTCGCCGAGATCGTCGAGGTCCCCGACTCGACGGCACCGGCGCAGGACGTGCCCGCCGGGATCGCCACCTGCCGCTACGACGAGTTCCTCGCGCAGGCCGACACGCTGGACGCGACGCCGCTGCCGTGGACGGTGGACGACGAGCTCGAGGTGATCACCCTCAACTACACCTCCGGCACGACCGGCAAGCCCAAGGGCGTCATGTACTCGCACCGCGGCGCCTACCTGAACTCGCTCGGCGAGACCTTCCACAACGGCTTCGACGGGCGCAGCAAGTACCTGTGGACGCTGCCGATGTTCCACTGCAACGGCTGGTGCACCCCGTGGGCGGTCACCGCGGCCGGTGGCACGCACATCTGTCTGCGGGCGGTGCGGGCCGATGCGATCTGGGACGCCATCGACAACCTCGGCGTCACCAACCTGTGCGGGGCGCCGGCGGTGTGCTCGACCATCGCGAACGCCGAGCAGGCGCACCGGCTGGACCGGCCGCTGCGGATCACCACGGCCGGTGCTCCCCCGTCGCCGACGGTGATCGCCCAGCTCGAGGAGATCGGCATCACCGTCGTGCACGTCTACGGGCTCACCGAGGTGTACGGGCCGTACACGATCTGCGAGTACCAGGACTCCTGGGACGACAAGACCGCCGAGGAGCGTGCCGCGCTGCTGTCCCGCCAGGGTGTCGGCATGCTGCAAGCGGAGACGGCGCGGGTCGTCGACGCGAACATGAACGACGTGCCCGCCGACGGCGAGACGATGGGTGAGATCGTGCTGCGCGGCAACAACGTCATGCTCGGCTACTACAAGGATCCGGCCGCGACGGAGGAGGCGTTCCGCGGCGGTTGGTTCCACACCGGCGACCTCGGCGTCATGTACCCGGACGGCTACATCCAGCTCAAGGACCGTGCGAAGGACATCATCATCTCCGGCGGCGAGAACATCTCGACGGTGGAGGTCGAGCAGGCGATCATCAGCCATCCGGCGGTACTCGACGTGGCGGTCGTCGGTGTTCCCGACGAGAAGTGGGGCGAGCGTCCCAAGGCGTTCGTGCTGCGCAAGCCCGGGCAGGACGTGACGGCGGAGGACCTCATCGCCTACACCCGCACGCTGCTCGCCGGCTACAAGGTGCCCCGCGACATCGTCTTCCCCGCGGATCTGCCGCGCACGCCGACGGGCAAGATCCTCAAGTTCCAGTTGCGCGCGGCGGAGACCGGCAAGGCGTGAGACCGGTGGCCTCCGCGACGGGGAATACTCGACAGTCATGACCACCAGCACCGGCAGCTCGCGCCGTCCCGCTCCGGCAGGACCGGATCCCGCCCAGTTCCGCGTGCACGTCGTCACCCAGGCGATCCGTCTGTTCTCCGAGTTCGGCTACGAGTCGACGACGGTCGAGCAGATCGCGGCCGCGGCGGGGGTGTCGCGCCGCACCTTCTTCCGGCAGTTCCGGTCGAAGGAGGACGTGATCTTCGCCGATCACGAGTCGCTGCTCGAGCGGGTCGCCGAGTACCTCGCGGGGGACTTCGACGATCCGTGGGCGGCGACCTGCGAGGCGGCGAAGCTGGTCTTCGGGCACTTCCGGGACCGGCGCGAGCTGGCGGTCTGGCGGTACCGGGTGGTACAGCGGGTGCCGGCCCTGCGCGACCGGGAGCTGGTCACCACCTACCGATACGAACGGTTGTTCACCGACTATCTGCGCTCGGCGGTTCCCGCGGAGAAGCCGGTCCGGATCGTCAGTTTCGCGGCGGCGATGACGGCGACACACAACTTCCTGTTGCGGGCGATGATCCGCGGTGACGAGACCGCCACCGCCGAACGGCTCGAGCAGGAACTGCTCGAGGTGCGCCGCACCTTCGGTGTGGTACCCGGCAACGGCGGTGCAGCTCAGCCGGTCGTTCCGGCGGCGCGACCTGCGGTGACGGTGGTGACCTATCCCGCCGATCTGACCCCGGCGGAGGTCGCCGAGCAGGTGCGGTTGCAGCTCGAGGGTGGAACCCCGAAAGGGTGATCAACTTCTTCCTGCATTGACCTGGCACTGAGTGCCCAGGTTAGAATCGGGCCATTCTGTCACGTTGTGATCCCTCGCACGCGTAGGCTCGAGGGAGCCACGCCCGCAACTCTGGCACCGCGTGCCGTTAGGAGTCCGCCCATCATGGCCCTCAATCCCGACTTCGATCTGTTCAAGCTCTCGGAGGAGCACGAGGCCCTCCGCGAGGCGATCCGCGCCCTCGCCGAGAAGGAGATCGCGCCCTACGCGAAGGACGTCGACGAGAACTCCCGCTTCCCGCAGGAGGCCCTCGACGCCCTCAACCGTTCCGGCTTCAACGCGATCCACGTCCCCGAGGAGTACGAGGGCCAGGGCGCCGATTCCATCGCCGCCTGCATCGTCATCGAAGAGGTCGCCCGCGTCTGTGGTTCCTCGTCGCTGATCCCCGCCGTGAACAAGCTCGGCACCATGGGCCTGATCCTGCGCGGCTCCGAGGAGCTCAAGGCCAAGGTCCTGCCGGACATCGTCAACGGCGCGATGGCCTCCTACGCCCTGTCCGAGCGTGAGGCCGGTTCCGACGCCGCCTCCATGCGCACCCGCGCCAAGGCCGACGGCGACGACTGGATCCTCAACGGCTCCAAGTGCTGGATCACCAACGGCGGCAAGTCCACCTGGTACACCGTCATGGCCGTCACCGACCCGGAGAAGGGCGCCAACGGCATCTCCTCCTTCATGGTCCACAAGGACGACGAGGGCTTCGTCGTCGGCCCGAAGGAGAAGAAGCTCGGCATCAAGGGCTCCCCCACCGCCGAGCTGTACTTCGAGAACTGCCGCATCCCCGGCGACCGCATCATCGGCGAGCCCGGCACCGGCTTCAAGACCGCTCTGGCGACCCTCGACCACACCCGCCCGACCATCGGCGCGCAGGCCGTCGGCCTCGCCCAGGGTGCCCTCGACGCGGCCCTCGCCTACGTCAAGGAGCGCAAGCAGTTCGGCCGCCCGATCTCCGACAACCAGGGCGTCCAGTTCATGCTGGCCGACATGGCGATGAAGGTCGAGGCCGCCCGCCTGATGGTCTACACCTCCGCTGCCCGCGCCGAGCGCGGCGAGCCGAACCTCGGCTTCATCTCCGCCGCCGCGAAGTGCTTCGCGTCGGACGTCGCCATGGAGGTCACCACCGACGCCGTGCAGCTGTTCGGTGGCGCCGGCTACACCACCGACTTCCCGGTCGAGCGCATGATGCGCGACGCCAAGATCACCCAGATCTACGAGGGCACCAACCAGATCCAGCGCGTCGTCATGTCGCGCGCCCTGCTCCGCTGACATCGGGTCGCGTAGGTTAACCCCGGAACGACAAGCGATCAGGAGTCAGCAACAGTGGCAATCGAAAAGGTAGGTGTGATCGGCGGCGGCACCATGGGGGCCGGTATCGCCGAGGTGTGCGCCAAGGCCGGTAGCGACGTCCTCGTCAAGGAGACCACCGAGGAGTTCGCCGCCGCGGCGCGCCAGCGCCTCGAGAAGTCGGTCGGACGCGGCGTCAAGGCCGGCAAGATCACGCAGGATGACGCCGACGCGATCCTCGGACGCATCCGCGTCACCCTCGACATCGACGAGTTCGCGGACCGCGATCTCGTGATCGAGGCCGCTCCCGAGATCGAGTCCCTCAAGGTCGAGATCTTCGCCGAGCTGGACCGCGTCGTGAAGCCCGAGGGCATCCTCGCCACCAACACGTCGTCGATCCCCGTCATCAAGATGGCGCAGGCGACGCAGCGGCCCGGCAAGGTCGTCGGTGTTCACTTCTTCAACCCGGTGCCGGTCATGCCGCTGGTCGAGATCATCTCTGCGCTGACCACCGAGGAGGCCACGGCCGACACGGTGTTCGACTACGCGAAGGACGTCCTCGGCAAGACCGCGGTGCGCGCGGGCGACCGGGCGGGCTTCATCGTCAATGCCCTGCTCATCCCCTACCTGTGCTCGGCGGTACGCATGCTCGAATCGGGCTACGCCACCAAGGAGGACATCGACGCCGCGATGAAGGGTGGCTGCGGCTACCCGATGGGTCCGCTGACCCTCATCGACACCGTGGGCCTCGACATCACCCTCAACGCCGCGCAGTCGCTGTACGACGAGTTCGCCGAGCCGCACTACGCGCCGCCGGCGCTGCTGCGTCGCATGGTCGACGCCGGCCGCCTCGGTCGCAAGACCGGCGAGGGCTTCTACTCGTACAAGTAGATCTCCGCACCGGGCGCCCCCGTCGTTCTCCGGAACGGCGGGGGCGTCTTCGCGTCCGGGGCGTCTTCGTTCCACAGGGATCGGTCCCAACGAACACACGACCCGCTGCTCACCGCCTATAAACGGGATGTTAGGTTAGGCTAACGAGTTGCTCGAGGTGGCGCGCAACCGCCGTCCCAGTCGAAGGAGAGCACGACACGCATGACCCCACCGACACACACCACTCGGACAATGCGATGAGCGAACATCCCGAGAACTACGACTACGGCGACTACGTCGCGCCGCAGCCCGTCGCCGAGGCACCCCGCCGGCGTGGACCGCACTGGCCCACCGTGCTGGTCTCCACGTGCGCGGCCATGGTGGTCGGCGCCGCGATCCCCGGACTCGTCCTGCTCGGTATGCACCTCGGCGACGAGGACCAGCAGATCGTCGTGAAGATGGAGACCCCGCCCGACGCGGCCGCGAAGTCGTCCGACACCGGCGTGTCCGTCCTCGACCCGCAGCCCGCCCCCACCTCGGCCACCGAGACGGCTGCTGCCGCCGCGCCCGCTGCGGCAGCAGCGGCGCCTGCCGCTCCCGCCGCCGCGGCGGCACCCGCTGCGGCCGCCGCCCCGTCGTCCTCCGCCGTGGAAGCCGCGACCCCGGCCGGCCCGACGGCGCCCGACCTCGGGACCCTGAACAACCAGTTGCAGCAGGGGCTCGACCCCGCCACGAGCGACGCCGACATCGCCGCCTATCTCGAAGGCGGCGCGGCCGGTGTGCCCACCGTCCGCGGTGTGGGCAACGCGCTGAACGTGGCCTCGGCGTTCTACCGGTGGAACCTCGAGGGTCCCGTCTCGCTGAACGACGACGTGGCCCGCGCACAGATCTCGACGTCACTGGCCGGTGGCGCCCCCGCCCTCGCAACCCTCAAGTGGTACTGGATCGACGGTAAATGGAAACTCAGCAACGACAGCCTCTGCTTCCTGGCGCACCGCGCCATGGTCTCCTGCACGGTGCCCGGCAATCCGGGCGGGCCCAACGGACATCCGCTGTGAGGCGCGGGATCGCTGCGCTGTTCGCAGCACTGCTCGTGGTGTTCGTGGCCGGCTGCGGCAGCGACGACGCATCCGCGGCGAGCGGCGAGACGGTCACCGTCAGCGGCAAGTACGGGGACGTCGAGGTTCCCGCCGGAGCCGAGCGGGTGCTCCCGCTGTCCCCGCAGGACGCCGACATGGTGATCGCGGCCGGTCTCGTCCCGCTGGCGCTGCCCGCCGACTCCAGCACCCTCGTCGCCACCGACGGTCTCGGCGCGTGGCCGTGGCAGGTCGAGGCCCTGGAGGAACGCGGCTACACCGTCGTTCCGCCCGATCCCGAGGGCGGCTCCGAGGCACTGCTGTCCACCGGGGAGAACGAGGTCCCCGTCATGCTGTTCGTCGGTGAGGCCATGGCCTACCTCGAGCAGATCTCCGCGCTGCGGCCCGACGTGATCGTCGCGACCGGCCAGTGGAACCTCGACGAGCAGGCCTACCAGCGCCTCTCGGAGATCGCTCCCGTCGTCCACTTCGACGAGCAGGCCAACGTCGAGCCGTGGCAGAACTCCACCCTCAAGATCGGCAAGGCCCTCGGCCGCGAGGACGAGGCCCGCGAATCCGTCGAGGCCGCCGAGGCGGACCTCGCCGAGGTGCGTGCCTCGCACCCCGAATACGAAGGCGTGCAGTACAACGCGGTCATCGGCGACCTGGCCGGTGAGCTGTACATCCTGTCCGGCGAGGACCGCGGCATCGGAATGTTCATGAAGGACATCGGTTTCACGCTTTCCGACTGGGCGCAGACAGTGCCGACGGACGCCGACGGCCGGGGCAAGGTCAGCTACGAGCTGGTCGGCAACCTCGACACCGACATCGCCGTCGTCATCTCCCCCGCCGGCGACATCGAGTACATGCGCGGCAACGAGCAGTGGGCCAACCTGTCCGTGGTGCAGCGCGGCGCCATCGTCTCGATCGCCCGCAACTCCGGTGTCCCCAACGCACTGGGCTTCCCGTCGCCCATCTCGCTCCCGTGGGGCGCCGACCGCGTGGTGGATGCGTTGTCCACCGCGGTCTCCCGCGCGCAGTAACGCCCTGCCGTCCCAGAGCCCGGCTCACGTCCCGACGTGAGCCGGGCTCTCGTCGTTTCCGCCGAAGACCGTTCTGCTACTCGACGTATCCGGGGGATCTGTCGGAGGGCACAGATGACGTTGCAGGTCGATCCTGACGCGCTGCGTGCGTTCGCCACTTCGCAATCCGCACTTCCCGGGACGGCGTTCGCGGCCATCTGCTGGAGGTCGCCGACATCACCGACGGCGCGGGGAACGACTACGTGGTCGCCGAAGCGGGCTTCGTGGCTGCACTGTCCGCGATGGATCGTTCCGAATGACCGTCGGCAAGACACCTTTCCACCACAGGTGGACAACCCCGGATGCAGGCGTATCGCCGCTCGGTCTCGGACGTTCCATCCCATCGGACGACGTCGACGAGGTGCTTCCCGAGGCCAAGCACGCGCCACAGCGTTGGTCATGAGGCTCTCAACCCGAAGTGCGGGCACACAACCCTGACGGGCGACTCCTGGGGTTGTGAGCCTCACTTCTCGATTGTGGACCCGCTCAGTCGGCGGGATCCCCGTGCACGCGACGGTGCAGCGCTTCCATTCTCGGGTCCAGGTCGCGCTGGCAGGTGATCATGTCCATCAGCCGGTAGACGTCCGACGTGAAACTGCAGGTGATGCGGATGCCCGCGATGTCCCGGACGACCTCGCGGATACCGTCGAGGGTGAACGGGGCACCTTGCGCACGGCCTTCGCCAGGATCGAGTCGCAGGACTTCAGCCGCGACTCGACGTGCTCGCTCGGGTTCGTCCACCGTCGTCGTCACGCGGTCCTCCTCGACCCGTACCGGGGTCGAGTCTGCCAGTTCCGGGAACGACGACGATGGCCACCCGTGCGACCTGCGGTTTCTACCGCGGCCCCTCCTGGAGGGCGTCGGCACCGACACCACTGATCTCGGTGATAGTCCAGCCGTCCCGGTTGTTCATCGCCAGGCGGTAGGTGGCGGTGGAGAGGATACCCTCCGGTGCCTGCGCGTTCGTGGTGTGGACGCTGACGAAGCAGTCCACGATGAACGTGCCGTCGGGTCCGCTGACGGCCTTCGCGGTGATCGGCTCGGCCGTCGACGCCCACTGCAGGGGCACGATGATCTGCTCCATCGACGTAGCCGCCTTGGTGAGCCGCTCGGCCAGTTCCGGGGTGGTGCCGGCCGTCAGCCGGGACCGCCACGGCCCGAGATCCTTGAAGTCCATCTGCGCCGCACCGAGCGCGTAGTCGAGGGCGACCTGTTCGGCCTCCTCCCGGGCCGCCGAGTCGGCCAGGAGGGCGTCGCGCTCGGTGCGGGCATCGTTCCACTGCCATCCGACGACTGCCAGCGCCGCGACCAGCAGCACCCCGACGACGGTGACGACGCCCTGCAGCGGGAATCGCCGACGACCTCCGTCCTGTGCGGTGTCGTCGTGTGTATCGATGATGTCGTCGAGGGTGGTGTGCATGGTCGTCCTCCGTGGGGGTGTCGGATGGGTGTTCGGATCAGGAGCCCGGCAGCTCGATGTTCAGGGTGAGCGCGTCGCCGGATTCGGTAGAGGTGAGCAGATTGTTCAGCAGCGTGCCGATGTCCATGGACCGGATGGCGTTCGCTGCTTCCGAGACGGCGGGCAGCAGGTTCACGCCGATGGTCTCGAGATCGGGGGCCGTCGCGTCGAGGAACTTCTGGAGCTCACCGATGAAGGGGCTGGCACCGTTGGCGATACCGGCGTTGAGCGGACCGCGGTCGGACGCGAAGCGGATACCGGCGAGCAGGTCGGTGAAGCCGGCACCGAACGCCGCCACACCCGGTTCGGTGTTGCGCATCGACTCGGGGATCGCCGCACTGTCCATCAGGAGTGGCTGCATCGTGCGCAGAACCGTGGTGAACGTGTCGGCGTTCTGCCTGAGCGTCGCCGCCATGAGTTCACCGGAGCGCGAGAGGTTCCCATGTACCCGGGGATCGTCGGGCAGGGCCACGTCGAGGGTGCGGAAGATCTCGCGGACCCCTTCGGGTTCGACCTGGGTGAGCAGGTTCGTCAGCTTCTCGGAGAGTTCCTCGAAGGTCGTCGGGACGTACACCCGGTCGTCGTCGATCACCGCGCCGTCCTCGAGGTACTGCCCGGACGACGACTGCGGCCACACCGCGAGGAAGGGCTCCCCGAGGGCCGAGAGGTTGTCGAGCCGGATGGTGCTGTCGACGGGGATCGGCGAGTTGCGGTCGTACTTCCACGACACGTTCACGGCGTCGGCCGAGGCGGTGATGTCGGTGACCTCGCCGATCTCGATGCCCCGCATGAGTACTCGGGATCCGACAACCAGGCCGTTGGTGTCGGGCACCTCCACCTCGGCGGTGTAGACGTCCTCGCCGATACCGGTCCGCAGTCCGGCCTGACCCATGTAGACGAAGGACAGCGCCGCGATGAGCACCATCCCCGCGACGGACAGTACGGTTCGCCGACTCACTTCACAGCTCCCAACATTCGAAGGATGTTCTCGGCATCGGACACGAGCTGATCACCGTCGGCGGACTCGACCGACACGATGTCGACGGACGGGTTCTGTGCGAACGGGATCAGCGTCGTGCGCAGGAAGTTCGACAGTTCCACCGTCGCCGACGGACCGCTCCGGGAGATGTCGGTGGTGTCGGCCAGGGACTCGAACATCGGTACCAGCCAGATACCACCGACGTAAAGGCTGCCGACGGAGGGGAGGATCTGGCCGATGTGCGAGACGACGTCCACGGCGAGCCGGCGCCAGTAGTGCACGGTCTCCGCGTCGAAGATGGTTGCGAGCGACTCGCTGTTCTCGTCGAGAACAGCGGCGGAGGCGTTCATTCCGTCGAGCATGCGGTCGATCTCGACGGTGCGCTCCCCCAGGTCGTTCAGGTCGACGGCGACCGTCCCGGCGAGCTGTTCGATCTCGGCGACGTCGGGCATGACGGAGTTGACCCGCGCCATCACCTCTTCGATGCGGCGGATGCTGCCGCCGTTGACGAAGGTAGCGAGCACCGCCATCGTGTCCTCGAGCTGCGGCGGCGAGGTGGTGCGCTCGATCGGCACGACCGCACCTTCACCGAGATACTCACCGCGTGTGCCCTCGGGGTTGCGCAGCAGGGCGACGTAGGTGTCGCCGAGCAGGGTGTTCTGCCGGACGATGGCACGGATGTCGGCGGGAACCTTCGTGTCGGAACGGATTCCGACACGTACGGCGACCCCGTCGTCCTGCACCTCGAGTTCGCGCACCTCACCGACGCGGACACCGTCCATGATGACGTCCGCTCCGGAGGGCAGGTTCATGACGGAGGCGAACTCGACCGAGATCTCGTAGCCTTCCCCGATGCCGCCGCGCACGGAGGGAAGGTCCTCCGGCCTCAGCGAGCACGAGGTGACGACGAGGAGCATGGACAGTGCGGTGACCGCCCGTCTGATACGGCGCGGGATCATCGCGTCGCTCCGATCGGGTTCAGCAGGCTCGCAATGCCTTCGGGCGTGACCTGCGAACCACTTCCGGCACCCTTGCAGCTTCCGGGGCTCAGGCTTTCGAGCACCTCGCACAGCCGTGCGGCCTCGTCGTCGCTCAGGGCGATGTTCGCTGGGCTGTACTCCATCGTGAGGGCGCCGGCCTCACGGGTCTGGGCGTCGACGACGTTCGCCATCGACGGGATGGTGGGCACCAGGTCGCCCAGCGAACCGGACTGCTGCGCCGCCATCTTCACCGCTTCGACGGCCTGTCCCTGGACGAACGGCCAGATGTCGTCCCCGTAGGTGGTCTGGATGTCGTAGAGCAGCGCGACCAGCCAGCCGATGCCGATGCAGACGTCGATCGTGCCGGGCCACAGTCCCATCGCGTCCTTCACGACCCCGGGCACGTTGCCGGCGAGATTCTTGATCCCCGCCCACTGGACGAGCGCTTCTTCGGTGAGCGGAGCCATGTTCGAGATCGACGCCCCGATGTCGGCGATGAAACCGTCGGGATTCTCCATCGCGTTCGCGGCGTGGATCATCATCTGCCGGGCGTTGGGTCCCTGGCCGCTCAGGGCCTCGTTCAGCCCGGAGATCGCCGCCTCGACGGTCTCGTCGCCGGCTTCGGGTGCGAGCGCCTCGATGAAATCGGCTGCCGAGCCGACGACTTCGGAGATGGTCTTCGGGGTGTAGCCGTTGTCGCGGCCGATGCACGTCTCCGGTGCGAGCTGCGGTCCGGACTCGTAATTGCCCACCAGTTCGAGGCTGCGGTCGGCAAGGATCGACTTCGATCGGGTCACCGTCTTCACGTCGGCGGGAAGGATGCGGCCGTTGTCGACGGTGAAGCGCACCTGGACGTGGGTGCCCTTCTGTTCGACGGAGTCGACCTTGCCGATCGGGAATCCCATCTGGGTCACCGGGTTCCCCGGGTACAGGCCGACCGCATCGGGCATCTCCGCACAGTAGGTCGCGGTGTCGGCGGCTCGCCTCAGGGGCTGCGCGGATGTCACGCCTGCGCCGCACACACCCACGAGCACGGTGGCGGTCACGGCGATGGTCGCCAGCCTCTTCGTTCTCTTCACACTCGGCCCTGCCAATCTTGTCAGCATCGCAGTTCTCGATTCGCCACTCACGGGTCAGCACTGCCGTCCGGGTACCGGGATGCAGATGTCGGAGGCCATGAGGGTTCCTCCGCTCACGGCGACCATCCCTTCGGGGGTCAGCCACTGGGCCAGCTGGTCGCGGGTGGCGGACAGCGCCTCGATGGACGGCCCCATGGTCGAGTTGAATTCCTCGATCATCGAACGGATCTGCATGATCCCGTTCTCCAGCTCGTCGCGGTGCCTGAGGTAGTAGTCCTCGTAGGGCGCCACGGTCATGAGGACGTAACCGAGGAGCCGGTAGGCCTCGTTGAAGCCTGCGTGAGTGTTCTCGTAGGTCTGGAAGACGATGTCGATCTCACGGATGACGTCGAACACCATCTCCCGGCTGGCGTTGAAGGTCGTCAGGTACTCCGACGCGAGGGTCGCGACGGTATGAACCTGCCGGCGCTGCTCGTCCATCACGCGGGCGACCGCGGACATACCGGAGATGATCGACTCGACCGAGTCCGGGTTGCTCTGCAGGGCTTCTGCCACCTGCATCAGGTTCGCGTCGATGTTCGAGCCGTCGACGTTGTCGGTGACGTTCGGGGCGGCCTGGAGCACGTCGCCGATCGAGTACGGCACCGAGACCTGCTCGGCGGGGATCACGCTGTCACCCAGCGGAGTCCTGCCGACGGGGAACAGCGTCACCGCGTAGCCACCGACGGGGGTAAGCATGCGGACTTCGACACGCGAGTCGGTTCCGACCATCAGATCGTCCTCGATCTCCATGTACACCTTCACGGTGTCGGCGCCGAGTTCCATCTTCGAGACCTTGCCGACCGACACACCCGCGACGCGCACGTCCTGGCCGGTGGAGATGGCCGAGACGTCGGTGGTCTCGAAGGCCACGGTGGTGCGGCCCGGCGGCCGCAGGTACAGCACCGCGGTGGCGAGGAGCGCGATCACGGCGACGATCGCGACGAAGGTGCCGATGCGGATGTCGTTGTCGAAGAAGGACAGGACCTTGCCGAAGCGACGGCGGCGAGGCGTGTTCACTACGGGTTGCATACGACGACCTCGCTTCCGTTCAGAAGTACCTCCACATCGGTCGGGAGTTGCGCGATGCCGTTGGAGCATCCACCCGCCGGCACGCTCGCAGGCACCTGCAGACCCGCCACCGCCGGCGGCAGGAGGCGGACAGCCTCGGCTGCTTCCTCGAGGGAGGCGAACGCCGATGCCATCATCGCGTCGACGTCGGCGCCGGGCGCGAGACCGTAGGCGTCGAGCAGACGCTTGACGGGAGTGAGGAACTGGGGACCGTAGGTCGCGGTCTTGTAGAACTCGTCGAGAACCGTCATGGCCTTTCCGATGGGGAAGCTCACGGAACGCAGGAACTCCACCACGCCGTCCGAGCGTCCGCCCATGCTGTCGGAGATGCGGGCCAGGTTGTCGACCAGGGTCGAGATGACCTGCTCGCGGTCGGACGCGAGGTCGGCGAGTTTCTGGGCGTCGTCGAGCATCGGCTTCAGACCGCTGCCGTCACCCTGCAGCAGTGCGATGGCGTTCTCGGTGAACCGGTTGATGTCCTCGGTGCTCATGGTCGCCAGCACCGGCTGCAGACCGTTGAACAGCGACGTGATGTCGAACGACGGCTTCGTGCTCTCGAGCGGCAGACGGTCGACGGGAGTACCGGAGCCGTCCCCGAAGTCCGCGTCGATGTAGCGGACACCGGTGAGGTTCTGGTACTTGACCGCCAGCGTGGTGGTGTCGGTCAGCTCGTACGGCTCTTCCATCGTGAACTCGACCTCGGCGATGGTCTTGCCGTCGCGCTCGATCAGTTCGATGGACCCGACCTTGCCGATGCGGACACCGCGGGTGCGGATGTCGCCGTTGGCACCGAGGCCGGACACATCGGAGAACTCGGCGGTGTAGGTGCGGGTCTGGCCGCTGACGGGGCTGCGCATGGCGCTGATGACCAGCGCGAACAGCACGGCCGAGATGACGGCGGCGATCACCAGCTTGACGATCGTCGCGATGTACGTGGCGCGGGTGGTCACCGGTCGCCCCCTTCGGCCGGAGCGGCACCGACACCGAGCGGAGCCGTGAACGCCGGGAGCGTGTCGACGAGTACCCGCAGGCGCAGGCGCTTGCCGTCGGGGGTGTCGACGAAGGCGTTGTCGAGCCGGCGCACCACGTCCCGGGCCGCGTCCGGGGTCATCCCGCCGTTGTTCAGGTGCGGGAAGACGTCGGAGGCCACGACGACCGACTGGATGAGCGGCGTCAGTTCCTCCCCGTGGGAGGCGAGCAGGGCACCGGCCTGCCCGAAGAGCTGGTTCGCGGCCAGGGTCAGACCCGCATTGGCTTCGTCGAAGACCGCGTCGTCGACGCCGACGGAGCCGTCCGGGAGCGTGTTGTAGTTGCTGTAGTAGATGTTCATCAGTGATTCGATCGCCTGGTCACCGAATCCGGGGAAGGCTTCGAGGATCTCGTTGAACTGCGCGAGCAGGGTGCTCGGCATCTCCTCCTGCGTCTCCGCCACACGGTTCGCGAGGAAGACACCCGTGTCGACCCAAGGGGTGAGACCGTCGAGATAGTGGACGGTCTTGTCGAGCGAGGAGATCATGTCGTCGGTGAGGGTGCCGTCGATCGTGAGCGAGCCCTGCTCGATCATCGTCGACATCGTGTAGTCACCTTCGGGTGTCCTTTCCACCTGCGCGCCCGATTCGAGCGGTGCACCACCGGGTTGCGCGAGGATGTTCACCGCCGAGGTACCGAAGTAGTTCTCGGGTCGGTAGTCGATCTCGAAAGCGTCGGTCAGACCGCCGATCTGGGACTCGTCGAGCACCAACTTCATCTGGACCGACTCGGACGGGGTGCGTTCGATACCGGTCACCCGGCCGACGGTCTGTCCGTGCAGCACGACCTTGGTGCCTTCCGCGACACCCGGACCGAGATAGGGGACGTCGACGGTGAGTTCGACTCCGTCCGGAGCGGTGATCTTCGGGTACAACGTGGCGGCAGCGACGCCGGCCACCCCGACACACAGGATCGCTGCAGCACCGGCGGCGACCAGTCGGCGGGACTGTTCTGCAGCCGTGCCGCGGAGAAAGTCCTGACTTCTCGACATGGTGGGTTCCTCATCCCTTGAAGACGAGTTCCGGGCTCAGGCCCCAGATGATGACGGTCATTACGAAGTTGAGTACGACGATGGCGACGAGGCTCGCGCGGATCGCCCGTCCGGACGCACTGCCCACACCGGCCGGCCCGCCGGACGCGAAATATCCGTAGTAGCAGTGGATCATCGTGACCACCGCGCAGAAGATCAGAGCCTTGATCACGGACGCTACGAGATCCGGGATGTCGAGGAACTGGGCGAAGTAGTGGTCGTAGGTGCCGCTGGGCTGACCGTGGAAGGTCTTCACGACGATCCCGCCGGTGACGAACGCGACGACGAGAGCCATGAGGTAGCCGGGCAGGACGACCAGCATGCTGCCGATCAGGCGCGGACCTACCACGAACGGAATTGCCTGCAGGCCGATGGATTCCGTCGCATCGATCTCCTCGGAGATACGCATGGCGCCGATCTCGGCGGTCATGCGGCAACCGGCCTGGGCCGCGAAGCCGATGCCCGTGATGATCGGGGCGATGACACGCACGTTGCCGAAGGAGCCGATGATGCCGGTCAGGGCACCGAATCCGAGCAGGTCGAAGGCCATGAACGCCTGGATGGCGACCACGGCACCGACGGCGATGCCGAGGAAGAACATCAGGCTGATGACACCACCGTCGACGACGAGCGAGCCGTTGCCCCAGGCCATGTTGTTCATGGTGGCCAGGGTCTGCTTGCGGTAGTGCTTGACCGTCTTGGGGAGCAGGTAGACCGTCCGGCTGACGAACAGGACGATCTGGCCGATCTCCTCGATCGTCGACCTGATGCTCTTGGTCACCTTGGCGCCGTACAGGGCCAGTGCCGATCCCGTGGTCCCGCGCTTCGCGGGTGTTCCCGTCGTCATCACGCCAACCGAGCCGGGAAGAACATCAACTGCAGCTGGCTCACCAGGAGATTGGCGATGAAGATGCAGAAGACGCTGAGGACGACGGATGCGTTGACCGCGTTCGCGACACCGGTGGGACCGCCCTTGGCCTCGAGTCCGCGCAGACCGGCGATCAACACGACGATGGCCGCGAAGATGACGGACTTGAGGACGGAGAAGGCCAGATCGGTGGGGGTGGCGAAGGCACCGAACGACTGCCAGAAGCTTCCCGGCACGACGTCGTTGACGTTCGCCGAGATCGTCAGGCCTGCAGCTACACCCGCGGCGATGATGATGATGCACAGCATCGGTGCGATGGCGATCATGGCGAGGAAGCGTGGCATCACCAGGCGCTGGACGGGGTCGATGCCCATCACGCGGATCGCCTCGATCTCCTCGCGGATGGCCCGCGCACCGAGGTCGGAGGCGATGGCGGAAGCGGCAGCGCCGCTCATGAGCAGGCCGGCGGCCATCGGCGCGCCCTGCCCGACGACACCGAGGCCGCTGGCCGCGCCGGCGAGCGAGTTGGCACCGACCTGATTCATGATGCCGCCCACCTGGACCGACACCTCGGCGCCGATCGGGACGGCCATGAGCAGCGCGGGCAGCGCGGTGACCTTGAGCAGGATCCACATCTGCTCGATCACCTCCCGCAGCGGCAGTCGCAGGGCGATCGCATCGGTGACGGCGTAGCGGACGACGTTGCCACCGAGCCGGGCGGAGCGTCCGATGGTGGCCAGCGAGGCCGCGGGTTTCTCCACCAGATAGCGCCGGACGACTGCCGGCACGGCCATTTTGCGGCGGAACGGTGCCGGCTGTCCTCCCGAGGGAATCGAAGCGTCCGGGGAGGCGAGCATCGCCTCTGCGGTCATCGCGCGATCACCTCACGATACCGAGGCATGCGCCTGCAACTGCGAGTTCTCACTCGTCTGAACCTTTCTGGTCGTCCCGTGCCGGCGGATACCCGAGGGCTCCGAAAATGTGCGTCGCCGGCCGCGTGTGGTCTTCGGTGCTACTGCGACACAACCGGAATCAGCTCGGTGGGGGTATCCGATCCGGCGTAGCCGTGGTCGGTCCGCGGTTCCACGAACTGGCCGAGGTCTTCGAGGATGGCCTGCTGAGCCTTCTCGGGCAGGGTGTGCAGGATCGAGCGCACCCGCTCCTGACGCCGCCACACCGCCTGCCGCTCCGGCATGCCCGGGGTGGGCTGCATCTGCGGGACGATGCCCTCGACGTCCTCGACGCCACCGGCGTGGTGGCCCGCGGCGATGAGCGCCTGCTCCTGGGCCATGGTGGCCTCGTCCTTCTCCTCCGACATGCCGATCGGGCCGGCCATCGATCCGCGCAGGAACTGCTTGACCACCGGCTCGTCCGAGGTGAGGAGCACCTCGCGGGGACCGAACATCACCAGCTCCTTGCGGAAGAGCATGCCGATGTTGTCGGGCACCGTGCGTGCCAGGTTGATGTTGTGCGACACGATCAGGATGGTCGCGTCGATCTCGGCGTTGATGTCGATCAACGTCTGCGAGATGTAGGTGGTGCGAACGGGATCCAGACCCGAGTCGGGCTCGTCGACCAGGATGATCTCGGGGTCGAGCACCAGGGCGCGGGCCAGGCCGGCGCGCTTGCGCATACCGCCGGAGATCTCACCCGGGAGCTTGCTCTCGGCGCCGAGCAGACCGACGAGCTCGAGTTTGCTCATCACGATCTGCCGGATCTCGGATTCGGACTTCTTGGTGTGCTCGCGCAGCGGGAACGCGACGTTGTCGTACAGATTCATCGATCCGAACAGCGCACCGTCCTGGAACAGCACCCCGAACAGCTTGCGGATCTCGTAGAGCTCCTTGCTCGAGCACTGCAGGATGTCGGTGCCGTCGATGACGATCGAGCCCTCTTCGGGACGCAGCAGACCGATCAGCGACTTGAGGAACACCGACTTGCCGGTGCCCGACGGGCCGAGCAGTGCACTGACCTCACCCGCCGGGAGCGTGAGTGTCACGTCCTGCCAGATTCGTTGCGAGCCGAAAGATTTGGTCAGACCTTCGACAGATACCTCGACACCCATCGGGTTCCTCCTACGCGTTCCGGTCGTAGCGGCAGAGACCGCCCACGGCGGCCTTCACGGGTAGTGCGTTCTCTCCGGCCGGGCTGCCGATCCCCTGGTCTGGAACCGGGCGCCGGATGTGACTCAAGCCCCTGTTGACGACAACTGTGATTCAAAATACGGGATTTGTCAATCGTCTTTTGATCTTCGTTCCCGACGAATCCACATTCGGTGCAACGAATCCGGATGATCGGAATCAATCGGACACGGGGAGAGCGATGATCACCGCGCTCCCACCGGCTCTCCCAGGGCCACCGCGATCATCTCGTCCCGGTCCACCAGCTTCACCCGGGGGCGCCCCACGGCCCGGCCGGCGCTCTTCTCGTGGTTGTCGATCCGGCGCCAGCCCTGCAGGTCGATGCGTTCGGGTCGCGCAGCAACGACGAACTCGGAGAACGCCTGTCGGTCTGCCTGTGGTTCGGGCAGCCGGCCCCCGACGAAGTCGGAGAGGATCGATGCGGCGGTCTCCGCCGAGCACACCTTGTTCGAGCCGATCACCCCGCTCGGTCCGCGCTTGATCCAGCCGGCCGTGTAGACCCCCGGCACCGGCTCACCGGTCGCGGGATCGACGACGGCACCGGCCCGGTTGGGGATGGTCCCGGTGCCCTCGTCGAACGGCACCGACGGGACCGGGGCCCCACGGAAACCGATCGACCGCAGCACCAATCCCGCCGCGATGTCCTCGGTGGCCGAACCGTTCGCGGCGTCACCCACCGCGACCCGCAGACCCTCGACCCGGTCCGTTCCCAGAACCTTCACCGGCGACCGCAGGAACTGCAGGTGGATTCGCCGCTCCCCCGGTGCCGCCGTCGCCGCCGCACACCGGCCGAGGATCTCCTCCCGCACCCGGTCGAGCGCAGTGGAGGCCGAGAAGCCTTGCGACGCCGTGACGCTCACACCCGGCAGATCGGTCAGACCCAGCAGTTCGGCCGTGCTGAACGCCGCCGACTCAGGCCCTCGCCGGCCGAGAACGACGACCTCACGGATCCGGCTGGCCGCGAGCGCTTCCAGTGCATGGGGTGCGATGTCCGTCTTCACCAGGCGGGCGACGTCGCTGCTCAGGATCCGGGCGACGTCGAGCGCGACATTGCCGTTGCCGACGACCACGGCGCGTTCGCACGACAGGTCGAACACGCGATCCGCATGGTCGGGATGGCCGTTGTACCAGGCCACGAACTCACGGGCCGAGACACTGCCCGGAAGATCCTCACCGGGGACGCCCAGGGCACGATCACCGCTCGTCCCCGACGCGTACACCACCGCGTGGTGGTGTCGCAGCAGGTCCTCGTGCGTGACGTGCGTACCGACCTCGACGCCGAGGAACACATCGACGTTCTTGCGCCCCAGGGTGCGGAGGAAGCCGGCGGAGACCTCCTTGGTGGACCTGTGGTCGGGCGCCACCCCGAACCGCACGAGCCCACCCGGCACGGGCAGCCGTTCCAGCACCGAGATCTCCACCGGCAGAAGCCGATCGGAGAGCAACGCTTCGGCGAGATAGCTCGCGGACGGTCCGCTGCCGACAATCGCGACCCGCAGCACGCCGGGCGCGTCCTTCACCTCGATCCTCTCGGGTTCCGGTTCCGGTACGGGCGTCGGATTGTCCTGGTAGTAGGCCGCGTTGATCTCGACGAACGACTGAGTCTCGGCGGTCAGATCCTCCGGCGGCACGATCGCGTCGACCGGGCACTCGTCGACGCACGCGCCGCAGTCGATGCACTTCTCCGGGTCGATGTAGAGCATCTCCGACGGGCGGAACAACCGTTCCGCGGGCGTCGGGTGGATGCAGTCCACCGGGCAGACGGAGACGCATCCGGCATCCTTGCAGCACGGCTGGGTCACTACGTGGGCCATCGTTTCACCACTCCTCGAGGCGGACGGACGAGTCAGACGATGCGACGTGCTCGCATGTCGGGGAAGACCTCCCCGACGCGCACCACGTCACCGGTGGTCGGCGCGTGCACCATCAGGCCACCGCCGAGGTAGATGCCGACGTGGCCGGGCCCGCCGGCCTGCCAGTTTCCGAAAACGAGATCCCCCGGGCGCGCCTCGTCGAGGGGCACCTCGACGCCGACGGTCCACTGGGTCTCGGAGGTACGGGGCAGGACGATCCCGGTGGCGGCGTGCATCGCGAAGGAGGTGAGCCCGGAGCAGTCGAAGCCGCCGCCCGTGGGGCCCTCGATGTTGCCGCCGCCCCACACGTACGGCAGGCCGAGATAGCGGAACGCCTGCTCGATCACCATCTGGCCGAGATCGCGTACATCCGAAGGAATCTCGAGAGCCAGCAGCGGTGAGAGTATGCGCTCGAAGGCCGGTCGTGCGGCGAGGATCCTCGCCACGTACGGCTTCGTCTCCCGCTCGTAGTCGGGATGCCCGCTGGGCATCCCGCCCGAGCGCAGCACCGCGTCCGCACCCGCGTTGTAGGAGGCGAGCGTGAGCGACAGGGTATCACCCGTGACGCGGCCCTGCTCCTTCCATTCCTCGATGCGGTTCCAGTTGTCGCACAGCATCCGTCCGGAGGCCATGACCGGGTCGGCGATACCGAACACGTCGGCCTTTCCATCGCCGTCGGCGTCCTCGCCGTAGATCTCCCAGGTGCCGGGCATGAACTGTCCCGGGCCGAGGGCGCCGGCCGGAGAGACGGGCGCAGTGGGCCCGTACCGGAAACCGTTCTCGACGGAGTAGAGCGCGGCGAGCACGGGTGCGGTGATGCCCTCGCAGAGGTTGCCGGCCTTCTTCAGCCACGGAGCGAACACGGCGACCGCACCGATCGGGGCGGTCACGGCGCTCGACGTGAGCGGGAACGTCGACGGGGGAACGAACACGGATGGCCCGAGGTCCGCCGAGGCGGCGGGAATCGTGACCGACGGTGACGCCGTGAGGGATTCGGTCTCGTCCGGTTCCTCCGGTTCCGTCTCCTCGGGTTCGGCGCCTTCCCGTTCCGGCAGGTGTGCCTCCATCTCGGACTGCAACCGCCCGGTGACGTCGTCGACCATCTGCTCGGCCGAGACCCGCGCGTCCTCCGGCAGGGTGCCGATCGCGGCGGCCACTCCGTCCAGCACCTGGCTCGCGCTCTGCTCGACGGCATGCGAAACGGCCTCGGCCTGTTCGACACCGATCTGGGGATCGACACCGAGGACGAGTGCACCTACAGCGGCTCCCAGTGTGACGACGAAGGACGACGGATCCACTGACATGACAGCTCACCTTTCGGAACGACGGTTTCCTCCGCTCGCGCTCGACAGCAGCATTGCGGGGAACGGGTTCCGTTCGCGCGGATGCGCGCAACGGCAGGAGGTACGGAGAACCGGCCGGTTCGTGACGAGTTCTCGCGAGTCGTCACGAGCGGCCGGTCGTGACGATCCGAACCGATCGACGTCGGCGGTCGTGCTACGAGGCGGTGCTCGTGACGCCGGTGACGATGCCCGGCAGCAGCAGTTTGGTCAGCAGGTTCCGGTTCGTCTCCCCCATGGGATCACCGAAGTCCATGCGGCCGACGAGGATCAGCTCCACCAGCGTGATCCAGGTGCAGATCTCCGCGTCGGTGATGCCCTCGCGGATCTCGCCACGCGCACGCGCGGCCTCGATCAGGGGTGCCCACATCTCGAAGGTGAGCCGGGCGGCGAGTTCGGAACTGCCTTCGAGCGCGGTGCTGCGGCCGACGTGCTCGGGGCTCACGATCAGGCGGATGGCCGCATCGCGTCGCCCGCGGTCGACCAGGTAGAGCAGCCCGTCGACCAGCTGCTCGGAGAAGGAGCCGAGGTGGGCGACGTACGCGTGCGCATCCCGGAAGAGTCGGCGGGCGCGGGCCTCGATCAGCGCGGTGATGAGGGTGTCGCGGTCGCGGAAGTAACGGTAGATCGTCGGGCGGGAGACGCCGGTTTCCCGGGCGACGTCGTCGATCGTGGTCTTGACGATCCCGAAACGCTCGACGGCGTTGTCCGCGGCAGCGAGGATCTGGGTGCGAGCGGTCTCGGCATTGTCACTGAGCACACTCTGACGCCGAGCCATACACCCCCCTGCTGAATCCTTTACTTCCTCTTGAATGATTATAGGCGAGTTCGCCGTGCTCGCTCGCCGGCACCCGTCCGGGGCCGGCGAGCGAGCGATGTCTCACGCCGAGGGCGTGAACTTGATCGGCAGACGCATGCATCCACGCACCTGGCTGGCGTGCAGGATCGGCGGATCGTTCTCGATCAGCTCGTAGTCCGGGATCCGCCGGTGGATCTCTTCGAGCGCGATCGTCAGCTCGACACGCGCGAGGTGCGAGCCGAGGCAGCGGTGCGGACCGCCACCGAAGGTGAGGTGCCGGTTGGGATGCCGGTCGATCTGCAGCTCCTCCGGATCGTCGAACTCCTCCGGATCGCGGTTCGCGGAGCAGATGGTGAGGATGAGCTGGTCGCCCTCCTTGATCTGCACCCCGCCGAGCTCGACATCGCGGGTGGCGCGACGGCCGGGCGTCACCGGCGCCTCGAAGCGCAGGATCTCCTCCACCGCACTCGGAATCAGCGACTCGTCCTCGAGCAGCGCGCGACGCTGCTCGGGGTTCTTCGACAGGTGGATGATCGACCAGGCGAGGGCGCCCTGCGTGGTGTGCAGTCCGGCGATGAGCAGCAGGAAGCACATGCGGTAGAGCTCTTCGTCGGTCAGCAGCCGCTTGCCGTCCTCGAACTCCACCTCGGTGTGAATGAGGGTCGAGGTAATGTCGTCGCCCGGGTTCTCGCGGCGCTCCTGGATCATCTTGTGGAAGTAGCCGAACATCGCGAAACCGGCGGCGACCTGCGCCTGCTGGTTCTCCTCGGGACTGAGACCCGGCTTGCCCATGAGCACGACATCGGTCGCCTCGGTGAACAGCGGGGCATCCTCCATCGGCCAGTCCATGAGCGCGAGGAAGACGCGGGTCGGGAGTTCGTGTGCGAACGCCGAGATGAACTCGACCTCACCCTTGCCGGCGAAGTCGTCGATCAGCTCGTTGACCAGGTCCCGGATCTGCTCGTTGAGAGCTTTCATCCGGTTGGGGCTGAACAGCGGCTGCAGGGCGAGACGGTAGGCGGTGTGCTCCGGCGGGTCGAGCTCGATCGGGATGAACTTGCCCATGCCGCCGGGGCCCGTGACCAGATTGTTGGGGTAGCTCGAGAACGTCTCGGCGTCACGCAGGACTTCGTGGATCTCCTTGTACCGCGTGACGATCCAGTGCCCCCCGTAGGCAGTGGAGTACACGACCGGTCCCTTGGCGGCCAGCTCGGCGACGCGCTCCTGGAGGTTGTCGACCGGCTGAGCGAGGGTCTGGTCGTAGATGTCGAAATCGACCACCAGATGTTCCGGCACTGCCTTCTCTGTGGTTGTCATGATTCTTCCTCTGGGTCGGGCCCTCAGCGGGGTTCGATGTTGAGTGCTCGTTCGGGGCAGACGACGACGGCCGCTTCGGCGGCACGCACGTCGTCCTCCGATGAAAGGTCGTGCAGGACAACCGGGTATCCCTGGTCGTCGCAGTCGATCAGTTGAGGGGAAGTGGAGTAGCACAGCCCGTGTCCGGCACAGACCGACATGTCCACCACGAGTCGTTGCACCTGCTGGCGAAGATCGGACATTTGTTGTGTCCTGTCCTTTCGAACGTTCCTGCCCGGCGGTACCACCGGAAACCACCCCGGCGTGCGCGCGGGCGGGCCGGGCCACTGCGCCCGGTGAATGAACGAGAAAATCGGATTTGTTGCCGGACAGGGCGATCCGCCAACAAAGTACGACCGTTACCGGAGGGTCGAGGACTCGATCACCGGTGTCCGATCCATGTGACACAGGTTACCCGCATGTTCCATGTTACGTCAATCGAAATTTGTAAATTGATTCGTCGTGTCGGGTCCGCAGGTCACGCGCCGGCGGAACACCGCAGGCGAAAAGGGCGTCACCCCACGAAGAACGCCCGCGGAAAGTTCCGCGGGTGTTCGTTCACACGAGTGGGAGCCCGGCCGTCAGCGGCCCCGTCGTCTCAGCGACTCTGCGGCGCCGGCGCGTCCTTGATGATGCACGGCAGCAGGAAGTTGGTGAGCATGCGCCGATTGTCCGGATCGTCGTCCGAGTGGAAGTCCATGCGCCCCACCAGGATGAGCTGCACCAGCGCGATCCACTGGCAGATCTCCTCGTCGGTGAGCCCCTCGCGGATCTCACCGCGCTCCCGGGCCTCCTCGAGCAGCGGCGCCCACATCTCGAAGGTCAGCCGTGCGGCGAGACCACTGCTGCCCACCAGCGCGGTGGCCATGTCCATGTGCTCGGGGCTGACGATCAGCCGGACGATGGGGTCCTGCCGGCCCCGGTCGACGAGGAAGATCAGACCGTCCACGATCTGCTCGGCGAAGGTGGGCCGTTCGCGCAGGTAGTCGCGGGCCTTGTCGAAGAGGCGGCGCGAGCGCGTCTCGATCAGCGCGATGATCAGCGAATCGCGGTCCCCGAAGTAGCGGTACACCGTCGGCCGCGAGACGCCGGCCTCCTTCGCGATGTCGTCCATGGTGGTCTTCACGACCCCGTACCGCTGGAACATCGTCTCGGCGGCCTTCAGGATCTTGCCGCGCGCCGTTTCCGCGTCGTCGCCGAGTACTCCCGACCGCCGTCGCGCCATCCCGCAGCTCCTGCCCTGTCGTTGCCGTGTGACACGGCAGATGTTACAAGATTCGTTCGATGTCAACGAGAGTTGGCCGCGGCCCCTCCTGCGATGTCGAACACAACTCGGCCCTCCCCCGCTACCGGGAGAGGGCCGAGTGTGAGGGTTCACCGGCCGCTTCGGCCGGTCGTTATCAGTTGCCGAACAGATCCGGCAGACCGTCCGAGACACGGTTGGGGAACTTCGGTTCCCGCTTGTCGAGGAACGCCTCGACGCCCTCCCGGACGTCGTCGGACGTCCCCCGGACGTAGATCCCCACCGATTCGGCGCGGTGGGCGATCTCCGGGTCGGGGGCACCGAGCATCCGCCACATCAACTGCCTGGTCAGAGCCGCGGACACCGGGGCGGTGCCGGACACCAGCTCCCGTGCGACCTCCAGGGCCCGGTCGAGGACCTGCCCGGCCGGCACGACCTCGCGGACCAGCCCCCGGTCGAGTGCCTCCGCGACCGGCACGGTCTTCCCGCCGACCGTCCATTCGACGGCCGTCGAGATCCCCACCGCGCGCGGCAGGAACCAGGTCGAGCACGCCTCCGGGACGAGTCCGCGGCGGGTGAACACGAAACCGAACTTCGCGGTGTCCGCTGCGATGCGAACGTCGGCGGGCAGGGTCATGGTCACACCGACCCCGGCCGCGGGGCCGTTGATCGCGGCGATCACCGGCTTGAGGGACCGGTAGATCCGCAGGGTGACGCGTCCGCCCAGGTCCGGCGGCGCGCCACCCGTGTCGGGATCGTCGCCGAGGACGAAGGTGTCGCCCCCGGCCGCGAGATCAGCACCGGCGCAGAACCCCCGTCCCGTCCCGGTGACGACGACGGCGCGCACGTCGTCGTCGGCATCGGTCTCGTCGAACACCTCGATGACGCGTTCACCCATCTCGTTCGTGAAGGCGTTGAGACGATCCGGTCGATTCAGACGGATCACGGCGATCTCGCCGTGACGTTCGAGAACGACGGGGTTCTCGTTGCCGGTCTCGGACACGGTGGCTCCCTCCCGGTCCCCGAGCGGAGGGCTCAGCGGACCTTGTCGAATCGGTCTGCGACGTCCTTGTACTCCTCGCGGATCGCCGTCTTCGACAGCTTGCCACTGGGGAGCCGCGGCAGGGGCTCGTCGCGGATCACAACGTAGCGCGGAACCTTGTAGTCGGCCATCAGCCGGTCGCAGTGCTCGATGATGGTGGCCTCGTCGACACCGCTCTCGACGGTGACGATCGCGGCCGGGGTCTCACCGAAACGCTGGTCGGACGCCGCGATCACCGCGACCTCCTGGACGCCGGGGATCTCGCTGATGACGCGTTCGATCTCGACCGGCGAGACGTTGATGCCACCGGTGATGATCAGGTCCTTGAGCCGGTCGACGAACTTGACGCGACCCTCCGCGTCGCGGGTGCCGAGGTCGCCGCTGTGCAGCCAGCCGTCGCGCAGGGCGACCGCGGTGGACTCGGGGTCGTTCCAGTAACCGGGAGTCACGCCCGGGCCGCGGAGCAGGATCTCGCCTTCCTCGCCGGGTGCCGCCTCGGTGCCGTCCTCACGAACGACCTTGAGCTCGGTGAAGATCGAGCCGGAGCCGCAGGAGTCGGGATGGTCGAACGCCTCGGCGACGAGGGTGGCGGTGGCGACACCGCCGGCCTCGGTCATGCCGTAGATCTGGCGCAGCGCAACGCCCTTGTCGGCCCAGCGCTTCAGCAGCGCGGGGGCGACGGCGGCGCCGCCGACGATGGCGGTGCGCAGCGACGACAGGTCGGCCTTCTCGAATTCCGGGGACCGCGAAATCGCCTCGAAGATGAGCGGCACGCCGAAGATCGCCTGGACGTTGTGCTCGCCGAGCAGCCGCGCGGCGCGGTTCGGGTCGAGTTCCTTCTCGACGACGAGGGTGCCACCGAGCACGGTGGTCATGATCAGACCCCACACGAGACCCGGGGTGAACACCAGCGGGAGGACGAGCAGCGAGGTCGAGCCCGGACGGAAGCCCTCCTCGGTGAGGGTGGCCTCGAAGACGATGTTGAGCAGCGTCCGGTTGGTGCAGATGACGCCCTTCGACATGCCGGTGGAGCCGCTGGTGAACAGCACGGCGGTGGGCTCGTCGGGTTCGAGGTCGATGCGGAAGTCGTCCTGGTCGCCCTCGCGGAGCGGGGTGATGTCGGAGAACTCGACGATGTCGAAGGAGTTGCCGAGTGCCCGGGCGTCCTCGACGATTGTCGTGAACTCGTTCGGGATGAGGACCAGGCTCAGGCCCGAGTCGTCGGCGACCTTACGGAGTTCGGCCGGCTTGAACCGCGGGTTGAGCGGTACGAGCACAGCGCCGGCCTTGAGCACACCCAGGGCGACGACGGGCCAGGTCAGCGAGTTGGGGCCGAGCACGCCGACGCGCTGTCCGCGTTCGATGCCACGGTCGACGAGCGATCGTGCAATGCGGCTGGACCAGTCCTGCAGTTCGCGGTAGGTGAGCGACTCGTCGGCGACGACGAGCGCCTTCTGCTCTCCCTTGGTCTTCGCCCACCAATGCAGGGCCGAACCGACAGTGGAAGCCATGTTGGTTCCCTTTCGTGAGTCGCACCGGTATGTCGGCGCAGGGCTGATTCGGACGGGATGGCGTCTCATGACCGGTGCGTGAGTGTCACCGAATGGGACTGTTCGGCAACGTCTTCGAGGGGTGCACCGGGTCGGAGGCTGCCCTCGACTCCGTGATGCACACGGTAACCCGTCTTACATGAGACGTCAATCATATTTTGTAAATTGCTGTAACTCAGCACACAGATCGGCCGGGTGTGCTACATCGCTACAGGTCCAGGACGAGCTTCGGCGTCCGGCTGCGCGAGACGCAGATCATCATGCAGTCGTTCGCGGCCTGTTCGTCCCCGGTCAGGACCGAGTCGCGGTGATCGGGTTCACCGTCCACCACGGCCACCTCGCACGTGCCGCACGTGCCCTCCCGGCAGGAGAACGGCACGTCGACCCCGGACCGCAGAACGGCATCGAGCAGGGACTCGTCCGCCTGCACGGTCACACTGGTGCCGGACTGCACGAGTTCGACCTCGAAGACCCCGTCGACGGCGTCGGCGGGTCGTTCCTTGGCCGCGAAACGTTCGACGTGCAGGGTTATTCCGGGCCGCGTGCGGCATTCACCCTCGAGGGCCTGCAGGAGCGGTTCCGGCCCGCAGCAGTAGACAGCGGCACCCGCCAGCAGGGTGTCGAGCGCGCCGGCGAGATCGAGGAGCCCGAACTCGTCCTGCGGCCTGATCTCCACGCGGTCGGGGTGACGGGCGGCGAGGTCGGCAGCGAACGCCATACTGTTGCGGGTACGCCCGCCGTACAGCAGCCGCCAGTCCGACCCCGCCGCGTCGGCCGCACGGAGCATCGGCAGGAGGGGCGTGATGCCGATGCCGCCGGCGACGAACAGGCAGGACGGGACGGGTTCGAACCGGAAGTTGTTGCGCGGTCCGCCGATGCCGACGAGATCACCCACCTGCAGGTGGTCGTGCACCCATTTCGACCCGCCGCGGCCGTTCTCCTCGCGGAGGACCGCGACGGTCAGGCTCGTGCCGTCCTCGACGTCGCCGCACAGCGAGTACTGCCGCACCGTCGACGCGTCGACGACGAGGTCGATGTGTGAGCCGGGATCCCAGGCGGGGACGGGGTCTCCGTCCGGGTCCGCGAGCCGTACGGCCACGACACCGTCCGCGAGCACGTCCTTGCCGATCACCTGCAGCTTGCGGTGCTCGTCGGTGGGGGTTGCCGTCATCGGTGTCTCGATTCTTCCGGACTTCACGTGCCGTGTAATCTTATGTAATTAGTTTTACGGCGCGCAACAGTCGGGTGGGAACCACCATCGCGACAGCTCAGGAGAAACCCCGATGACCTCGACAGACATTGCCCCCGAGACCGATTCGGTACTCGACCTGTTCCGGCTCGACGGCCGCGTCGCCGTCGTCACGGGTGCCGGTAGCGGGCTGGGAGCCGGTTTCGTACGCGCCCTCGCGGAGGCCGGCGCCGACGTCGTCGTCGCGGCACGTCGACGCGACCGGCTCGAGGCCGTCGCCGCCGCGGTCGAGGAGACCGGACGCCGATGCCTCGTCGTTCCCACCGACGTCACCGACCCCGAACAGTGCGATGCCCTGGCTCGCGCCGCGGTCGAGGAGTTCGGCCGGCTCGACATCCTCGTCAACAATGCCGGTATCACCCATGCCGCGCCGGCGACGCGGGAACGCCCCGAGGACTTCCGGTCCGTGCTCGACGTGAACCTGATGGGCAGCTACTGGGCCGCGCAGGCGTGCGCCCGGGTGATGGAACCGGGCTCGAGCATCGTCAACGTGTCGAGCATGCTCGGCCTGGTCAAGTCGGTTCTCCCCCAGGCCGCCTACGCCGCGAGCAAGGCCGGTCTGATCGGGCTGACCCGCGACCTGTCGCACCAGTGGGCACAACGCAAGGGGATCCGGGTCAACGCCGTCGCTCCCGGCTTCGTCGAAACGGACATGATCTCGGAGATGGGCGACGACACGCTCGCGGAGTTCCTGCGTGGTAGTTCGTTGGGCCGCACCGCCACCCAGCGCGAGATCGACGCCGCCGTGATCTTCCTGGCGAGTCCGGCCTCCGGATACGTCACCGGTTCTACGCTCGCTGTGGACGGCGGCACATCCGGCCACTGAACACCCGAACCCACGAGGGGACTCGACACATGACCGTCACCACCGAGACCGTGCACCTGCCGGGCGACGGGCTGCGCCTGACCGCCGATCTGTGGAGGCCCGACCCGTCCGGCGGACACAACGGGACCGTGCTGCTCCTGCACGGCGGCGGCCAGACCCGGCACTCGTGGCAACGCACCGGCGGCCGTCTCGCCGAACACGGCTGGCGGGCGTACACGATCGATGCGCGCGGCCACGGGGACAGCGAGTGGGCCGCCGACGGCGACTACTCCCCCGATGCCCACGCCCGCGACATCCGGGCGGTCACCGACTTCCTCGGCGAAGCTCCCGTCCTGGTGGGTGCATCCATGGGTGGTCTGGCCTCGCTCGTCGCCGCGGGGGAACATCCCGGGCTCGCCCGCGCCCTGGTCCTGGTGGACATCACCCCCAAGGCCGAACCGAACGGCATCACCCGGATCACCGAGTTCATGCGCGCCGGACTGGACGGCTTCGACAGCCTCGACGACGTGCTCGAGGCGGTGATCGCGTACAACCCGAACCGCCGGCGCCCGCCCCGCAAGGAGGGGCTGCGCAAGAACCTGCGCCACCGCGACGGCCGGTGGTACTGGCACTGGGATCCGCGGCTGCTCTCCGACCGCGAGAAGCTGATCGCGACGGAGATCGCCCGGGAGGAACGCGCCCGGGCCGCCGCCCGCGCCGTCACCGTCCCCACCCTGCTGATCCGCGGCGCCCAGTCCGACGTGGTCAGCGACGAGGGCGCGAACGAACTGCTCGACCTGATTCCCGGGGCGCGGCTCGTCGACGTGAGCGGGGCCGGCCACATGGTCAGCGGCGACGACAACGACGTGCTCAGCAGGGGCCTGATCGAGTTCCTCGACGAGGCGGTTCTCACGTCCTGACGAGCCCGGAGCGGGAGTCGATACCATTCCAGGCAGCCCGCCCACGTACCAGCCGAAAGCGAGACATGGCCCGACCGTCGAAACCGCTAATCAGTCGCGCGGCCGCGGTGGCCGCATCCATCGAGATCATCGATTCCGAAGGGCTCGAGGCCTTCAGCCTGCCGCGTCTCGCGAAGCATCTCGGGGTGCGAGCCCCCTCGCTCTACCACCATTTCTCCGACAAGTCGGAGATCCTCTCCGCGGTCGCCCGGCAGATCGCCGGTGCGGGGCCGATGCCGCGGCGCAAGCCCGGACCGGACTGGCCCGAGTACTTCGTGACGCTCAGCCTCAACCTGCGTCGATCGATCCTCAAGCACCGCAACGCGGCACCGATCCTGCTGCAGTACCTTCCACGCGACGTGCTCATCGGCACCTACGAGGAGACCGCCGCCTTCCTGGAGGCGTCGGGGGTTCCCGCGCGGCTGCACGTGCAGATCCTGGACGGCATGGAGCGTCTGACGCTCGGCGCGGTGCTCACCGAGGCGATGCGCCCGCCGAGCACGAAGTCGACGATCTTCCCGAACGTCGACCCCGAGTCCCAGCCGATGCTCGCGCGGGCCCTCACCGAGAACGAGATGACCTCGAAGCAGCTGTTCGAGGAGATGATCCGCAGCTTCCTGTACGGCGTGATGCGCAACGAGGACGGCACCGAGTAGCCCTCACGAGGACGGCACCGAGCGGCCGTGTCCCGGATGCACAACGGGGCCTCGCGAGATCGCGAGGCCCCGTTGCTCTTCCACCCCCGTGGAGTCCCTATGCAGGCATGTGCACGGTCTTGATCTCGAAGAACTCCTTGAGTCCCTCGGGGCCACCCTCACGGCCGATGCCCGACTGCTTGTAACCGCCGAACGGCAGCGAGAAGTCCATGGCCGAGGTGTTGACGCTGATCGTACCCGTGCGGATGCGGCGGGCGATCTCGTAACCGTGGTCGATGTCCTCGGTGTAGACGGCGCCGGACAGGCCGTAGATCGAGTTGTTCGCGATCGCGATCGCGTCCTCCTCGTCCTCGTAGGTGATCAGCGAGAAGACCGGGCCGAAGACCTCCTCTTGAGCGATCCGCGAGTCGGGATCGACACCGTCGAGCAGGGTCGGCGCGACGAAGAAGCCCTTCTCCAGGCCCTCGGGGACGCCACCGCCGAGCACGACCTTCGCGCCGTCCTCCTTCGCGATGTCGATGTAGCCGAGCACCCGCTGCTGGTGGTGCTTGGTGGCGAGGGGGCCGAGGAAGTTCGTGGGCTCCCAAGGATTGCCCAGCGGCAGAGAGCCGTAGGCGGCCTTGAGTGCCTCGAGCACCTCGTCGTGGCGCTTCTTCGACACGAGGATGCGGGTGAGCGCGATGCAGGCCTGGCCGGACTGCAGGCAGCCACCCATGGGTAGGGTCTGCAGGACGTGGTTCAGGTCCGCGTCGTCGAGGATGATCGCTGCGGACTTGCCGCCGAGCTCGAGCGACACACGGGCGATGCGTTCACTCGCGAGGGCTGCGATGCGGCGGCCCGCGGCGGTGCTGCCCGTGAAGGTGATGTGGTCGACATCGGGGTTGGTGACGAGGGTCTCGGAGACCTCACGGTCGGCGCACAGCACGCTCACGACGCCCTCGGGGATGCGTCCCTGCTCGACGAGTTCGGCGACGACGTCGGCGAACACGCACGGCGACAGCGGCGCGTCCGGGGCCGTCTTGAGCACGACCGAGCAGCCGGCGACGAGAGCCGGGGCCAGCTTGAAAGCGATGTTCCCGATCGGGCCGTTCCAGGGGATGATCGCCGCGACGACGCCCGTGGGCTCCTTCACGATGCGGGAGACCCCGCCGCCCATCCGGGGGCGTTCCTCGAACGTGGAGACGTTGCGGGCGACCTCGGCGACCGCGCGGAAGAGTCCGCCGATCATCTGCTGGGTCTGGTGGCTGACACCGACCGGGACACCGACCTCGGCGACGCCGATGGCGGTCAGTTCCTCGAATCGTGCCTGGAGTCCGTCGGCGATGGCGTCGATGACGGTGGCGCGTTCCTCCATGGTCTTCGACGCCCATTCGCCCTTGTCGAAGGATTCGCGGGCGGCCGCGACGGCGCGGGCGACGTCCTCGGCGGTGGCGGTGCGCACACGGGCGACACGCTGCTCGCTGAACGAGTCGACGACGTCGACCCACTCGTTACCGGTGGACTCGACCCAGCGGCCTCCGATGAAGACCTTGTCGCGGTCGGCGAAGGTCGGGACCGTGGGGGTCGCCGCTTCGGTGGTGGTCATGTGCGAAAGCTCCTTCGGTTCAGCGGATGTTGTAGCCGGCGTCGACGGGGAAGGTGACCCCGGTGACGTAGCGCGCCTCGTCGGAGGCGAGGTAGACGATCGCGTTGCTGATGTCCTCGGCCTCGATCAGTTCGACCGGCATGGGGTTCTTGTACGACTCGTCCGCGGCCACCTCGGGGTTGGCGGTGAGGAATTCGGCGTACTCGGCGTTGGCCACCATGGGGGTGTTCACGCCGGTGGGGTGGATGGTGTTGACGCGGATCCGGTGCGGGGCAAGTTGCTTCGCGTAGATCCGCATGAGGCCCACCACGCCGTGCTTGGCGGCGGTGTAGCCGACCTGACCGGGGAAGGTGTTCAGGCCGATGCTCGTCAGGCCCGCAGCGGAGCTGGTGATGATGATGGACCCGCCCTCGCCGCGTTCGACGAGCCCGGGCACGGTCACCTCGAGCACGTGCCACACGCCGGTGAGCATCGTGTCGATGGCGTCGTGCCAGGCCTGACGCTGGTCGCCCGGTCCGATGACGGGCATGATCCCGGCGTTGGGGAGCACGATGTCGACCTTGCCGAACTCGGCGATGCCGGCGTCGTAGGCGCGCTGGACGTCGTCGAGGTTACGGACGTCGCCCACCGAGGTGACGATCCGTCCGCCGGCCTTCTCCACCAGGCGGGCCGTCTCGTCGAGATCCTCCTTGGTGGCCATCGGATAGAAGACGGTGGGGATCTGGTCGCAGATGTCCATCGCGATGATGGACGCGCCTTCCTCCGCGAGCCGGACGGCGTGCGACCGCCCCTGGCCACGAGCCGCACCGGTGATGAACGCGACCTTTCCGTCGAGTCGACCCATGAATTTTCCTCTCCGAAGGGATGTCTCGCGCGCAGATGCACGGAGCGTTCGAGAAGGGCACCGTGTGATCGCGGTGCGAACCGGCCACCGTTCGTGTGAGCCGCAACACAAAGATAGCGACCTACAGCCTTTAGGTCAACACCTGACAGAAAGCGTTTTTCGTAAAGCAGTCAACGCTGGAAGCCGGGGACCCCCACCCACTCCCCGACCTGGAAGCACGAGTGCTCCTCCTCCTGCTCGAACCACATGAGCCGGCACATCCGCACCGCCGCAGCGTTGTCCGGATCGATGCGCATCAATCCGATCTGGGCACCGGCGCCCCGCAGCATCCCGAGCGCCGCGGTGAGCAACCCGGTGCCGAGCCCCGCTCCGCGGACGGCGTCGGTGAGGACGAGCGCCCGGATCCACGCGGCCCGCAGCTCGAGATGCGTCGACAGCACGGGGTCGTACCAGACGAATCCGGCGGGCTTGCCGGACGCGTCTTCGGCGACGACGACATGCCCGTCCCCGAGCCGGATCTCGTCGAGGAGTCGCTCGCGCTGCACCGCCGGGAGCGAGGACGCGTCGAGCACGCGGTCGATCACCTCGCGCGCCGCGGGATCTCCGAGCGCGAGGGGTGCACCGATCGCGGCGTCGCCGAACTCCGCGACGGGCTCCAACGGATGGGCGAACGGCCCGGACAGGTGCCGGAAGATCGTCCACAACCGCCCGGCGGTCCGGATGCCGAACCGCCGGGCGAGGCGGTCGGCGGCGGGGTGGGTGCTGTACGCCCAGCAGCGGAGGGCGTGCGCGCCGGTCCCCTGCCAGCCGCCCTCGGCGGCAGTGTCCAGGTCCATCTCCTCCACCAGCGTGGTGGCGACACCGCGGGAGCGGTAGTCGGGATGCACGACGAACTGCACCGTGCCGTACCCCTCGGCGTCGACCTTCAGATGCAGATAGGCCACGATCACCAGCGGGGCGTCCTCGCGCGCGCTCAGATCGCGCCGCGCCTTGACCGGGAGGTGGAAGACCTTCCCGCTGCCGTCGGATGCGGCGGTGACGTCCGCGGGGTGGATCCGCGAGAAGCCCGCCTCGTCGTCGAATCCGGCGGCCGTGGCGACGAGATCCAGAACCTCGTCCCGATCCTCCGGTTCCAGTTCCGGGTACCACCGATACGAGATCATCCGTTCGCTCCTCCTCTGCCGGTAGACGGCCTGAATCTAATGGTCATCGGTATTCCGGGGCAATCACCGGAACACGTCTCGCACACCCTTCCGAGGGTTTACACTAAAACCTACATCAGTTAGATTTAGGCCGACGATCCGAACGACAGCCGAAGATGTGGCCGCCCCGGCGACGCTTCAGCACGACTCTGGAGGACAGCCCCATGACAGAGGTCGGGATTCCCACCGAGGAACGCATTCGCCGCGCACTCGATCATCTGCGCAACGACACCACCGACGAGTACGAGCACCTCACCTGGTTCGAACCGAACGAGTTCGTCGACCCGGCGGTCGCCAAGCTCGAACGGGACCGCGTCTTCGGCCGCGTTCCGACGATCGTCGCCCACGGCTCCGAGATCCCGAAGCCGGGCGACTTCTTCACCCTGCAGATGCCGCGGAACAACGTCATCGTCGTCCGTCAGCGCGACGGCAGCGTGAAGACCCTCGTCAACCAGTGCCGTCATCGCGGCGCCATGGTCGAGAAGGAGGAGAAGGGCCGCTGCCGGCTGTTCTCCTGCCCCTACCACCGCTGGTCCTACGACACCGACGGCACGCTGCGCACGATCACCCGCGACAACACCTTCGGTGACGCCGACCGCGACAACCGCAATCTCGTCCAACTGCCCACCGAGGAACGCCACGGCTTCATCTGGGTGGTGGACGACGCCGACGCGAGTATCGACGTCGCCGACTGGCTCGGCCCCGAGATGGACGCCATCCTCGCCTCGCACGATCTCGGTTCGAAGGTGACCACGCGGGTCAACGTGTTCGAGGAACCCGTCAACTGGAAGCTCATGCAGGACGCCTTCCTCGACGGCTACCACATCCAGTACGCACACCCGAACACCGCAGCCAAGCACATCCACACCAACGTCATGGCCTTCGAGGACTTCGGTCACCACTGCCGGTTCATGAATCTGCGCAAGACCATCGACCGTTGGATCGAGGAGGATCCCGGCGACCGCGACCTCGTCGAGCACACCACCGAGACCCACTTCCTCGGCCCGAACAGCACCCTGCTGCGCCAGCCCGACCACTACCAGCTGCTCACCTTCCGTCCGCACCCCACCGACCCCCAGCAGTCGCGGATGGAGATCCGGCTGATCTGCCCCACGGTCGAGGACAGCGGTCTGACCGAGGAGCGGTACAACCGCCTGTGGGACAAGAACGTCGAGATCCTCATCGCGGTGCTGCACAACGAGGACTTCCCCATCCTGCGCGACTCGCAGCGCGCGATGGCCAGCGCCAACGCCGGCAACATGGTCCTGGGCCGCAACGAGGTTGCGAACCAGGTCTTCCGGCGCGAGGTCCAGAAACTGGTCGGCCAGGACTGACCCCCGACACCATCACGGCGGGCGCCCACGGGCGCCCGCCTCAGGAGGCTTGTGTGAAGAGCGATCTCTTAGAAGAGGACCACGAACTGTTCCGAGACTCCGTCCGGGCGTTCGTGGACAGGTATGTCGTCCCCAACCTGGAGAAATGGGACGCCGACCGGCTGATCGACCGACAGACCTGGCTGACCGCCGGCAAACAGGGATTGCTCGGCCTCGCCGTCCCGGAGGAGTACGGCGGTCCCGGTGAGACGGACTACCGCTTCCGGGTGGTGATCCAGTCGGAGATCGCCCGGGTCGGCGCCTCCGCGCTGCAGTCCGGCTTCTCGACGAACGACGACATCGTCCTGAACTATCTGCTCCGGCACGCGAACGACGAGCAGAAGCGCCGCTGGCTGCCCGGTTTCGTCACCGGGGAGACGATCGGCGCCATCGCGATGACCGAGCCCGGTGCCGGCAGCGACCTGCGCGGGATCACCGCAACGGCCGTGCGCGACGGTGACCACTGGATCCTCAACGGCTCCAAGACCTTCATCACGAGCGGCATCCTCGCCGACCTGGTGATCGTGTTCGCGAAGACGGATCCGGCCGCAGGCTCGCGCGGGTTCAGCCTCTTCGTGGTCGAGGAGGGCATGCCCGGCTTCACCCGGGGCCGCAAGCTCGACAAGGTCGGTCTGCACGCCCAGGACACCGCCGAGCTGTTCTTCGAGGACGTCCGGGTCCCGCAGGAGAACCTGCTCGGTGAGGAGGGCGCCGGCTTCGCCTATCTCATGCAGAGCCTGCCCCTCGAACGGCTCGGTATCGCCATTGCGGCGCAGACGTCCGCCGAGGCCGTGATGGGCTGGACCCTCGACTACGTCAAGGAGCGCACCGCCTTCGGCAAGAAGATCGGCGAGTTCCAAGGGCTGGGCTTCACCCTGGCCGAACTGCAGACGGCCGTGGAGGTTTCGCGCGCCTATATCGACCGGTGCGTGCGCGAGTACAACAAGGGCACGCTCAGCGCCGTCGATGCGTCGAAGGCGAAGCTGTGGGCCACGGAGCTGCAGGGCAGGGTGATCGACGCCGGTGTCCAATTCCACGGCGGTTACGGCTACATGATGGAGTATCCGGTCGCCAAGGCGTTCATCGACGCCCGCATCCAGCGTATCTACGGCGGCACCAACGAGATCATGAAGGAGATCATCCATCGTGATCTCCTGAAGTCCTGAGATACGAGAAACGAGAAGGGGACCCGGTGATCCGGGTCCCCTTCTCGTTTCGGCTCAGGACTCGAGTGTCGGCTTGAGCTCGTCCTCGGGGAACATCATCGCGACGCGCGACAGGGTGCCGCCGTCGGTGGCCGGGAGGGTCAGGCCGGTGATGTACGCCGCGTCGTCGGACACCAGGAACAGCGCGGCACGCGCGTTGTCGCCCAGTGACGGCGGACGGTTCAGCTTCAGCGGGATCGGGGAGATGCCCGGATCCCACGGGCCGGCGACCTCTTCGTAGGACTTGCCGACGACCGGGGTACCGGCGGGCGCGAGGAAGTTCGGCGACATGCCGTGGGTCGGGGCGACGGCGTTGACGCGGATGCCGTACTTGCCGAGGTCGAGGCTGAGGCCGCGGACCAGGCCGTTGACGCCGGCCTTGGTGGCCGAGTACATCGCGATGCTGTGGTAGGCGGCGAACGACGCGGCCGAAGAGGTCGCGAGGATGACACCGCCACCGTTGGCGCGCAGGTGGGGCACGGCGGCCTTGGCCGTGTAGAACACGCCGGACAGGTTGACGCCGACGACGTCCTGCCAGTCGGCGTCGGTCAGGTCCTGGAAGTCGACCTGCTCACCACCGGCGACGGAGGGAACACCGCCGCGCGAGACGATTCCGGCGTTGGCCCAGGCGATGTCGAGCTTGCCGAAGGCCTCGACGGTGGTGGCGACGGCGTCGTAGACCTGCTGCTCGCAGCGCACGTCGGCGGTGATGGCGATGGCGGTGCCGCCCTGCTGCTCGACCAGCTCGACGGTGCCCTTCGCGCGCTCCGGGTCGATGTCGACGACGGCGATCTTCGCGCCCTCGGACGAGAACAGTTGCGACGCCTCACGGCCGAGGCCGGAACCGGCACCGGTGATGAGGGCGACCTTGCCTTCGAGTTTCATGAGAGCTCCTTCGCTCGCTTCGTTCCAGGAAAAGCCTGATCGTGGGAAAGTTTGGAAGACAACGCCGTTCGATGAGACGCCGGAACGGGAGAGTCCGCACCCCACTGGTGCGGCCGGTGCATCCCCTCGGCGTTGCTTGTGATTGAGGTTACAGACATGAGTCGTGATACGTCAATCGATTTTTGTAAATTGTGGAGATTTTCGGGCGCCGAGACGGGAACAGCCCTCCGGGCCATCGTGGTGATGGCCCGGAGGGCTGCTCGTTCCGATACTCCCCTGCCCCAGCGGATTCCGTGGGCGCTCGCGCCGAGTATCAGACTCCGGACACCTGGAGTGCGCGGTCGTCGGCCGCGGGCTGCAGCACCCCGTCCCGGACGAGACCGTCGACCTCCCCGGGACTCATCCCGAGTACGGTCTCGCAGATCTCCCGCGTCTGCTGCCCCGGCAGCGGTGCGGGACGCAGCGGCCAGGCCGGCAGCGTCTCGAACCGGGCCACCTGCCGGGCGGTGGGCAGCGAGGCGGGCAGCAGCTCGTGCTCGAGCTCCGTATAGGCCTCCCGGGCGACGAGCTGAGGGTTGGCGAGCAGTTCGGGCAGGCGCACCATCGCACCGGCGGGAACGCCCGCGGCCTGTAGTGTCTCCATCGCCTCGGTGGGACTGCGCTCGGCGGTCCACTCCGCAACGATCCGGTCGACCTCGTCCCGGTGGCCGAGGCGCGCCACGGTGGTCGCGAAGCGCGGGTCGTCGATCAGGTCCGGGCGCCCGAAGACACCGCACAGGTGCCGCCAGTCGGTGTCGTCACGGACCGTCACGGTGCACCATTCGTCGTCTCCTGCCGCCGGGAACAGTCCGGACGGTGCCGCATACCGATCCGAGTTGCCGAGTGCGGTGACCGATCTGGGCTCCAGGTACTCGGCGACGATCCGGTCTCCCAGGGCCACGATCGCAACGTCGGCCTGCGCGACCTCCAGGGCGGCGCCGCGCCCGGTCCGCAGCCGGTCGATCAGCAGCGCCAGGATCGCGGTCGCGGCCACCTGGCCACCGATGTGGTCGGGATAGACGGTCGATCCGTCGCACAGCCCGTCCGAATCATCGGACCAGCGCCACAGCGCCGAGACCCCGCACGCCGCCCGCACCAGCGGTCCGTAGCCCATCCGCGTGTTCCACGGACCGACGCTGCCGAAGGCACTGCTCTCGGAGACGATGATGCGCGGGTTGATCGCGGAGAGTTCCTCGTAGGACAGCCCCATCGACGCGAGGGTGCCCGGTTTGAAGTTCGCCAGCACGACGTCGGCCTCGGCAGCCAACCGCTTGAAGATCCGGATGCCTTCCGGGGTGCGCAGGTTCAGACCGAGGCTGCGCCGGTTGCGGTGACCCCAGGCGACCGACGCGGCAAGGGCGTCCTTGCGCTTCGACTGCCGCAGACCGTCGGGGAAGTTCGTGTTCTCGATCTTGATGACGTCGGCGCCGTTGTCCGCGAACTGGCGGCCGAGTTCGGCACCGAACACCACCACGCCCATGTCGAGCACCCGCAGGCCCTCGAACGGCCGCGACCCCACCGGGCGTCGCGGTGCGGGAATCGGGGTGCGCGGCACGTTCCGGCCGAAGACGATCTCGTCGTGCTCCCCGGGCTCGGGTGCCCGGAACCGGAATCCGGCGCGGGCACCCTCGATCCGGGTGTAACCGGAGGGGATCCGCGCGGCGAGACCCGGTGCGATCTCGGTGTCCACCAAGGTGCCCGAGACGCGGAAGTGCTCGGTGGTCAGCACCTCGGAGACGGTGTTCAGGCCCCCGATCGGGATGCCGCGGGCGGCGCCCTCGGCGACGAGCCGGTCGCGGGTGTACTGCGCGAACAGGGCCTCGATGAGCGGGTTGAGCCGGTCGGCGGCCGCGAACCGGGCCGGGATCGTGTCGTACTTCGGGTCGGCGAACTCCGCGGGCTCCCCGAGCCATTCGAACATCGCCCGCCACTGCCGCTTGGCGAGCAGGCAGATCCGCACCTGCCCGTCGGCGCAGCGGTAGACGGGATAGAAGTTGGCGGCGTCCGGCCGGCCGCGCGGGAAGTCGTCGGAGCGGCCCGCCGCGGCGGAGCCCTGCACACCGAATCCGGGATCGAAGCCGTGCACGACGACCTCGTAGGCCGAGACGTCCACGTACTGGCCCTGACCGGTGTGCAGGCGGTCGTAGTAGGCGAGCAGCGCCGACCACGCCGTATGCACCCCCACGGTCTCGGCGACCAGACCGTTCGGGGGGAGCAGCGGAGGCTCGCCGGGTTCACCCGACCGCGACAGCACCCCGCTCAGCGCGTACAGCACCTGTTCGGTCGCCGCCCAGTCGCGGTACGGGCCGTCCTGACCGAAGGGGGTGACCGACACCGCGACCAGGGCGGGGTTCATCACCCGCAGGTCTGCGGGACCGACACCGCGGGCGGCCAGATGGCCCGGAGGCAGCGATTCGATGAGAATGTCCGAGGAGGCTGCGAGGCTGCGGAGCCGATCCCGTCCGGCCTCGTCGTCCAGGTCGACGACGACACCCAGCTTGTTCGCGTTGCGCAACGCGAACGGGATGCTCACCCCGTTCCGGATGGGTGGGGCCGAGCGCGACGCCGATCCGCCGGGCCGTTCGACGAGGACGACCTCCGCGCCCAGATCGGCGAGGAAACGGCATGCGGTGTCGCCGAATCCGTCGGTCAGGTCCAGTACCCGGACGCCCTGCAGAGGAAGTGCCATCCTGTGCTCCAAACTCCTGTGCTCGTGACGACGACCGCCGGGTCAGCGGGTGCCGAAGTACACCGATTTCGCGGCGTAGTAGGGCTGCAGGCCCTCCGGTCCCAGTTCGCGGCCGAGACCCGAGGCCTTGACGCCGCCGAAGGGTGCGGCGAGGTCGAGTGCGTAGTGGTTCACGCCGACGGTGCCGGTGTGGATGCGGGCGGCCAGCTCGAGGCCGTGCTGCTCGTCGGTGGTCCACACGGTGCCGCCGAGGCCGTAGTCCGAGTCGTTGGCGATCGCGACCGCCTCGTCCTCGTCGGTGTAGGGGGTGATCGTCAGGACCGGACCGAAGATCTCCTCCTGCGCGATGCGCGCGGAGTTGTCGACATCGGCGAAGACCGTCGGCTCGACGAACCAGCCCACCGCCTGCGAGGACGGCCGTCCGCCGCCGGTGGTCACGCGGTAGCCGTCGGCGCGGCCGGCCTCGATGTAGCCGAGCACCCGCTCGCGCTGCGCAGCGGAGACCAGCGGGCCAATCTGGGTGGCCGGATCCAGGGGATCGCCCACCGTCAGGGCACGCACCGTCTCGGTGACGGCCTCGACGACCTCGTCGTAGCGGGACCGGGGTGCGAGGATGCGGGTGCTCGCGTGGCAGGTCTGGCCGTTGTTGACCAGCGAGACCTCGAGTAGCTTCCCGGCGAACACGTCGAGGTCTGCCTGCTCGGTCACGATCGCCGCGGACTTGCCGCCGAGTTCGAGGGTGACCGGGCGCAGCAACCGGCCGCAGACCTCACCGATCGCCCGGCCCGCCGCGGTGGAACCGGTGAAGGCGACCTTGTCGACCCCGGGATGCTCCACCAGGTAGGCGCTCGTCTCGCGTCCGGCCGGGAGCACGTTGACCACACCGGCGGGGAGCCCGGCCTCGACGGCGGCGTCGGCGAATGCGTAGGCGTCCAAGGCGGTCTCGGGTGCCGGCTTGAGCACCACCGTGCAGCCCGCGGCCAGCGCCGGTGCCAGCTTCATCGCGGCGAGCGGCTGCGGGTAGTTCCACGGCGTAATGGCGGCGACCACGCCGACCGGTTCGCGCCGGACCACGGTGCGGCCGCCGAACACGCCGGGCCGCACCTCCTCACCGGAGTCGTCGCGGACGAGGAGCGCGTAGTACGAGAACATCGCTGCCGCGCCGATTCCGTTGACCCCGTTGGACAACGAGATCGGCATGCCGTTCTCGCGGCTGACCAGCCGGGCCGTGTCGCGGCCGCGACTCTTCAGTGCGGCGGCGAAGCGGTCCAGCAGATCGGCCCGCTCGGCGCCGCTCATCGCGCCCCACGGCCCGGCCAGGGCGGCGCGGGCCGCGGCGACCGCGGCGTCGACGTCGGCGTTCGAGGCGAGTGCGGTGCGGGCGAGCACCTTTTCGGTGGCCGCCTCGATCACGTCGAAGGAACCACCGGACACCGGGGTCACCCAGCGGCCGCCGACGAACAACTCGTCCCGGTCTGCGATCTCAGCGTGCGCAGTGGTCATCTCGTACCCTTTCGGATGCCGTGTCAGAGGGTGTCTTCGTTGCCGAACAGCACCGAACTCACCAGCGGGGCCATGGGGCCACCGATGAACAGCGAGGTCTCCGCTCCGACGACTTGGTTCGGGGAAGTGCGGCGGATCTGGCGGACCGCTTCGACGGCGAGGTTGAGGCCGTTGACGAACGAGTCGGCGAGATTGCCGCCGCTGGTGTTGACGGGTAGCTTGCCGCTCGGCGCGGTGAGGTTCTCGACCGTCATGAACTCGCCGGCCGCCTCACCGGGCGGGCACAGACCGTGGTCGATCAGCGCCGCGACCGCCGGGCCGCTGAAGTTCTCGTAGACCTGCACGACGTCGACGTCGTCCGGCCCGAGTCCCGCTGCTGTCCAGAGACGTTCGGCAACACCGGGCTTGCCGTTGTTGGCGGGACCGAAACCGGCGGTCATGTATTGCTCGCCGAGGTCGTTGTCGATCAGCTCCGAGAACCCGCCGGGCGCACCCTGGGCGCCGGCGAGGAGGTAGACCGGATCCTGCCGCAGGTCGCGGGCCCGCTCGGCGGACACGAGGATCAGTGCCACCGCGCCGTCGCTCTCGCGCGAGCAGTCGAACAGGTGGAACGGCTCGGCGATCAGACGGGAGTTCTCGTAGGTCTCCACGTCGAGCGGGCGTCCGTAACCCTGTGCGGTGGGGTTGTTCTGCGCGTGGTGGTAGGCGGCGAGGACGAGCGAGCGCATCGCCTCCCGCGGCACTCCCCCGTGTTCGAGCATGCGCTGGGTGCGCATGGCGCAGATCTGCGCCGGCGAGCCGATGCCGTGGGCGAGGAAGTGGCTTCCGTAGTGGTACTTGGCGTATCCGAGCCGGCCGGTGTCGGCCTGGGACATCGCACGGTAGACGGCGACGCACTCGGCCTGACCTGTCGCGATGGCGGCCGCGGCGTTGGTGATGGCCGCGGCGACGCTGCCGCCGCCCCCGCCCCACATCATGTTGGACCAGCGCAGTTCGTCGATCATCAATGCGCCACCGAGGATCGCACCGTCGTTGGACCCTCCGGCGTAGGAGACGAATCCGTCGATCTGCCGGGGGTCGATGCCGGCGTCGGCGCACGCCGCGAGGATGGCCTGGAGGGTCATCCGCTTCTCGCCGTGGGGCGCCTCACCGCGACGGTAATGCTGTTCGGCGACGCCGACGACCGCGGCCGCGCCGCGCATTCCCCGTCCGCTCATCGGGTTTCTCCTTCCGAGCCGGCGCGGACACGACACCAGCGCACCAGCGGCCACCGGGCACCCTCGTCGAGTTCGATCGCGCCCACCACTTCGTCACCGATCCGCGGGTCCTCGTCGATGTCGTCGACGAGCAGGCCCAGCACGCGACGGCCGTCGGCACCCGGCAGCTCGACCAGGACGGTGACGTAGGGTAGCCGTCCGGCGTATTCGTCCATGTAGGGATACCAGCTGCGATGCCAGCTGTAGACCGTCCCGGCGGGTTCGACCTTCTCCCAGCCGATGTCGAATCCGTGACAGGATCCGCAGATGGCCTGCGGTCCCCAGATCCAGGCGCGGCAGGCGTTGCAGCGCTGCAACCGGAGTTCACCTTCGACGAGTCCCTCCCAGTGCGGCAGGTCCAGCCCGTCGGGGGCGGGGCCCCACGGCTCGGTCGCGGGTTCGATCGCGGTCATGCCCGGACGTCCTTCTCCACATCGAAGTTCTCGAGTCTTCCGGCGAGCCAACGCCCGTCGCGCTGCTCCCAGTAGGAGCGCAGCCCGATGGTCCGGTCGTCGAGCTCGTAGACGGCCTCGCCGATCATGAGGTCGCCTTCGGCACGGATGTCCACGATCCAGTGGGACCGCACCTCCGAACTGGGGGTGTCGACACCGTCGAAGACCTGGGGGAGGTTCTCGGGCACCATGTCGGCGAGCGCGGCCTTCATGTTTCCGCTGACGACATGGCCCACATGCTGTTCGTACAGAGAACGAAAGTCTTCGACAGACACGGGAACTCCTCGGATCGAGGACGCACGCAGGGTGCATCCGACTGACACATTTAACTTAAGGTATTAGGTAAATGTCGTCAACGTCACGCGAGGTGGAATCCGCCGTCCGGGGTCACCGCGACCTTCTCACCTGCGACGTCCTCCGCCGCGAGTCGGGCGAGCTCCCCGGCATCCGTGCCCACCGCGAGGACGCGCTCGCCCGTGGGGGTGCGCGCGGCGAGGAACGCCCGCTCCGGTTCGCCGTCGCGCCCGTACACTACGGTCCACGACTCCGCCGTCGCGGCACCCTCGTACGAGACCAGCGCGGGGGTCGTCGGTTCCGCGTCCACCTCGGCCTGCACGTCCAGGCGCCGGAAACCGCCGGCGGGCGGTTCGGTCCGGTAGACGCCCATTGCGTGCTTGGTCAGGTAGCCGCTGTTGGCGGTCACCAGGCCGTAGGAGCCAGGGTTCTCGCGGAGTCTGGTCAGCATCGCGGCGATCGAGTGGCTGACGTAGTTGTTCCACGGCCCGCCCCCGAAGGTCAGGCCACCGGTGATCGTCAGCGGCCGCGACAGATCGTCCAGCGGCAGGCCGAGTTCGTGCGCCGCGACCTGCACTGCCGACGGGAAGCACGAGTACACGTCGACGTGCTCGACGTCGTCGAGGCCGATGCCGGCCAGTTCGAGGGCGCGCGCCCCGGCGATGCGGATGGCCGGGGACCGGTCGAGGGCGGCCCGTTCGGCGATCGCGTAGGTGTCGTGCGATTCGGTACCGGACTGCGGGAAGACCCAGTTCTCCCTGGGGATTCCGAGTCGGGTCGCAGTCTCGGCCGAGCACACGAGGACGGCCGCGCCCTGATCGACCATGTTGTTGGAGTTGAGCAGCTTGGTGTAGGGCGTGGAGATCATCCGGTTGTCGGCCGAGGGCAGTGCGATCTCGTCGGCGCCGTACTCGCGCTGCACCCAGGCGTGCGGGTTGCCGGCCGCGACCGCGCTGAATCGCGACCACAGCTCACCGATGAACCGCTGGTGTTCCTCGGGGGAACGCCCCGAGGTGACGCGCAGAGCCTGCTCGAACAGCGGATAGACGAACGACGGCCGGTCCAGGCCGATGCGGCGTTCACTCTCGGCCTCCATCGGCACGTCGGTCACCAGGATCTCCGCGGCCGGCACCGTCTCGTCCTGCACGGTCCACTCCGGGCGCAGTTTCTGCTTGCGGAGCCGGGTGCGGGTGCGCCACGACTCGGCGCCGCCGATGAGCACGACGTCGGCACGGCCCGTGGCGATGTCCTCGGCGGCGGCGTTGACCATCACCTGCGGGGTGCTGCCGCCGTTGCCGGAGTAGCCGGTGTGGCGGACGTTCGCACCGATCCGCTCCCCGACCAGGGCTCCCGGGTCGCGGTAGCGCCACGAGAGCAAGCCCACCACACGGACCGAGTCGACGAGTTCGAGCAGGCGCATCGAGCCGGCCTGTTCCGCGGCGGCGCGGGCCGCGCGCACCATGAGGTCGACGGGCTCGACGCCGCCGTCGCGCTCGTTGATCTGGCCGCCGCCGACCAGGACGGGGGTTCTCGGATCGAGGGTCATCACTGCACCGCTTCCCGGATCGTTCACGAGGTATACGACACGGAGAGCCTAATACCATTAGATTAAAAGCTCAAGGAAGCCCCGGCGAAGAGCAGGTCGCTGCGATCGTGCTGGAACGCCGCCGACCGGAACACGTCCAGAGCCCCGATGTCGGATACGTCGACCGAGGCCTCGATACTCGTGGCACCCTGTCGCCACAGCCATTCGACTCCCGCCCGCACGAGCATCGACGGGTCCGCAGGCTCGGTGCGCCGGCTCCCGGTGACCGGGACGATATCCCGTATCCGTCCGGCCCCGCCGGGCGTACCCCCACCCCAACCGATCAGCACGTATCCGGCACCGGGCCCGATCTCCAACCATCGGTCCGTCGCCCCCGCGGTCTCGAAGTCGTCCCAGAGCGTCCGGGCCGGGGTCACTGCGGGCGGGTCCACCGGCCGCGCGGAGAACGGCACGTCCGCACCGGCCGCGATCCGCGAGTCCCGGTAGGCGGACTGCGACGGAAGGACGAGACGATCACGCCGGCCGGTGAGCACGGCTCCGAAACGACGAGCGAGCCTCTCCGCCGCGGGATGCGCACCGAAGGCACATCCCACCAGTTCACCGCCCTCCCTCACATCGGCGAGCAACCCGCCGGACGGAGTCGTACCGATTTGCTCGAAGACCGTGGTCGCCAGACCGACGGACCGGAATCGAGGGTCGACCACGATGTCTGCCACCCACCTGGCCGGGCCCACCCGCCACACCACCACGACCGCAGCGAGACGCGCCTCGCTCGGGCGTGACATGGCCCACCGGTGGAGCACCGTCCGCACCTCCGCCGTGCGGCACCACGGCGCCTGCCGGGCCAGGGCCCGCGCGGGCGAGGAGAAGTCCATCTCCGCATCCGCCTCGCGGGCCGCCTCGAACAGCGCATCGGTGGCGGGCGACGGTGGGCCGTCGCGCCATTCGAGGATCACCGACTGCCGATCGCCGGTCACGGCCACCATGTCAGCCTTCCGGCCCGACGTCGAGCAACCGGCGGATCTCCCGGCGGAACAGGTGGCCGGCCAGTTCGTTGCGGCCGAGCAGCATCGTCCCGGCGTCCAGGCTCGACAGGGCGCGCTGCGATCCGTCGAGGATCGGGAAGTCCTCGTCGTGCAGGATCGAGACGAGGATCTTCCAGTTCTTCTCCCAGCGCTTGTGCCAGTGCCCGGCTTCGAGGCCGCTGTCCTCGATCGAGGGCGCGAGGATCCGCATCTCCATGATCGCTTCGCCCGGATCGGCGCCGGTGGGCCGGAAGGTCAGCAACTCGATGTGGGTGGCGTGCCGGAGCAGCATCGTGTTGGGCGCAAGGAAGCAGCTCTCGATGGTGTGGTCGATCATCGACGGAGTCCACGAGACGTCCTGGCCGATGAACTGGTCGATGCTCTTGCGGCTCGTGAGGAACCAGAAGTGCCGGCCGTAGTCCTCCAACGCGACGGCGTTGGTGTGCAGCATCTTTCCCGCGGTGTTGGGATGCGCGTACTTGACGTGGTAGTTGTCCAGGAAGCCGTCCTGCAGGATCTTCCAGTTGGCCGGGCGGCGGTAGACGTGCGGATCGACGCTCACGAGCCGGTCGATCCCGAAACTTCCGAGGATCTCGTCCATCTCGGGGCCCAGCCAGCCGGCCACGTCGATCCCCCGCTGCGCGTTGTCGACGATCCACACGAAGCCGTGCCGTTCCTCGACCGGGAGCTCGACGAGCCCGAGCTTCGACCGGTCGAACTCGCCGAAGGTGTCGTCGAGGGTGACGGTGCGCAACCGGCCGTCCGGATCGTAGGCCCAGCGGTGGTAGGGACACGAGAAGATGCGGCACCGGCCCGACGGCTCGGTGACGAGCTCTGCGCCGCGGTGTCGGCACGCGTTGACGAACGCCTTGACCGTACCGTCCTTCTGCCGGACGACGATGGCCTTGTTGCGCGGCAGGTCGGCCGAGACGAAGTCGTGGGGTCCGGGCAGTTCCGAGCTGTGCGCGACGATGAAGGGCACCGCGCCGAAGATGCGGTCGCGTTCGGCTTCGGCCAGTTCCGGATCCTGGTAGTCGTCGCGCTCGAACCGTTCGATCTCCCGGAACTGGTCGGTGCGCGAACCCTCGAGATGCGACAGCAGGGTCTTCAGGGCTCGGTCGCGCACCGAGTGCAGGTCGACGGTGGCGGTCATGGCGTAGCACTCCGTTTCTCGGTCGTGTCGTGGAACTTTCGTTCTTCTACGGTCGCCGGACGGTCTACGATGCCCGCCCGAAACGTTCGTAGCGAGCCGGAATCTCCGTGTATTCCTGTCGGAGGGCACGCTTGTCGATCTTCATGCTCGCGGTGCGAGGCAACGGCGTGTCGCGGAACACCACGTAGCGCGGCGCCTTGTATCCCGACAGCCGCAACCGGCAATGGTCGACGATCCGCCGGGCCGGGATCTCGCCGGCGGTGCGGACCAGCACGGCCGGGGTCTCGCCGAACTCGTCGTCCGGCGCCCCGATCACCGCAGCTTCGAGCACCTCCGGCATCTCGAGGACGGCGCGTTCGAGTTCCGCGGCATAGATGTTCATGCCGCCGGAGATGATGACATCCTTGGTCCGGCCGACGATGCGGATCGCGCCTTCCTCGTCCTTGACGCCGACGTCCCCCGTCCGCAGCCAGCCGCCACCGAAGGTCTCCTCGGTGAGCTTCTCGTCCTGCCAGTAGCCTCGCGCCACACCGGGTCCGGCGATCCAGATCTCGCCGGGAGTGCCGGCCTGGCAGGGTGCACCGTCGGCGTCCATGATCTCGACGCGGGTGAGAATGCCGCCGACACCCACGGATTCGGGTTTGCGGACGGACATGTCGACGGTCGGGAAGGTGACCATCGACAGCGACTCCGTGAGGCCGTAGGCCTGGCGCAGGCCGACACCCTGAGCCGCCCAGGCGTCGATGAGTTCGCGAGTGACGGGATTGCCCCCGATGAACACCACCTTCAGCGACGACAGGTCGGTGGTCGCGAAGGTGGGCAGGGCAGCCATCTGTTCGAAGAAGATGGTCGTGCCCGCCATGGTGGCGATGTGCTCGGAGGCGATGAGGTCCATCGCGACCTGCGGATCCCATTTCGACAGCATCGTCACGCTGCCGCCGAGGACGAGCGGAGCGAGGAAGCCGTTGAGCAGGCCCGCGGCGAACGACAACGAACTCAGGTTGAGGGTGTGCGCGCCGAGCAGGTCCGGTGCCTGCAGCGACCATTCGAAGAACGCCCCGAGAAGCGATTCGTGGGTGTAGACGACGCCTTTCGGGGTTCCGGTGGATCCGGAGGTCGGGATGATGCAGACCGGCCGGGACGGATCGTTGCCCGGATCGGGCAGTGCCCCCTCGGATCCGGCCACCGAGAGCGTTTCCGAGTCGAGGACCTTCGGCGGGGTGTCGATCTCCTTGCACGCCAGCTGCGCGACCTCGCGGTTCGGCTCGGCCGCCACGACGGCTACGGGGCTCAGCTTGCGGTACACCCTCTCGAGCTCCGCCGCGGTGTGCCGTTCGTTCAGCGGGCACAGCACCGCGCCCGTCCGGATCACCCCGAGCGCGGCGATCGCCCAGTCGAGGGACAGTCCACCGAGGACCCCGACCCGGTCTCCCGGTCGCACCCCTTCGGCGACCAGGCGCGTCGCGGCGCGGTCCACCGCCGCGGTCAGGTCGGACCAGGTCAGCGAGGTGTCGTCGCAGCTCAGGGCGGGAACGTCGGGCCGGCGGACGGACCAGGCCCGGAGTGCGTGGAGAACGGTGGTGTCACGCATGCGAAGCTCCTTGGGAGGTGTAGACGGTGTGCCGCGACGGGATCCGTGCGGACGGAGGTGGGCAGATGGGCCGGAGGCCGGCGATAACACGGGAAGCGGTGGTCACCACGGCGATCGAGCTGATCGACCGGGACGGGATGGCGGCGTTCAGCCTCGATCGGGTCGCCCGGGCTCTGAACGTGCGCGGGCCCTCGCTCTACAACCATTTCGCGGACCGTTCCGAGATCCTGACCGAGGTCGCGCGGGCGATCGTGCTCGAGACCCCCCGCGTGCCCGATCCGGAGCCGGGCCGGTGGCGCGAGTGGCTGATCGCCGAATGCCGGGAGTTCCGAAGCACATTGCTACGTCACCCGAACGTCGTTCCGGTGGTGTTCACGTGGTTTCCCGAGAAGCTGCTCGACAAGCTGTACGACCGGTACTCGGCCCTGCTGGCGGAGCACGGCGTGCCGGAATCGCACCGCTTGTTCCTTCTGGAGGCCACTCACCGGATGACCGTGGGATCGGCCGTGTGCACCGCGACGGGCAGACCCGCGGCACTGGAACTGCCGTGGAGCACGGCGACAGCCGGTACCGACGCCGACGCCGACGAGATCTTGTTCGTCGAGATGCTGAAAGCCTTTCTGGCAGGGGTCGACATCGGCTCGTCACGGTGAATTCACGACGCCTCCTCGGATCGCGTGACCGCCTCGAGCGGTACACGGCGACGACGGATCGAAGTGATCCGGATCACGTGCAAATAAACTATAGCCGTTAGCCTATTCGGTCAAGGGGAACTGCCGGATCACCACCCGACCTCGCGTTGACCGATCGATCGCTCCGTGATAGTTCTTTAGCGATCGATAAGTGGCAGCGCTCTGCTGCGATCCGAAAGGCTCCCATGACCGAGACCACTCCCGAACCCGCCGCGCTGTACGAGCGACGCGGCAACGTCGCGATCATCACCCTCAACCGTCCGCGCGCCCTCAACGCGGTGAACGGCGCCCTGTCCACCGCGGTCGGCAACCACCTCGAGCAGGCCAACGCCGACGACGAGGTGCGGGCCGTGGTGATCACCGGTGCCGGTCGCGCGTTCTGCGCCGGCGCCGACCTCAAAGCACTTGCCGCCGGCGAGAACACGTTCGCCGAGGGTCATCCGGAATGGGGTTTCGCCGGCTACGCCCAGCACTGGAGCGCCAAGCCCACCATCGCCGCGGTCAACGGTTTCGCTCTCGGCGGTGGCACCGAACTCGTACTGGCGAGCGACCTGGCCGTCGTCGACGAGGAGGCCAAGCTGGGTCTGCCGGAGGTCAAGCGCGGACTGTTCGCCGCCGCCGGCGGCGTGATCCGCATGCAGCAGCAGATCCCCCGCAAGGTCGCGCTGGAGCTCGCGCTCACGGGTGAGCCCATCACCGCCGCGCAGGGCAAGGAACTCGGTCTCGTCAACCGCGTCGCCCCGGCCGGCACGGCACTCGAGGTCGCACTCGAACTCGCCGAGACGATCGCCGCCAACGCACCTCTGGCCGTGCGCGAGTCGAAGGCCATGATCCACCGCACCGCCAACAGCCCCGATTGGGAGGCCGAGGCGTGGAATGCGAACCGCACCGCGATGAAGGTCGTGTTCACGAGCGAGGACGCGAAGGAAGGGCCCCGCGCCTTCGCCGAGAAGCGCCAGCCGGTCTGGCAGGGCCGCTGACAGCAGGCCGAACGGCGGTGCCCGCAGCGGGCACCGCCGTCAGTCGCCCACCGACGGCACCGCCGTCAGTCCTGTTCGTTCCGCCGCTCCCGCCCGATCCGCCCCCGCACCACGGTGCGGAGCGATCGGGGCGCGACACCCATGTCACGGCGGGCGCGGCCGCGGGTCACCAGGACCCCGAGGATCGCGATGATCCAGATCGGGTACTGCAGCAGCCACGCGGCACGGAAGGCGTCGAAGGTGTAGCCGCCGAGTTGTTCGAGGACGACGCCCATCATCTGTACGACGAGCAGGGTCGCGAGGAAGCCACCGATGTTGACGATGCCGTTGGCGGTGCCGAGCGCCGTGCCGGGATTGAAGGTGCGGGCGTAGTCGAAGCCGATCATCGACCCCGGCCCGCCCACGGAGATGACGACGACGAGCACGACCAGCAGCCACAGCGGCGCCGGGCCCGGCAGCGCGACGACCGCCGTCCACACGGCCACTTCGGCGAGGATGATGCCGAGGACGAGCCAGGAACGGCGCATCGGGAACCGTCCGGACAGCACGCCCAGGATCGGTCCGGCCGCGATGGCGGTCACCACCGACACGGTGAGCATCGAACCCGCGGCGGCCGGGGAGAGCCCCTGAGCCGACACGAGGTACGGCACGCCCCACATGAGGGCGAAGGTCGTCAGCGAGAACTGGGTGCCCATGTGGGTGAAGAAGCCGAGCTTGGTGCCGGGCCGGCGCCAGACGGTACCGAGGCCGGCGAGCACCTCGCGCAGGCCCGCCGCCGTGGTCTCCCGGCTCTTTCCGGGCGGGGCGTCACGCACCACCGCGAGGACGAGCACACACGCGAGCAGTCCGAGCCCGGCGGCGCTGCCGTAGGCCGCGGTCCAACCGGGTCCGGTGAGCAGGAAGACGAACGGCACGGCGGACAGGATCTGACCGATCTGCCCGAAGATGCCGGTCAGCTGCGAGACCACCGGGACCCGGCGTGGCGCGAACCAGACCGGAACCAGACGCAGCACCGAGATGAAGGTGAGCGAGTCACCGACGCCGACGAGCACCCGCGCGAGGTACGCCACCGGCAGCGATTCGGTGGTGGCGAGGATCGCCTGCCCGACGGCGAGGACGACGGCTCCCGCCGCGATCATCCGGCGGGAGCCGAAGCGGTCGAGCAGCACCCCGGCGGGGATCTGCATCCCGGCATAGACGACGAGCTGGAGGACGACGAAGCCCGACAGCACCGCCGGGGAGATGCCGAACCGCTCGGTCGCGGCCAGTCCGGAGACACCGAACGCGGTCCGGTGAAGGACGGCGATGATGTAGGCGAGTACCCCGACGCTCCAGACCAGCCATGCCCTCATGATGCGTCGAGCATACGTGGGTCTTTTAGCAGAATTAACTACTACTGCTCGCGTCCCAGCGACACCCACTGCGGATCCGCCGCGCGCGGCCCGGCGATCCTGTCGGCGAGCCGGTCGAGACGCGCGATCTGCTCGTCGGTGAGGGTGACGTCGAGGGCGCCGGCGTTCTCGGTGACCCGGTCGGCGTAACGGGTGCCGGGGATCGATACGGACGGCAGCCCGTACTCGCGGCCCTTCGCGTCGAGCCAGGCCAGCGCGACCTGCGCGATGGTCGCTCCGGCCTCCTGTCCCACGGCCCGCACCTCCTCGCGCACGCTCAGGTTGGTCGGCAACGCGTCGGCGGCGAAGCGTGGGAACCGCCGGCGCAGGTCCTGCTCGCCGATCTGCGCGGGGTCGAAGGCGTCGGTGAGCAGACCGCGGCTCACCGGCGAGTAGGGCACGAAGCCGATGCCGAGCTCGGCGGCGGTGGGCACGACGTGGCGTTCGACGTCCCGCGAGACGATGCTCCACTCCGACTGGATCGCGGCGATGGGGTGGACGGCGTGCGCGCGACGCAGTTCCTCGCCGGTCGCCTCGGACAGCCCGATGTGCCGTATCTTGCCGGCCTGCACGAGTTCGGCGAGTGCACCGACGGTGTCCTCGACGGGCACCTCGGGGTCGACGCGGTGCAGGTAGTACAGGTCGACGTGGTCGACGCCGAGCCGGGCGAGCGACTCGTCGATGGCCTGCTTGGCGTATTCGGGGCGGCCGTTGATGCGGCGGTTCGCCGTGCCCGTGGTGCCGATGGATCCGGTGAGGCCGAACTTGGTGGCGACCTGCACCTCGTCGCCGCGCTCGGCGAGCAGCTTGCCGACGACCTGTTCGCTCACGCCGTCGCCGTAGACGTTGGCGGTGTCGATGAAGGTGACGCCCAGGTCCACGGCGTGGTGCAGGGTGGCGAGCGCCTCGTCGAGGTCGACCGGACCGTAGGCGGGACCGACCGACATGGCGCCGTAGCCCTGCGCGCTGACGGTCAGGCCGGGGGCGAGTTCGACGGTCCGGACGGGCATGTGTTTCTCCTGAGTACTCGTAGGGGGTTCCGGTGGCGGATTCTTCCGCACCTCGCCGATCACCGCGAGCGTTGAAATCGCCATGAGCGCAGCCCCGACGGACCTAGGCTGGACCCATGGCCGTCGACTGGCTCGCTCTGCAACGCACCGCTCGCCGCGAGTTCGACACCCGCGTCGCGCAGATCACCGACTGGCACGCCCCCACCCCGGACACCGAATGGGACGTCACCGACCTGGTCCGGCACATGGTCGACGAACAGCGGTGGGTGCAGCCGCTGACCTCGGGACGGACCCTCGCCGAGGCCGAGGCAGCGCTCGAACCGATCGGCGACGACCTCGCCGTCGAGTGGGCGCGCTACGCCGAGCAGGCCACCGCCGCCTGGGCCATGACCCCACCCGCGCAGGAGGTGCACCTGTCCTACGGGAGGGTGCCGTGCCTCGACTACCTGAAACAGCAGGTCGCGGACATCGCGATCCACACCTGGGATCTCGCCCGGGCGATCGGCGCCGACGAGCACCTCGACCCCCGCCTCGTCGAGGCGGTGTGGGCCGATCTCGAACCGCAACGCGATCTGCTCGCCTCGAGCGGTCTGTTCGCCGATCCCGTCCCGCTCCCCGACGACGCATCCCTGCAGGACCGGCTCCTCGCCCTCACCGGGCGTGATCCCCGACCCGGAGGACGGCCATGACGGACAGCCCCGACATCAAACCCCGCAGCCGCGACGTCACCGACGGGATGGAGAAGGCCGCCTCGCGGGGCATGCTGCGCGCCGTCGGCATGAGCGACGACGACTGGCCGAAGCCCCAGATCGGGGTGGCCTCCTCGTGGAACGAGATCACCCCCTGCAACCTGCCGCTCGAACGTCTGGCCCGCGCGGTCAAGGAGGGTGTGCACGCCGCCGGGGGTTATCCCCTCGAGTTCGGCACCATCTCGGTGTCGGACGGGATCTCGATGGGACACGAGGGCATGCACTTCTCGCTCGTGTCACGGGAGGTCATCGCCGACAGCGTCGAGACCGTGATGCAGGCCGAGCGACTCGACGCCTCCGTGCTGCTCGCCGGCTGCGACAAGTCGCTGCCCGGCATGCTCATGGCCGCCGCGCGCCTCGACCTCGCGGCCGTCTTCCTCTACGCCGGGTCGATCCTGCCCGGCACCGCGAAACTGTCGGACGGCACCGAACGCGACGTGACGATCATCGACGCCTTCGAGGCGGTCGGCGCGTGTGCCCGCGGCCTGATGTCCGAGACCGATCTCGACGCGATCGAACGGGCGATCTGCCCGGGCGAGGGTGCCTGCGGTGGTATGTACACCGCGAACACGATGGCGAGTGCGGCCGAGGCGCTGGGGATGTCCCTGCCGGGCAGCGCCTCTCCCCCGGCCACCGACCGGCGCCGCGACGGTTTCGCGCGCCGCAGCGGGCAGGCGGTGGTGGAGATGCTGCGTCGCGGCATCACCACCTCGGACATCCTCACGAAGGAGGCCTTCGAGAACGCCATCGCCGTGGTCATGGCGTTCGGCGGTTCCACCAACGCCGTCCTGCACCTGCTGGCCATCGCCCACGAGGCCCGCGTCGACCTGAGCCTCGACGACTTCGTGCGGGTCGGTGCCCGGGTGCCGCACCTCGCCGACGTCAAACCGTTCGGCCGGCACGTGATGAAGGACGTCGACCACATCGGTGGTGTCCCCGTCGTCATGAAGGCGTTGCTGGATGCCGGTCTGCTGCACGGCGACTGTCTGACGGTCACCGGCCGCACCGTCGCCGAGAACCTCGCCGGGATCGCGCCGCCGGATCCGGACGGCAAGGTGCTGCGCGTGCTCGACGAGCCCATCCACCCGACCGGGGGCATCACGATCCTGCGTGGGAGCCTCGCCCCGGAGGGCGCGGTGGTGAAATCGGCGGGTTTCGACGAATCCGTGTTCGAGGGCACCGCGCGGGTCTTCGAACGCGAACGCGCCGCGATGGACGCGCTCGAGGACGGCACCATCACCGCGGGCGACGTCGTGGTCATCCGGTACGAGGGACCGAAGGGCGGGCCGGGCATGCGCGAGATGCTCGCCATCACCGGCGCGATCAAGGGGGCCGGGCTCGGCAAGGACGTCCTGCTGCTCACCGACGGCCGCTTCTCCGGCGGCACCACGGGTCTGTGCGTGGGGCACGTCGCGCCGGAGGCCGTGGACGGGGGGCCCATCGCGTTCGTGCGCGACGGCGACCGCATCCGGCTCGACGTCGCGCACGGGCGTCTCGACGTGCTGGTGGACGAGGAGGAGATGCAGGCGCGGCGGCAGGGCTGGAAACCCCTGCCGCCGCGCTACACCCGTGGTGTTCTGGCCAAGTACATCAAGCTGGTCGGGTCCGCCTCGACCGGCGCGGTGTGCGGGTGAGGACCGAGTGCACCGGCCCTCACCCGAACTCCCGCTAGACAGGCCGGAATCCGGCTCCCACTCCGCCGGTACGGTTGATGTCGGTGATGATCGCGTCCATGTTGGTGCCGACCTCGGGGCCGATGCACGGCGCGGCCAGATAGGCGTTGACCATGGCCACGAGGGTCGTGCCCACCACCACCGGAGCACCGGAGTCGCCTTGGACGACACACATCTGGGTCCAGGTCTCCCGCGACTGAAAGACGTCGCCCCACACGATCCCGCAGGTGTTGCCGGTGGTGCGGCCCTCCTTGCAGGCGATGTCCAGGAAGCCCGGGGGCGCACCGAGTCCCGTGATCGTCACACCGCCGATCCGGTTGACGGGAACGACCTTGCCGGGGTCGAATTCGACGACGGCGTAGTCGAGCGCCGGGTTGACCCGGACGAAACGCCCGAGGACTCCGGCGTCGATGTCGTTCTCGGACTTGACCGTCCAGCCCGGATCACCGCAGTGCCCCGCCGTGATACCGACGAGCCGGCCGGCGGAGTCGTAGCCGATGGTGGTCAGCGTGCAGTCGTACATGTCGCGGGTGCCGTCGCCCAGGGTGATACCGGACCCGCCGCCGAGAGGGACGGGGGGAGCCGCGGTGGCGACTCCGGTGCCCGCACCTATCAGCGCGAGCGCAGTGATGACGGCTACCAAGAGTTTCTTGAACATCGTGCCCCTCCTGCGCCCCCACCCACGAATGTCGATGAGCTGAGGGTACTAGAGGTGGCCTCCGGATTTGCGGGTTGTGCCCAAGCATTCGAGAGCTTTTCGTGCTTCCTCGAGTTCGCGGCTGAGTTGCGCGACCCGTTCCTCCGCCGCGCGACGCGCCTCCTCGATCACCGACTGCACCGCTTCCACCGCCGTCGGGTCGCCGAGTTCGCGTACGGCCCGTTCGACGGCGTCGGGCGCGACCGGTGCGGGCCTGCCGACCTTACGGGCACCGTGGGCCACACCGACGGTCCACTCGTTCTCGGGATCGATGGTGACGGTGATGGTGATCGACGGCGCCTTCTTCGCCTTGCGGGCGGGCGTCTTCGGCTTCGCCGGTGCCGGGGCGGCGGGCCGGGCGGCGGCGGGCGTCTGGGTCACGGGCTTCTCCTCGGCACGGGGTGCGGCAGGGGTTCTGCGGGGTGCGGGCGCAGGACGCGCGTCCGCGCGCGGGGCGGGTGCGGCGGGGACGCTCTTCACGGGAGCGGCCTTCGCCGGGGTGGTCTTCGCGGGCGCGGGCCGTCGAGTGCCTGCGGGGCGCTTCGGGGCGGCCGCGGGTTCCTTCGTGGCGCGCAGCTCGTCGATCTCGAAGGGCAGCTCGTCGTCGACCCCCTTGGGCCGGACGACGACCGTGGTGCCGCTGATCGACACGACCCGCCCCGAGGTGCCCGGGTCGATGCCGAGACTCGGGATGCCGTCGACGAGGTAGACGGTCGCGCGGCGTCCCTCGGCGAGAGCGGTACTCAACTCTCCGAGTTGCTCTTCCGTCAGGTGGTCCGCGCGTCTGCGGGGCGGCATGCGACGTCCTTTCTCGGTTCGCCGGGGGCGGCAACGGTTCGACGAGGGTCACTGTCGCACATCTGTACGACACGCCCGAGAGGTGATCGACCCGACCTGCTGCACACATCCCGGACCGGCACGGTAAGGATGGAGCCGTGACCCCGTCCGACCAGGCACCCGCATCAGGGACCGACGTGCTGTCCGTGATCCAGTCGCAACTGGAGAACGCACTGCTCGGTGGCCCTCTTCGCTACACCCTGACCGAGGTGGCGGACCTGTGCGGGCTCGAACCCGCCCGGGTCCGGCGGCTGTGGGAGGCCCTCGGCCTGACGGTCGACCCCGACCCGGACGTCGTCATGTTCACGGACGGGGACGTCGAGGCGCTGCGGGCCCTGTCCTCGATCATCGCGAGCGGCGCGATCGACGAACGTCTGGAGGTGCCGGCGGCCCGCTCCATCGGCCAGTCGATGTCGCGGCTGACCGAATGGCAGCTCACCCTGCTCAACACCCACGTGTTCACCCGGCTCGCCGCCGCCTACGAGGAGGCGGCGACGCCCCCGCAGGAGGAGGAGATCCGCGAGCTCGTCGACCACATCATCCGCCGCACCACCGACCTCGCCGAGAACCTGCAGGGACACATCTGGCGGCGGCATCTGGTGGCCACCACGAGCCGCAGCGCGGCCCGGCCGCACGACGCCGGGGAACTGCACGAGCTGGTGGTCGGGTTCGCCGACATGGTCGGCTACACCCGGCTGACCCGGCAGATCGACGCGGCGGCGCTGAGCGAGCTGCTGGACTACTTCGAGTCGGAGGTCTCCGACGTCATCGCCCGGCACAACGGGTGGGTGATCAAGACCGTCGGCGACGAGGTGATGTTCGCGGCGGAGCGTCCCGTCGACGCCGCGCGCATCGCGCTGGACCTGCAGGACTCGTTCGCGGCCCAGAAGGACTATCCGGACCTGCGGATCGGCCTGGCCTGGGGGCAGGCACTGCCGCGCTTCGGCGACCTGTTCGGTTCCGTCGTGAACATCGCCGCCCGGCTCACCGGCGCGGCCCGGCCCGGCACCGTCCTCGTCGACGAGAACCTCGCCGACGCCCTCTCCGGTTCGGACGAGTTCCGGTTCCAGATCGTGCGGACGCTGCGGTTGCGGGACTTCCACCACTCCCGGCTCTACGTGCTGCGTCGTCCGCGGAACACGGACGACGAGGCGAGCGGTTAGCCGTTCCTGCGGGGTGGTCGGCCGTTCCGGCGGGCGCGACGCGCGGCGAGGAAATCGTCGACGAGGGACTCGCACGCCCGCCGGTCCAGGGGCGGCAGCGTCGCGAGGCTGTTGAAGACGATCGGCCCGAGGAGCTGGATCAGGGCGAGGTCGTAGTCGAAGTCGCCGAGTTCCTCCCGCGCCTCGGGGGTGGCGAGCACCTTGTCGAACGACGACCGGTAGCGCTCGACGAGCACCTCGCGCAGCGACTGCAGTTCGGGGCGGGCGTGCTCCTCGCCGTCCGACGTGAGGTCGCGCAGCCCCGGCCCCATTCCCATCCAGCACATCGCGGTGAGCGGGGTGGGGGCCTCCTCGATGATGCGGGCCTGCGCGGTGAGCAGTTCGACGAGGCGGGTGCGCAGGTCGCCCTGCGCGGGCACCGGCGGGGCGGGCGGCAGCAGCCGGGCGAAGGCCGCCGCGACCAGTTCGGTGCCGTTGGCGAAGTGCCGGTAGAGCGTCGCGCGGGCGACGCCGGCGGTCGCGGTGACCGCCTCGATCGTCACGGCGTCGGCGCCGCCGGTCGCGAGGAGGGTGGTGGCCGCGTCGAGCAGCCGGGCGCGGGACCGGACCCGACGGGGATCCTCCTCGCGGGGCGAGGCGGGCCGGGGTGCGGTGTCGGGACGAACGCTCACGTCTCCAGTTGTAGTCCGTGGGATCGAGGCATGTTGTGAGACCATCGGTTCCGTTACGATACCAATAGTCTCGTTTCCTGGTACCGGCATCTCGTTCCACCGGAAGGATCTCGTGTCCGACACCGCTACGACCACGGCCGCTCCGCCTCCGATGACGCGGGCCCAGATCCGCCTGCTCGCCGTCGCGTGTTCCGCCGTCGCGGTCGTCATCGCGGCGATGGCCTCGCTGAACACGGCCCTGCCCGACATCGCAGTGGAGACGGGCGCGACGCAGGCGCAACTGACGTGGATCGTCGACGGTTACACCCTGGCGCTGGCCGCCCTGCTGCTGCCCGCCGGTGCGCTCGGCGACCGGTTCGGCCGCCGCGGCGTCATGATCCTCGGGCTGGTCCTCTTCGCGGCGGCGTCGCTGCTGCCGCTGATCGCCGACGACCCCCTGTGGGTCATCGGCGCCCGGGCAGCGGCGGGTGTCGGCGCCGCACTGGTGATGCCGTCGACGTTGTCGCTGATCACCGCCGGTTTCGTGGAAGCACACCGGCCCCGGGTGATCGGGATCTGGGCGGGCGTGGCCGGGACGGGCGCGATCCTCGGGATGACCCTGTCGGGACTCGTCCTCGAGTACGCGTCGTGGAAGGTGATCTTCACCGGGTCCGCGGTGATCGCGCTGCTGCTGGTCGCCCTGTCGTTCACGATCCCGTCGTCGCGCGCGGCGCAGCCGCTGCCCTTCGATTTCGGCGGGGCGGTGCTCGTCGTCCTCGCGGTGGGGCTGTTCGTGCTGGGGTTGATGGAGGGCCCGCACCGCGGCTGGCTGGACGTGGCGACGCTGGGCCCGATCGTGGCGGGCCTGGTCGCCGCGGTGGGTTTCGTGTTCGTCGAGTTGCGCTCGAAGGCGCCGCTGCTGGACATGCGGTTGTTCACCGCGCGCGCGTTCGGGGCGGGCGCGGCGGGGCTGGCGTTCCAGTACCTCGCGGGCTTCGGCCTGTTCTTCCTCATCGTGCAGTACCTGCAGCTCGTGCTCGGCTACTCACCGCTGCGGGCCGCCCTGGCCCTGACGCCGATCCTCCTCGTCGTGATGGCCCTGTCGCTCACGGTGCCGGCGCTGCTGAACCGGGTGGGCATCCGCATCCTGCTCAGTGCCGGGCTGGCACTGATCGGCGCCTCCCTGATCCTCATGAGCCTGCTCGACGCCGACTCCACCTATCTCGAGGTGGCCCTCACCCTGGCGGTCACGGGCCTCGGAATCGGGATCTGCACCGCTCCGGCCACGCACGCGATCGTCTCCAACACCCCCGAGGACCAACTGGGGGTCGCCTCGGCCGTGAACGACGCGACCCGGGAGATCGGGGCGGCGATCGGCGTCGCGATCACGGGCAGCGTGCTCGCGGCGGCGTACGGGCACGGCATCGAACCGGTCGCCCGGGCGATCCCCGAGCCCGCGCGGACCGCCGTGGAGGATTCGCTCGCGGCCGCGATGCAGGTCGCGGAGCAGGCGGGTCCGCAGGGCGAGCAGCTCGCCGTGCTGGCGCAGGACGCCTTCCTCGACGGTCTGCAGCAGGCCTCCTGGGCGGTCGCGGCGATCATGTTCGCCGGCGCGGTGATCTCGGCGTTCTGGGCGCCGGGCCGTTCTTGACCTCCCCTTCTCCGCGCCTCCCCTCCTCCGCCTGCGCCGCAGGTCGCGGGCATTGTGCTGTGCCCACGGTCACGGTAACCTGATTAACAGTTACCAGTCGTCACACTAAAAAGGTGGAGACATGACCGCATCGCTCACCCGCGAGACCGCCAAGGGTTTCGTCCCCGGGGTCCCGCTGTCCGATCGCGAGGAAACCGCCGGTCGACTGCTCGCCTCGTCGGCCCGCAAGTCGTACGACCCCGTCGTCGAGGTCGACTGGGAAGCCCCCGTCCCGGACGACAAGTTCGGCATGACCCCGGAGTGGAGCACCCTCTACGGCACCGCGCTGTGGGACGAGCTCACCGACGAACAGCGCATCGAACTCACCAAGCACGAGGCGGCGAGCGTGTCGAGCGTCGGCCTGTGGTTCGAGATCCTGCTCATGCAGATGCTGCTGCGCGACGTGTACGACCGCGACAAGCACTCCCGGCACGTCCAGTTCGCGCTCACCGAGGTCGCGGACGAGTGCCGCCACTCGGTGATGTTCGCGCGCGCCGGCGAACGGCTGGACATGCCGGGCTACGGCCCACCGCGCTACATCCACCGGCTCGGCCGGTTGTGGGGCCGGTTCTTCAAGGGCGCCAACGCCTACGCCGCGGTGATGGCCGCCGAGGAGATCCTCGACATGATGCAGCGCGACTTCATGCGCGACGAACGCGTCCAGCCCGTCACCCGCGCGGTGTCGAGGATCCACGTGCTCGAGGAGGCCCGGCACATCCGCTTCGCCCGCGAGGAGGTGGCCCGCCGCCTGGCCGGGGCGAGCCGCGCACGCCTGGCGCTCGAGCGGTTCAACACCGCCCTGGTGGTCTTCTTCGTGGTCAAGAGCATGATCCACCCCGACGTCTACGCCAACGCCGGTCTCGACCGTGAGCGCGCGTTGCGGGAGGCGCGGAACAACAAGCACTACCACGACCGGGTACGCAAATCCGGCGCCAAGCTGATGGCCTTCCTCGACAACGTCGGCCTCGTCGGCGGACCGTCGAAGATCCTCTACAAGAAGGTGCACCTGCTCTGAGCGCACCCCTCCCTCACACGAATCGAGTGCGCAGTCGCCCGGCGACTGCGCACTCGTCGTTTCAGGGCAGGTCCGTCAGCCCACCTTCTCGGCGGCACCCGGGAGCGTCACGTCCCGTTCCTGCTCGGGGAACAGCGCGCGGGTGATCTTGCGGGCGGTGTCGGCGACGATCGGGGCCACCCATTCGAGCCGCGTCGAGCGGGCGTCGGCCGCGAGCGACAGCGCCGCGACCGGGCCGTCGGCACCGCGCAGGGCCACGCCCACACAACCGATCCCGCGGGCGGCTTCTTCGCGTTCGAAGGCGACACCGCGACGCTTGCGGATGCGGTTGAGTTCCTGGTGCAGGTTCGCCGAGTCGCGGATGGTGCGCTCGGTGCACGGGACGAGCACCTTGCCGTAGAGGGCGTCGACGCGTTCGGGTTCGAGCCACGCGAGGATCGCCTTGCCGGCGGCGGTCGCATAGGCCGGATACCGGCCGCCGACGCGGGACGGCACGCTGGACGCGAACTGCCCACCCACCTTGTCGAGGTAGAGCACCTCGTTGCCCTCGAGCACCGTCAGGTGCACCACCGCGCCGGTCTGCATCGCGAGCTCGTGCAGGTGCGGTGCGGCCGCCTCCCGGATGCGGCGGTGGCCGGTGTCGCTGCCGCCGAGGCCGAGGGCACGCGGGCCCAGGCAGTAGCCGAAGGACGCGTGCTCGACCCAGTCGCGTCGGACCAGATGGTCGAGGATGCGGTGCACCGTGGATCGGGGCAGCCCGGAACGGCAGGTGACCTCTTCGAGAGTGAGGGCGCCACGGCTGTCGAAGGCTTCGAGGATGAGGGTCATCCGATCGACCATCGATGGAGGAAGCTCTCGCTTCACAGGTGTTCCGACGGGCTCGAGCGAGGAGTCGACGGCGGTCAACTTCACCTCCATAAGTCCTGGCCACGACCCTGCGCGCCTCATGAAACTGGAATCTGTTCCAGTACGTTAGCAGTATCACAGCCGCCACCGGAAGAGGTACACACAGACTGTAGGTAGGCGGAGTCCCACTCGCTGGGACGGCGAATTCCTACGACTGTGGTCGGAATCGTCCGGAGGCGTTATTGTCGTGACCGTGAGCAAGACGCAGGAACGGTCGACCCAGCGACCGCACCGTCGTGCCCACCTTTCGTGTATCTGCGGGTGTCCGGCCCGCTGACCGCCCGCACCCGCCCTGTCCCTCCCGAACCCCTCCGCGTCGTGGGGTGTCCTGTGGAGCCCGAAGGTCAGCATCTCGACGATCCGCATCCCACCCGAATCCGGAGCATTTCATGAGCGAGAACAACCCCGAAGCCTTCGATCCCAGCGCGAACTGGAGCTTCGAGACCAAGCAGATCCACGTCGGTCAGCCCGCCGGTGGTGACACCAAGGCCCGCGCGCTGCCGATCTACCAGACCACCAGCTACACCTTCGACAGCACCGACCACGCCGCGGCGCTGTTCGGTCTGGCCGAGCCGGGCAACATCTACACCCGCATCATGAACCCGACGCAGGACGCCGTCGAGCAGCGCATCGCCTCCCTCGAGGGCGGCGTCGCCGCGCTCCTGCTCTCCTCCGGTCAGGCCGCCGAGACCTTCGCGATCCTCAACCTCGCCGAGGCCGGCGACCACGTCGTGTCGAGCCCGTACCTCTACGGCGGTACCTACAACCTGTTCCACTACACGCTGCCCAAGCTCGGCATCGAGGTCACCTTCGTCGAGGATCCCGACAACCTCGACCAGTGGGCCGAGGCGATCCGCCCCAACACCAAGGCGTTCTACGGCGAGACCATCGCCAACCCGAAGAACCACGTCCTCGACATCCCCGGCATCTCCGGCGTCGCGCACGACAACGGCCTGCCGCTGATCGTCGACAACACGGTCGCCACCCCCTACCTGCTCCGCCCGCTCGAGCACGGCGCCGACATCGTCGTGCACTCGGCCACCAAGTACCTCGGTGGCCACGGCACCGCCATCGCCGGTGTCATCGTCGACGGCGGCAAGTTCGACTGGACGCAGGGTCGCCACACCAACTTCACCACGCCCGACCCGAGCTACCACGGTGTCGTCTTCGCCGATCTCGGCGCCCCGGCCTACGCGCTGAAGGCCCGCGTGCAGCTGCTGCGCGACATGGGTGCGGCCGTCTCGCCGTTCAACGCCTTCCTCATCTCGCAGGGTCTCGAGACGCTGAGCCTGCGCATCGAGCGGCACGTCGAGAACGCGAAGAAGGTCGCCGAGTTCCTCGAGGCCCGTCCCGAGGTCGCGTCGGTGTCGTACGCCGGGCTCCCGTCCTCGCCGTGGTACGAGCGCGCCCAGACCCTCGCGCCGCGCGGCGCGGGCGCCATCGTGGTCTTCGAGCTCTCCGGTGGCATCGAGGCCGGTAAGAAGTTCGTCAACGCCCTGACCCTGCACAGCCACGTCGCCAACATCGGCGACGTCCGCTCGCTGGTCATCCACCCGGCGTCGACCACCCACTCGCAGCTCACCCCCGAGGAGCAGCTCGCCTCGGGGGTCACCCCGGGCCTGGTGCGCCTGGCCGTGGGCATCGAGCACATCGACGACATCCTCGCCGACATCACCGTCGGCCTGGAGGCCGCCGGATCCTGATCCGGCACCTGCCGAACCGGTAGCCGCCCCCACCGTCCCGACGGTGGGGGCGGTGCCCGTTTCAGGCGGGTTCGGCGTCGAGGTCGAACAGCCTCGTGGCGTTGTCCCGGCACACGGCGCGGATCCAGTCGTCGTCGGGCGCGACCCGCTCGAGCACCTCGAGCTGGTGCAGGTAGTCGTAGGGGATGTTCGGAAAATCGGTGCCCAGCAGGATCTTCGAACGCAGCTCACCGAGTCGGGGCAGCTGGTCGGGCGGGAACGGGGTGTCCTTCTCCACGAAGTCGGTGAAGGCCATCGTCGTGTCGAGATGCACCCGCTCGTATCGCTCGGCGAGATCGAGGAATTCGCGGTACTCGGGCAACCCCATGTGCGCGACGATCACCGTCAGCCGCGGGAAACGCCGCAACAGGTCCCGCATGGGTTCGGGACCGGTGTGCGTGCCGGGGGCCGGACCCGAACCGCAGTGCACGACGATCGGTGTCCCCGTCTCCTCGAGCAGGCCCCACACATCGTCGAGCAGCGGGTCCAGCGGGGTGTAGTCACCGACCTGGATGTGCGACTTGAACACCCGCGCACCGGCGTCGATCGCCTCGGCGACGTAGCTCTTCGCCTCGGGTTCGGGATAGAAGGTGGCGGTGTGCAGGCAGTCGGGGGTGCGGGACGCGAAGTCCACCGCCCAGGCGTTCAGCCACGCGGCCATGCCGGGCTTGTGCGGGTAGAGCATGGCGGTGAAGCGCCGCACCCCGAACTCCCGCAGCCGCGCGAGGCGTTCCTCCTCGGTCTGCCGGTAGGTGATCGGCCACGGCCGGCCGACGAGCGGTCCCGCGGCGTCGAAGTAGGCCCACACCTTGTCGAGGACGTTGCGGGGCATGAAATGGGTGTGGACGTCGACGAGGTGGTCGAGTCCGTGAGCATTCCGGAACCGGGCGATCCGCTCGACTTCGTTCATGGCGCGACCGTACCGGCGCGGCCCGCGGAACGTCAGAAGAGGGTCAGTTCGGCGTCGTCGACCCGCTTCGACGGAGCGCGCTCGGCCGGCGCGACGGTGGGCACCTCGATCGGCCCTGGCTTCGCCGCGATCTCGCGGGCAGCCTGCCCGGCGAGGGTGTCGGCCAGCTCGTTGAAGTGGTTGCCGACGTGGCCGCGCACCCAGCGGAACCGCACCGGCCCGGCCCGCTCGGTGAGCTCGCGGTCGATCGCACGGACGAGGTCGAGGTTCTTCACCGGCGCGCCGGTCGCCGTCTTCCACCCCTTGCGCTTCCAGCCGGGCAGCCACTCGGAGGCGCACTTGATGGCGTACTGCGAATCGGACTCGATGATCATCGGCTCGGAACCGGGATGGGCCTTCAGGGCCTCGAGCAGCGCCCTGAGTTCCGCGATCTGATTCGTCCCCGAGCGCTCGCCACCCGACGCACTGGGGCCTTCGTGATTGACCCACGCCCATCCGATGGCGCCACCGGGATTGCGCAGGCAGGATCCGTCGGTGCTCACGATGATCATGCGCCCGACCATATCCCTACCCTCCGACACGGCGAAAGTCGGCGCGACATCCCGGAGTACGGTATGGAGGTGACCGTGTCCGGCGAGGGAGGACGACCCGGCGTGTGCGCCCCGGGCGGCGCGACCCCGACCGTCGGCACCGGCCCGCTCGAGGCACGTGTGCGCATCCCCCGGCCCGTCGACGTCGTGCGCTCCCTGCGGCCGCTGCAGCGCGGCCCCTACGACCCCTGCCATCGCACCGACGGAACGACGGTCTGGCGGACCTCCCGGATGGATTCCGGACCCGTCACCTACCGGCTCACCCAGGACGGCCCGCACGGCGCGTGGTGTCTCGCCTGGGGGCCGGGCGCCCCGGAGCTGCTCGACCGGCTGCCCGCCCTGCTCGGCGCCGACGACGACCCTTCCGGTTTCGCACCCGACCATCCGGCGCTCGCCGAGGCACACCGGCGGCTGCCCGCGTTGCGCATCCCCCGCACCGGCCGGGTGCTCGAGTCCCTCGTCCCCGCGATCCTCGAACAGCGCGTGCACGGGGTCGCGGCGTTCGCCTCGTGGCGGCGCCTGGTCACCCGGTTCGGCGATCCGGCGCCCGGGCCGGCGCCGGAAGGGATGCGGGTGCCGCCCGCCGCACAGGTCTGGCGGGTGGTTCCGTCCTGGGAGTTCCATCGCGCGAACGTCGATCCCGGTCGCGCCCGGACCGTGGTGCGCTGCGCGCAGCTCGCCGACTCCCTCGAACGTCTCGTCCGGTGCACGCCCGCCGAGGCCCGGCGGAAGCTGCGGTCCGTCCCCGGGGTGGGGGTGTGGACGGCCGCGGAGGTGGCGCAGCGTGCCTTCGGCGACAGCGACGCGCTCTCCGTCGGCGACTACCACCTCGCGAAGGTGGTCGGCTGGTCGCTGCTGGGCCGGCCTCTCGACGACGCGGGCATGATCGAGCACCTCGAGCCGCTCCGCCCGCACCGTCACCGGGCGGTCCGGTTGATCGTCGAGTCCGGCGGTTACGCGCGGGTTCCGAAACGCGGCCCGCGGACCCCGATCACGGATCACCGCGGAAGGTGACCTGGCTCTCGCTGCCCGGAGGCACGCCTCGTAGACTCGGTGCCATGTCCGCCACCGACGATGCGGCCGGCCCGGAACGCCTCGGGCACCTCCCCAGCTTCCTGATGACACAGGCGGCGCGACACGTCCACCGGGTCGTGTTCGACCGGCTCGACGCCGCCGACGCCCGCGGGCACCACTACCGGGTCCTCGCCGCGCTCGAGGAGTACGGGCCGTCCAGCCAGATCGATCTCGCGCGGCGCTGCAGTCTCGACCGCAGCGACGTGGCGGGCACCGTCGACGCGCTCGCCGACCGGCGTTTCGTCGAACGCGCCCCCGATCCGACCGATCGGCGGCGCAACGTCGTCAGCCTCACGCGCCGGGGCCGCAACCGGTTGTTCGATCTCGATCGCCGGCTCACCGAGGCGCAGGAGGAGGCCTTCGCTCCCCTCGACGACGCCGAGCGGGAGCAGCTCGTGTCGATGCTCACACGACTTGTCCAGTATCACACCCACCCGGCGCAGATCGCCGCGCGGCCGTCGTAGGCTTGGAACGTGCGGGTACCGGAGATCCCGGGAGCGCGTTCTACGAAAGGACCACGGGTGCAGGCCAAACCTTGCCGAGAATCACGAGTCATCAAGACCAGCAGGGTTTTTCCCAACGACGTCAACGACCACAACACGTTGTTCGGCGGGAAACTGATGAGCGACATCGACATGACCGCCTCGATCTCCGCGACACGTCACAGTCGCGCCTCGGTCGTGACGGCGTCGACCGACTCGGTCGCCTTCCTCGAGCCCGTGCGTCCGTCGGACTCGGTGTGCCTCGAATCGTTCGTGACGTGGACCGGCCGCAGTTCGATGGAGGTGTTCGTCAAGGTCACCGCCGAGAACCTGCGCAGCGGTGAGCGGCGCATCGCCGCGACGGCCTTCCTCACCTTCGTGGCGATCGACGACGACGGTCACCCCACCCCGGTGCCCCCGGTGCTCCCGGAGTCCGAGGAGGAGCGCCGCCTCAACCAGTCCGGCGACGAGCGCGCCGAGCACCGTCGCGCCCATCGCCGGTTGAGTCAGGAGATGGCGGAGTACCTCACCACCAGCCGTCCGTGGTGAGGTAGCCGCTCCCCTACAACGCCCGCGCGATGATCTGCTTCATCACCTCGTTGGCGCCGGCGTAGATCCGCTGCACACGCGCGTCCTCGTACATGCGGGCGATGAGGTATTCGCGCATGTAGCCGTAGCCGCCGTGCAGCTGCACGCAGCGGTCGATGACCTCGCACTGCTTGTCGGTCAGCCAGTACTTGACCATCGCGGCGTCGGACGCGTCGAGTTCGCCCTTCAGGTGCTGTTCGATGCAGTGGTCGAGGAAGACGCGGCTGGTGCGTGCGATGGTCTGGCACTCGGCGAGTTCGAAGGCGGTGTTCTGGAACTCGAAGAGGCTGTGGCCGAAGGCCTGTCGCGCCTTGGTGTAGCGCACGGTCTCCTCGACGGCCCGCTCCATCGCGCCGGCGGCCTGGGCGCCGATGATGAGGCGTTCCTGCACGAGCTGCGCCATGAGCTGCCCGAAGCCGAGGCCCTCGGTCTCGCCGAGCAGGTTGGTCACGGGCACCCGCACGTCGACGAACGACAGTTCGGAGGTGTCGGCGGCGTGCTGGCCGACCTTGTCGAGCACGCGGCCCACCGAGAACCCGGGGGTGTCGCGCAGGTCGACGATGAGCAGCGACACGCCCTTGGCGCCGGCCTTCGGGTCGGTCTTGACGGCGAGGACGATGACGTCGGCCGACGAACCGTTGGTGATGAAGGTCTTCGAGCCGTTGACGACGTAGTGGTCGCCGTCGCGCACCGCGGTGGTCTTGATGGCCTTGAGGTCCGAGCCCGCGCCGGGTTCGGACATGCCGATGGCGCCGAGGATCTCACCGGTGGCCATGCCCGGCAGCCAGGTCTTCTTCTGCTCCTCGTTGCCGTACTCGAGGATGTAATGGGCGACGATGCCGCTGTGCACGGAGTTGCCGAAGGCGAGATCGCCGGAATAGCCCTGCGCCTCGAAGACGGCGAGGTCGTGCGCGAAAGTTCCTCCGCCGCCGCCGTATTCCTCCGGAATCGAGCAGCAGAGCAGGCCGAGCCTTCCGGCCTCGAGCCACACCTCGCGATCGATGCGGCGCTGCGACTCCCACTTCTCCGACTTGGCCATCACCTCGCGCTCGAAGAACTCGCGCGCGAGATCGTAGACGGCAGAGACCTCGTCGTCGTGCCAGGAGGGGATGTACTTCTTCGCCATGGACATGTCGTTTCCTTCTCGGAGTGTTTCGGTCGCGGGGGCGTCAGGAACCGCGCAGCTCGCGCTTGAGGAGCTTGCCGCTCTGGTTGCGCGGCAGGGTGTCGACGAAGCGAACGGCCTTGGGCACCTTGAACGGTGCGAGGCGCTGCTTGACGTGGTCGATCAGCTCGCCCTCGTCGAGGGCATGGCCCTCCTTGAGCACGACGACCGCGGTCACGGCCTCGATCCACTTCTCGTCGGGCGTGCCGATCACGGCGACCTCGGCGACGGCCGGGTGCGTGTAGATCGCGTCCTCGACCTCGCGGGAGGCGACGAGGATGCCGCCGGTGTTGATGACGTCCTTGATGCGGTCGACGACGGTGATGAAGCCTTCGGAGTCGCGGGTGACGAGGTCGCCGGAGTGGAACCAGCCGTCGCGGAAGGCCTCCGCGGTGGCCTCGGGGTTGTCCCAGTAGCCGAGGCACAGTTGCGGTGAGCGGTACAGGATCTCGCCGGGTTCGCCGTCGGGCACGTCGTTGCCGTCCGAGTCCACGATGCGAGTCTCGACGAACATCACCGCGCGACCGCACGAGGCAGGACGGGCGTCGTGCTCCTCGGGTCGCAGCACGGTGGCGAGCGGCCCGATCTCGGACTGGCCGAAGCAGTTGTAGAAGCCGAGTTCGGGATAGCGGGCACGGAGCCGTTCGAGCACCGTGACCGGCATGATCGACGCCCCGTACTGGGCCTTGCGCAGTGACGACAGGTCGCGGTTGTCGAGATCGGGGTGGTTGGTCAGCGGCACCCACACCGTCGGGGCGAGGAACAGCGCGCCGATGCGTTCCTCCTCGACGAGGCGGAGGATCTCGGCGACGTCGGGGGCGGGCAGCAGTCGCACGGTCGCGCCCACCGCGAGGTAGGGCAGCAGGAAGACGTGCATGGCGGCGGAGTGGTAGAGCGGCATGCACACGAGCGGGTCGTCGCCGGCCGACAGGTCGAGGGCGTCGATCGACGACATGTACTCGAAGATCAGGGCACGGTGGGTCATCATGGCGCCCTTGGGCTTCGAGGTGGTCCCCGAGGTGTAGAGCAACTGCACGAGGTCGGTGTCGGCCACCGTCACGTCGAGGGTGGGCACCTCACCGGTCCGCGCGACCGTGAGCAGGGAGTCGTCGGCGTCGCGGAGCGGGACGACGGTCTCGGCGGGCACGCCGGCCAGGACGGCGTCGAGGTTGTCGCGCAGCACCGGGTCCACCAGCACCGCCTTCGCGCCGGACTGGCCGAGCAGGTACGACAGTTCCTCCCCCCGCAGGGCGTAGTTGATCGGTACGTGCACGAGCCCGGCGCGGGCGGCGGCGAGATAGCCGAGGGCGTAGGCATCGGAGTTGGTGCCGTAGGCGGCCACGCGGTCGCCCTTGGCCAGGCCGAGCGACAGCAGGTGGGCGGCGGCGCGGGTGACCGCTTCGTCGAGTTCCCGGTAGGTGAACTGCCGGTCGCCGAAGCGGAGCGCGACGCGCTGGGGGTAGCGGGCGGCGGTGCGGTGCAGGATGCCGTCGACGGTGCTCTGACGAGGGTCCGTGGTCATGGAAGCGAAGGTTATAGGACGTCCAACCAAATATCCAGACCTAGCGATCGCTCAGCTTCACCGGCCCCGCCAGACCGGAGCGCGCTTCTCCACGAACGCCGTCATGCCCTCCTGGGCGTCCTCGATCATCGCGTTGGAGGCCATCGTCTCCGCCATCGCCGCGTAGGCGGTGTCCTGCGGCAGGTCGACCTGCCGGTAGAAGGCCTCCTTGCCGATGCGGACCGTCGCCGGGGAGGCCGACGCGATCTTCAGGGCGAGCTCGGTGGTGGCGGTCTCGAGCGCTTCCGGTTCCACGACGAAGTTCACCAGCCCCCAGTCCGCCGCCGTCCGCGCGTCGATGGTGTCGCCGGTGAGCAGCAGCTGCAGCGCCCGCTTGCGTCCGATCGCACGGCTGACCGCGACCATCGGGGTCGAGCAGAACAGGCCGATTCGCACACCCGGGGTGCCGAACTCGGCGTCCGTCGCCGCCACCGCAAGGTCGCACGCCGCGACGAGCTGGCAGCCCGCGGCGACCGCCGCACCCTGCACCGACGCGATCACCGGCTGCGGGATCGACTGCACGGTGCGCATCATCTCGTTGCAGGTCTCGAAGATCGCACGTTCCTCGTCGAGGGTGCGGCCGATCATCTCCCGCAGGTCGTGACCGGCGGAGAAGACCGGGCCCTCCGCGCGGATCACGATCACCTTGGTGTTCGCCGACAGAGCGGTCAGACCGGCGACGACCTCGCGCATGGTGGCCACCGACAGGGGATTGCGCTGCCGGGGCCGGGCGAGGGTGAGCACGCCGATGCCGCTGTCCTCGTCGACGGCGATGAGCACGGGTGCGGGCAGGGTTTCGGCGGCGCCGCGGCCGGCGGTGGAGCGATCGGTCACGTTCCCCTTCCTACACCACCTGCGGGCGTGGGACCGGGGATCCGCGGCGCGAGGTCGGTGATGCGGGTGGGTTCCCGGCCCAGCAGTGCGGTCAGGGTCGTGCTACCGGCGACGAAGCCGTGCCGGTCGTAGAAGTCGAACATCGCGCGCAGCCGTGCCCGTGTCCCGGCGGACAGCATGGCGCCGTGCCGTCGCTCCCATTCCGCGAAGGACACCTGCCGCACCGCGACCGGCCGTCCCGTCGCGGTGCCCAGCTGCCGGACACCGATCGCCTCCGGTCCCCCGAGTTCGTAGGTGGCTCCGTGGTGGACGTCCGCTCCTTCGATCAGGACACGGGCCGCGACGTCCGCGACGTCCGAGAGGGCGACGAACGAGAAGGGGGCGTCCGGATCGTAGGGGACCTCGAGCAGGTCGGTGGTCCCGTCGAGCACCGCCGCGAAGTTCTCGGCGTAGGCACACGGCTGCAGTACCGTCCAGCGCACCCGTTCGGCGGTGTGCAGCAGGTCCTCGCAGCGCGCCTTGTCGAGGTGGTGCGGCATCGCCGGGGTGTAGGGCCAGGCCACCGAGTGGTAGACGACGTGGTCGACCCCGGCCTCGGTCGCCGCCCGCAGGAACCGCGCGAACAGGGCCGGTTCGTCGGGATGCATGTTGGGGCCGATGAAGTACACACCGCTGCACCCCGACAGCGCCTCGGCGAGCCCGGCCCCGGTCTCGAGGTCGACAGCACGATCCCCCGTCCGCCGGGCGGTGTGCACCACTCGGCGGACGGGGGGCGTGCCGGCGGTCTCCAGCGCCGCGACGACAGCCGTCCCGGTCTTCCCCGCGGCACCGATCACTGCGAGATCGGTGCCGCGGGAGAGTTCGGCCGTCGTCGACATCAGTTGCCGATGAAGTCGTACTCGGCGAACTCGGCACCACCCGACAGGCGGGCGTAACCGGGACCGCGGTCGAAGAAGGGTTCCTCCTCGCCGCGCTCGGCGCGCATCCGCTCCCGCAGCGCCTCGGTGGCCTCGACGTCGGCTACGGGTTCGTCGACCGAGGTGTCCTTCAGGATCACACCGTAGTCGTCGCGGGCACCCTCGACGGACACCTTGCGCCACAGCACGTCCCGGACCACCTCGTCGATCGGGCGATCGAGCGGGTCGCCCCAGCCACCGCCGCCGGTGGTGCGGATACGCACGACCTGTCCGGCCCTGATCGGCTCGGCGTCGGTGAGGGCGTCGAACTCGCGCTCGTCCGGCCCGCCGGGATCGAGGGTGACGGAGAACGGCTTTCCGGCCTTGCCACCCTTGACGCCCCAGCACGCGAGGATCGAACGGTCCGCGATGGACATGAAGTTCGCGTCCTTGAGCATGCGGATGTGCTTCTCGTAGCCGAGACCACCGCGGTAGCGACCGGCTCCGCCGGAATCGATAGCCAGACCGAGCTTCTCGACGATGAACGGGAAACGGCTCTCGGTGAACTCCGTGGGCAGGTTCCGCGAGTCGGGCACCACGTGGATGGTGTCCTCCCCGTCGGCGTAGTGCCGACCACCGGAACCACCGCCGAGCACCTCACGCATGAGGTAGGAGTGGCCGTCGAAGTCCTCGCCGTACACACCGGTGTAGCGGATGGTCTCCTGGTCGGCGGGCATGTTGCCGTCGACCGCCTTGGCGACCACACCGGAGAGCACACCGAGCAGACGCAGGATCACGAACGTACGAGCGTTGGTGGGAGCGGGGAAGATCGGCGTGATGAGCGTGCCCGGCTCCGGGAACTTCATCTCGATCAGCGGCACCACGCCCTCGTTGACGTCCAGTTCCGCCATGCGGTCCGGGGTGTCGGCCAGGTTGCGGAGGATCGGCGCCAGCCACTTGATGAGGAAGTTTCCGTCGGCGTAGTCACCGCAGTGGTTGATCGGGCCCTTCGCCTGCGGACCGGTGCCGTTGAAGTCCAGGATCAGACGCTCGCCACCCTCGTCCTCCGGGGAGGTCTTGGTGAGGGTGATGCGCTGCACGTGCAGCATGGGCTCGTCCACGCCGTCGTGCTCGGCGTAGTCCTCCCAGGTGTACGTGCCCACCGGGATCTTGCTGAGGATCTCGCGTCGGTACGTCTCCGTGGTGGCGTCGAGGATCGCGTCGAAGCAGGCCTCGACCGTCTCGACGCCGTAGCGCTCGAACAGCTCCGACAGCCGGCGCGCACCCATGAGGCACGCCGAGCACTCGGCGTCGAGGTCGGCGGCGAGCGAGTCGGGCATGCGGGAGTTGCGGGTCATGATCCGCAGCGCCGCCTCGTTCGGAACGCCCTGGTCCCACAGCTTGATCGGCGGGACCATCAGTCCCTCCTCGTACACCGTGGTCGCACCCGAAGGCATGGAGCCGGGGCAGCAACCACCGATGTCGTCGTGGTGGCCGAAGGCCTGCACGAACGCGACGACCGAGGGCTCGGTGTCGCCGGGGCGGGTCGCGAAGACCGGGACGGTGACACACAGGTCGGGGAGGTGGCCGATGCCGCCTTCGGAGAGGTAGACGTCGTTGTGGAAGAAGACGTCGCCGGGCTTCATCGTCTCGAGCGGGAAGTCCCGCGCCACCGGATGCACGAGTGCCGAGTACGAACGCCCGGTGAGCTTGCGCAGGTTGCGGTCGTGGATGCCGGCCCGGAAGTCGTGGGCGTCGCGGATCATCGGCGAGCGCGAGGTCCGGGAGATGGAGGTCTCCACCTCCATCTCGACACTGGCGAGGTAGCCGGCGACGATCTCCACGAGCACCGGATCGGGAGCGGTGCCCGAAGCGTCGGTCAACCGGAAGGGCTTGCGCGTCGTGGCCGCGGCGGGTTCGAGAGTCGCAGTCATCGGGTGGCTCCGTTCGAGTCGGATGTCTTGGTGAGGCGGATGTTGCCGAAAGAGTCGATGCGAGCCCGGAATCCGGGGTGGACCGGGATGGTCGAGCTGAATTCCTCGATCACGGCGGGACCTTCGAGTTCGTCGCCGGCGCCGAGGCGGGCGCGATCGTACACACGGGTGGTGACCCACTCGTCGAAGTACGCCTCGCGGGTGCCGGTGAGGGCGGCGTCCGCGCCCGTGCCCGGGGCGATCTCGGAAAGTTCCGGTCGCTTGATCGGCCCGATTCCGCTGACGCGGAGGTTGACCCATTCCACGTGCTGGTGGGGATCGTTGCGGAAGTCGTAGCCGTAGAGCTCGCGGTGGGCCCGGTGGAAGCGTTCGGCCGTCTCGTCCATCAGTTCCTGGGTGATGGGACCGTCGCCCACCGGCACGCGCACCTCGAAGGCCTGGCCGAAGTAGCGCAGGTCGGCCGAGCGGGCGTACTGCCGCTGTTCGGGACCGAAACCCTCCTCCTCCAGGGCACGTTCGGCCTCGGCCGCGAGGGCGTCGAGCCCGGCCTGCAGCTCGTCGATCTTCAACCGGTCGTGGCGGCTGACGTGCGTCTGCACGTAGTCGTTGCGGACGTCGACGGTGAGCAGACCGAAGGCCGAGACGTTGCCGGGATTGAGCGGCACGAGGACGTCCTTGAGACCGAGGATGTCGACGAGGCGGCAGGCCAGCAGCGAACCGGAACCACCGAAGGTCACCAGGGTGAAGTCGCGGACGTCGAGACCGCGCTTGACGGTGATCTGGCGCAGCGCATTGGCCTGGTTCCAGGCCGACACCTCGAGGATGCCCGTGGCGCACGCCTCGAACTCGAGGCCGAGACTGTGCGCGAGCTCCTCGACGCCCTTGCGGGCGAGCTCGGTGTCGAGCGGGATCTCACCACCGAGCAGGTGGGGAGGGATGCGGCCGAGCAGGACGTGGGCGTCGGTGATGGTCGGCTCGTTGCCGCCCTTGCCGTAGCACAGGGGCCCGGGATCGGCGCCGGCCGACTGCGGGCCGACACGCAGGGTGCCCTCGGGGGTCATCCAGGCGATGGAACCGCCACCGGCGCCGACGGTCACCACGTCGATCATCGGGATCTTGGACGGGTAGACACCCACGCGACCTTCCGTGGTGAGTGCCGGCTCGCCGCCGACCACCACGGTGACGTCCGTGGAGGTGCCGCCACCGTCGCAGGTCAGCACCTGGTCGACACCGGCGACACCGGCGATCAGGGCCGCGCCCAGGGCACCGGCCGCGGGGCCGGAGAGCACGGTGGTGATCGGCTGGTGCACGACCTCCTCGGCCGAGAGCACGCCGCCGTTGGACTTCATCACGTAGAACGGGATGTCGCGCTGCTCGCCCTCGGCGGAGGAGAACTCGCGCAGACGGTTCGCGATGTTGTTGACGTAGTTGCGGATGTTGGGCTTGACCGCGGCGTCGACGAGGGTCGTGATGGACCGCTCGTACTCGCGGTACTCGCGCAGCACCTCGCTGGAGATGCTCACGGTCGCCTCGGGGTACTCCTCCACGAGGATGTCGCGGACACGGCGCTCGTGCTCGGGGTTGGCGTAGGAGTGCATGAGGCACACGCCGACGGTGAGGATCTCGCGGTCCTTGAAGAAGCGGGCGGCGGCACGGACATCGTCCTCGTTCAGAGGACGGATCTCGCTGCCGTCGTATGCGAGACGGCCGCGGATGGTGCGAACGCGGTCGGCCGGTACGATGCGGTCGGGCTTGACCCAGAAGTACGAGTTGCCGTAGCCGTCGGGAACGGACTGGCGGGCGATCTCGAGGACGTGTTCGTAGCCCTCGGTGGTGATGAAACCGAGTGTGCCGACCTTGCCCTCGAGGAGCTTGTTGGTCGCGACGGTGGTGCCGTGGCTGACGGCGTCGATCGCGTCGCCGGTCTCACCGAGCTGCGCGAGGACCTTCTCGATGCCGGCGAGGAAGCCGATGGCCGGATCCTGCGGTGTCGACGGTGTCTTCGTGGTGACGATGGCGCCGGACTCGTCGTCCACCGCGACCACGTCGGTGAATGTTCCGCCGGTATCGATACCGACCCGAATCTTCCTGGATCCCATGTTTCCTCCTGGGTTCGTCTCGCCGGTGTCCCACCTGACGTCTGATGACATTCCACTCCCCGAACGGCGGTGTTTCTTTGTCACATCTCGCCGAACTCACCGCCCCCTGTTCGGGGTTCGTGCACCTGCCGGCCGCAGACGACGGCACCCCCGGACCGTGACGGTCCGGGGGTGCCGTGGGGATTCGGCGAAGAGGTCAGCGCCGGGCGAGGATCGCTCCCAGGGCGACGCCCGCCAGTGCGATGCCCGCGCCCACTCCTGCAGACAGCAGAACGGTTGTCGCCGAGGGCGTTCCGGTCGGAGCCGGGGCAGCCGCCGCGGTGGCCACGGGCAGCGCCGTGGTCCTCACACCCGCACCCTCGGCGACCTCGGTGCCGTTCGTGCTCGCGACGGCTGCGGCTTCGGGTGCACTCGGTGCCGCGGGCAGGCCGTTGGCGATCACGCCGTCGATGCCGTTGAAGAACACACCGGCCATCTTCTTCGCCACACCGGTGATCATCCGCTGGCCGACACCGCCGACCATGCCGCCGACGACCGCGTCCGCGTCGTAGGTGAGCACGGTGCCGCCGTCGCGTTCCTCGAGGCGCACCGCCACGTCGGCCTTGACGGTGCCCGGCGCACCGGCTCCCGACGCCGTCATCACGAACGATTCGGGACGATTCTGCTGGGACAGAACCACTTCCCCGTCGTAGGTGCCCTTGATGGAGGCGACCCCGGCGGTGATGGACAGCTTGTAGTGGTTGTCGCTGATCTGCTCGAGCGACTGCACGCCCGGGATCGTCGCCGCGAGAACACGGCCGTCCTGCAGGCTGTCGTAGACCACCTCGGGGGGTGCCTGCAGTTGCGCGGTACCGGCGATTCTCATTCGTTCTCCTTGTTTCGGGGCGCCGCGTGGGTCGCACGCAGCTCGAACAACTCCGAGGGGGAAATCGGCATGCGGGTGATGGGGATTCCTTCGGCGTCCTCGATCGCGGCGGCGATCACCGCCGAGGTCGGGATGACACCGGCCTCCCCGGCGCCCTTCATCCCGAGGGGATTGAGCGCGGACGGGGTGACGGTGTGGTCCATCTCGAGGGAGTCGGGCATCTCCGTCACGAAGGGCATGAGGAAGTCCATGTACGACGCGTTGAGCATCTGTCCGTGCTCGTCGTAGACGATTCTCTCGTAGAGCGCCCCGCCGATGCCCTGTGCGACCGCACCCTGCACCTGGCCCTCGACGATGCGTGGGTTGATGACGTTGCCGCAGTCGTGCACCACGGCGTACCGGAGCACCCGGATCTCGGCGGTGACGGGGTCGGTCTCGACGATCGCCGCATGGATCCCCGACGCGAAGGTCGAGGTGGGTGGGGAGTAGTAGCCGGTCGCCTCCAGGCCGGGCTGCTCCCCCTCGGGCACGGGCGGTTTCGACATGTCGACCTCGGCGCCGGCGAATCCCGTTGCCTGACGAGACGACTCGTCGAAGGCGTAGCGGAGCGGGTTCGACAGCACGGCCACCACCCCGAGAGGGATGGACGTGCCCTCCGCACCGGGTTCGGTACCCACCACGCACACTTGCCCGCCGCGCAGCTCGAGATCCGCGACGTCCACGTGGAGGTGCTCCGACGCGATCTTCTTCGCCTTCTCCGCCACCATCTGCGCGGCGACGTGGAAGGCCGAGCCGGACATCACGGCACCACGGGAGGCGAACGTGCCGACCGCGTACCCGAAGCGGCGGGTGTCGCCGGTGACGATCTCGACGTCGGAGACCGGTACACCGAGGTCGTCGGCGACGATCTGCGCGAAGGAGGTCTGGTGTCCCTGCCCCTGGGTGGTCAGGCCCGTGGCGGCCTTGACCTTCCCCGAGGTCTCGACGAGCACGTGTGCGCCCTCGTACGGGCCGGGTCCGGTGCCTTCGACGTACGCACCCACGCCGATGCCGACGCGACGCCCCTCGGCGCGGGCCCGTTCCTTGTACTCCGCGAACTCGTCCCAGCCGATGAGCTTCCTGAGTTTGTCCATCCCGGCCTGGTAGTCGCCGCTGTCGTAGATGAGCGGCCGGCCGTCCTGGAAGATCAGGTGGAAGTCGTAGGGCATCTCCTCGGGGCGGATGAAGTTGGTCTCGCGGATCTCGAGGACATCCCTGCCGAGGTGCTTGGCGATGGCGTCCATCGCCCGTTCCATCGCGAACACCGCCTGGGGCCGTCCCGCTCCGCGATAGGGCGTGACGATGACCGTGTTGGTGTACAGCGAGTAGGCGTCGACCCGGAAGGCACGCGGCTTGTAGGGGCCGAGCACCTGGGTGGAGGTGTTGAGCAGCACGATGATTCCGTACGGCAGGTAGGCGCCGCCGTCGTGCCAGATCGAGAAGTCGAAGGCCAGCAGCCGACCGTCGTCGTCGAATCCGACGGTGACCTCGTGGATCTGGCCGCGCTCGTGGGCACTGGAGATGAAGTGCTCGCGCCGGTCCTCGACCCACTTCACCTCGGTGGCGATGCCGGCCTGTCCGAGCCGGCGGGCGGCCCAGGTGACCATGACCTCCTCGGGCCAGGGGTGGACGATCTTCACACCGAAACCGCCGCCGACGTCGGGGGCGATGCAGTGGACCTTGTTGTGTGCCATGCCCAGCCGTGCGGCGATCGCGGCGCGGGCGGAGGTGGACGTCTGGGTGGACGTCCAGAAGGTCAGGGCCTTCTCGTCGTCGTCCCAGCGGGCGTAGACGCCCTTGCCCTCCATCGGCATCGATGCCGAACGTTCGATCTCGAGCTCGAGGGTGAGTCGGTGCGGGGCTGCGGCGAGTTCCGCCTCGATGTCGCCGAATCCGTGCTGGAGGTGGGCGGCGACGTTGTCGGGCACGTCGGGGTGCACGGTGTGCTCGGCACTACGAGCGGTCTCGATACCGACCACGGCCGGGAGGGTCTCGTAGTCGACGTCGATGAGCGCGCACGCGTCCTCGGCGATGTAGCGGTTGTCGGCCACCACCATCACGATCGCTTCGCCGACGTGGTTCACCTCGTCCTTCGCGAGCGGATATCCGTTGCGCGGAGCCGTGATCGCGGGATGCGGGATCAGCAGCGGAAGGTTCTCGGCCATCTCGGGCGAGTCGGCCTCGAGGTCCTCGTAGGTGTAGATGGCGTGCACGCCGGGCAGTTCCAATGCGGCCTCGACGTCGATGCCGCGGATGTGGGCGTGGGCGTGCGGCGACCGCACGAAGGCGGCGGCGAGGGCACCGTGCCCGAGATCGTCGAGATAGCGTCCGTTGCCGCTGACGAGCCGGTTGTCCTCGACCCGGGGGATCGGTTTTCCGAAGGATCGTCCGGACTCGGTGGTGCCGGCGGGGGCGCTCGCGGTCTCGGCGGGCGCCTCCGGTGCGACGGTGGCGTGGGGGACGGACGGGTGGGAGACGGCGGTCATGGACGTCCTGCCTTTCCTCCGACCGGAGCGGTGGTGCCGCGGACCTTGGCGTCGAGCGAGGCGCGGGCCGCCTCGCTGTCGGGGCCGAGAGGGGAGCCTCCGGACCGTTCACGCTTGATCTCGGCGGCGCGCAGGACGGCCGCACGGATGTTCTGGTAGCCGGTGCACCGGCACAGGTTGCCGGCGATCGCCTCGGTCGCCTCCTCCTGGGTGGGGGACGGGTTCTCCTCCAGGAAGGCGGCAATGGTGGTGACGAATCCCGGTGTGCAGAAACCGCATTGCAGCCCGTGACAGTCGACGAAGGCCTGCTGTACGGGGTGCAGGGTGCCGTCCGGTTCGACGAGTCCCTCGACCGTGGTCACCGACCGTCCCTCGAGGCTCGCGGCCAGGACGAGGCAGGAGCGCACCGGCTTGCCGTCGAGCAGCACCGTGCACGCACCGCACACTCCGTGCTCGCACCCGACGTGGGTACCGGTCTGCCGCAGATGGTGGCGGATCGCATCCGAGGCGAGGGTGCGCGAGGGCAGCACCACCGTCTGTGTGACGCCGTTGAGGGTGAAGTTCACCGCGACGTGCTGCTCCCCCGTCTCGGCCTGCAGTTCGTCGGCCTGTTCGGCCCCGGTCGTCGAACTCGTCATCGGTGTCCTCCCGTGTGCATCGGTGTCCGGGTGTCGTCGCGGACGGCGTCCTGCGCGGCCGCGAAGCCGACCCGGGCGGTCAGGGCCGCGACCAGTTGCGACCGGTAGCGGGCGGTGGCGTGGATGTCGGCCTCGGTGTCGACGGTCTCGCGGGCGAGTTCGGCGACCTGCTGCCAGAGCGGGTCGCGTGCGTCGGTCGCGCAGGCGCCGCGCAGGACGTCGGTGTAGTCGACGACCTGCCCGAGTTCACCGGCGGACACGTAGGTCATGCGGGCGGAGGTCACCGCGCCGTCGTCGACCTGCACGCGGGCGACCACCCCGACGAGGGCGTAGTCGCCGTGGCGGCGTGCGATCTCGTCGATGGCGGTGCCGGTTCCGGGACGTGCCGCCGGCACCGACGCACCGATGGCGATCTCGTCGGCCTCGAGGGTGGATTCGAGCGGCCCGGCGAAGAGGTCGGCGGCGGGGATCTGCCGGACGCCGCGCACGGAGCGCACCGTGACGGCGCCGCCGAGCAGTGCCAGGACGGCGGGCATCTCCGCGGACGGGTCGGCGTGGACGAGAGAGCCGACGGTGGTGCCGCGATTGCGGATCGTCGGGTGCGCCACGAGCCGCAGGGCCCGTCCCAGCAGGGGTTGGACCTGCGCGGCGGCCGGATCGGATTCGAGGGCGGCGTGGGTGGTGAGCGCATCGAAGGTGACCCCGAGTTCCGGCGATGCGGAGATCGCATCGAACCGCGGGACGGAGCCGATGTCGACGAGATGGGCCGGTGCCGCCAGGCGCATCGACAGCAGAGGGATCAGCGACTGGCCGCCGGCGAGGACCTTGCCCTCGTGTGCGACCTCCGCGAGGATCTCGCACGCTTCATCGATCGACCGCGGTCGGTGATAGGTGAGTGGCGACGGTTTCATTGGAAAGATCCTGCCCGCATCGTGTGCTCGAGGTTTCGTGGAGAAGTGACAAAGCTCACCCCTCGACAATGTCAGATGTAATGGGGGTCACGCGAGTTGCTCGACGCGCCCCGGGTCGCTCTCCCCGTCCGGGTCGGCCACCGCCCGGTCCGGTTTCCGCTGGTCACCGGGGGTGCCGGGGTCGTCGGGCGCGTCATCCTTGGGCGCGATGACCCGGCAGAGGTGGTAAAGGCCGATGACGACGATGGTGCCCAGTGCGATGCCGCTGAGGGAGAAGGTGTCGGTGATCTGCAGGCTGGTGTCGCCGATGGCGATGATCAGTCCCGCCGCGACGGGCATGAGATTACGGGGATCCCCGAAGTCGACACCGTTCTCCTTCCAGATCTTGGCGCCGAGCAGGCCGATGATGCCGTAGAGCACCACGGTGATTCCGCCGAGCACACCGCCCGGGGTGGCGGAGATGATCGCGCCGAACTTCGGGGAGAACCCGAGGAGCATGGCGATGACACCGGCGGCGGCGTAAGCGGCAGTGGAGTACACGCGGGTGGCGGCCATGACGCCGATGTTCTCCGCGTAGGTCGTCGTGGGTGAACCGCCGACGCTCGTGGCGAGGGCGGTGGCGAGACCGTCACCGGCCAGGGCACGTCCCATCATCGGGTCGAGGTCGGTCTTGGTGATCTCCGCGACCGCCTTGACGTGTCCGGCGTTCTCCGCGATCAGGGCGATGACGCCGGGCAGGACGAGCACGATGAAGGTGAGGCTGAACGACGGGGCGTGGATCCCGACGACACCGGTGGCCTCGTCGCTGAAGGGCGGCAGGCCGAACCACGGCGCGGATGTGACACCCTCCCAGTTCACGCGGAAGTGTTCGGTGACGGCCTCGGCACCGGGATCGTAGGAGGTGATGGGGCCGCTGATGCGGTCGAGGATCCACGACAGCGCGTAGCCGAACAGCAGGGCCAGGAAAATGGCGACGCGGCCGAGGAATCCGCGCAGCACGACGCTGGCGACGATCAGGGCGATCATGACGGTCAGTGCCACCCACTGATCCTGCGGCCAGTAGGTGCCGGCCACCACTGGCGCCAGGTTGAAGCCGATGAGCATGACCACCGCGCCGGTGACCACCGGCGGAAGGATCTTGAAAACCAGGGAGCCGCCGAGGAAATGGATGACGACGCCGATCGCGGCGAGTACCAGGCCGGAGACCATGATGGCGCCGGTGACCTCGGCGGGCGAGCCGCCCTGCGCGTAGATCGCGGCGATGCCGCCCACGAAAGCGGCCGAGGTGCCCAGATAGCTGGGGATGCGGCCCTTCACGACGGCGAGGAAGAACAACGTGCAGAAGCCCGAAAGCATGACTGCCAGTTGCGGGTTGAGTCCCATGATGATGGGGAAGACGAAAGTGGCGCCGAACATCGACACCACGTGCTGACCACCCAGGCCGATGGTGCGGCCCCAACTCAGGCGCTCCATCGGCGCCACGACCTGTCCCGGTTCTATGTTCTTGCCGTCTCCGTGCACTGTCCAGATGGGCATGATCGGACCTTTCAGCAGAGTGTGGGTCCCGATGGAGTTCACGCGGATCACCGAACCTGTGTCGCCGATCACATGTGGACGTCGGTAGGCGCAAACGCTAATCGAGCCAACGGGGTCCGGCGTGGGAGGAATCTGCCAGGAGACGACTCGGGAATTCGGCAAGATCCGTGGTTGATCGTCAGGAGTCGATTCCACGCATCGCGATGATCTTCAGCGCCAGCGAAAGATCCAGCCGCAGTTCGGGTTGTTCGGTGAACGGGCCGAGGATCTTTTCGAGTTTCGCCACGCGATAACGCAGGGTGTTGTAATGGAAATGCAACTGGCGGGCTGCTTCTGCGATGTTGATGTTGGTGGCGAGGAGCACCTCGAGGGTACGGCACATGTCCTGTGCCTCGGCCGTGTCGTCGGTCAGCTCCTTGAGCGTCTCGCGAGCGAAGGACTCGAGCTCCTCGGTGTCCTCGACCAGGCTCAGCAGCCGGTACACCCCCAGATCGTCGAAATGGGTCACCGCCCACGGTCCGGAGATCTTGCGCCCCACCTCGAGTGCCGTGCGCGCCTGCGCATAGAGGGTGGGCAGGTCGTCGGTCGACGACGAGGCCCGCGAGACCCCGACCCCGAACGGACGCCGGCCTCCTCCACCGGCGCCCCGCACCTGGGCGACGAGTTCGTGCACGAGGGACATGGTGTCGGTGCCCTGCCCCATGAGCACGACCGTCTCGGTCGCCAGTGCCGTGACGGATGCTCCCGCATCGCGGCCGGCCAGGGCCCCCGCGAACGCCCGGGCCTGTCGTTCCACCACGGGCAACCGGGCCGGGGTTCCCGGCGAATCGTCCTCCACCCGGTCGGGTTCGACGGCGACCACCACCACGGGACGATCCAGATTCCAGCCGAACATCTGCGCGTGCACGATCACCTGTTCGGGTTCACCGGCGCGGCCTCGCAACAGATCCCGCACGAAGTTGGCCCGGTGTTTCTCCTCGACAGCCGAGACCGCGAGCTCGCGGCTGACGACGAGCGCACACACCGTCGCCGCCTGTTCGACGAGGAACTGGTCCGCTGCCGAGAGGTCGCGCGCGGGGCAGAAGAACACGAGCCGCCCGTGGTCGATGCCGTTGGCCGAGATCGCAGCGATCGCCACGTACTCGTCACCGAAACGGTGCAGACCCAGGCCGCCCTCGAGCGAATCGGTCCGCACCCGCCCCGTGGGATCCACCGCGTCCGTCGACGCGAGCCACTCGAAGTCGGATTCCTTTCCGACCCGGCAGGTCTGACGGCCGTCGGGGGTGGTGATCAGCACCGCGCCGCCGAGTTCGCGGGAGATACCCTCTGCGAGCGCCTTGTGCCCGCCGCCCGCCATGACGATGTCGAACAGACCACGCCGGAGGTGATCGGCCTCCAGCACGGCTTCGACCTGGGCGGTGGCCATCTCGCGGAGACCGTGCGCGAGCGGATGATCCACGACGACGTCCTGCGAGGTCGTCAGGATCGGGAAGGACGCGTCGTCGGCGATGTCCGGAGGCAGCGGGTGCTCCGCGTCGAGACGGATCACCAGTCCCGAGATCTCCTGCCGATCGAGGCGGGTCAGGAAGTCCTCGATCGGCACCGCGAGGCGGTCGAGGACGGTGGTCGAGGTGAACAGCAGCAGTCCCCGCTGCAACCACGGCCCGATGTCCGGGATCATCATCACGGCGGTCGCGGTGACCGGGCGAGCCGCCGAGACGTCGCCGGAGACCACCGTCGGCACGGCGAGGAGTCCGGAGGCGAGGACCTCGGCGAGCGACGACGGTTCGGCCACGGCAGCGAAGCCGGGTCCGTGCTCGTCCGTCTTGTGCGCCGTCACAGCGATATCGTCCACCTGCCAGTCGTTCGTCCCTATCGGGAGACAGTGACACTAGAGGGCGGCTGCGACACCGTCAACGGTCGGCGGACAAGCCGCAGGTCGGGCCCGGCGACCGGCCGGGATGCGATGGATGGGGCCGCGCAGGGTGGCGAGACTGCGGCCGGTCGCGCCGCGCGTGCTCACGAGAACCTCGGCGAGGATCGACACGGCGGTCTCCTCCGGGGTACGCGCCCCCAGATCGAGACCGATGGGTGAGTGCAGCCGCGCCAGCTCACCCGACGACAACCCCGCCTCGCGCAGCAGCGCGATCCGGCGCTCGTGGGTCGCACGACTCCCCATCGCCCCGACGTAGCCGGCGTCGCAGCGCAACGCCCGCTCGAGCAACGGGATGTCGAACTTCTCGTCGTGGGTGAGCACCGCGATCACGGTGCTCGCGTCGACGGGCGCCGAGTCGAGGACGACGTGCGGCCAGGCCACCACGATCTCGTCGGCATCCGGGAAACGGGCCGCGGTGGCGAAGACCGGCCGGGCGTCGATCACCGTCACCCGGTATCCGGCGAAGCGGCCCAAGGAGCACAGAGCGGACGCGAAGTCGATGGCCCCGAAGACGTACATCCGCGGACGCGGCGCGAAGAGCTCGACGATGTGGTCGCCGTCGACATAGACCTCCGACTCGCCCTGTCCGAGACGGAGACGGACCTCCGCGTCGGGCCCGTGCCCGAAATCCCCGTCGAGGGCGACGATGCGGTGGCGGACGGGATCGCTGCCACGGTCCGTCACCACCGCGACCGGCTCCCCCGCCTCGATCCGCCGCGCCACCTCCGCGAACTCCGGATAACCGGCGCGGTCGACGCGCTGCACGAACACCTCGATGGTGCCCCCGCAGGTCAGGCTCACCCCGAAGGCATCGTCGTCGGTGACGCGGAAGACCTCGGTGCGGCCGCGGCCGTCGGCGAGCACGTCCTGGGCGATGTCGTACAGCGCCCCCTCGATGCACCCGCCCGAGACGCTGCCGACCACCTCGCCGGACCCGGACACGGCCATCGCGGCCCCGGGCTCGCGCGGGGACGACTTCCAGGTGGCCACGACGGTCGCGAGCGCGAACACCTCACCGTCGTCGAACCACCGCGTCAACTCGCCGAGAACGTCTCGCACAGCGACCTCCTTGCAGCCGGTTCACAGGCGCGCGGCGACGGCCAGCGCGACATGGTCTTGGAAGGGACGGGCGACGACCTGCACGCCGACGGGCATGCCGTCGCGTGTCGCGCCGACGGGGACGACGACGGACGGGAAACCGGTGACGCTGATCGTGCGGCAGCTCGCCAGCGCCTCCTGCCAGGTGAGCAGCCGGTCTCCGACACCGAAGCGGTCCGCCTCGAGCGGTGGCGCTCCGATGGACGCGACCGGCAGCACCAGCACGTCCCCCATCTCGTCCAGCAGGCGGTGGACGAGGCGGGTGCGTTCGGCCCAGAGGTCCTCGACCTCCCGCTGCCCGGCCCGGCCGGCGTTGGCGAGCAGGTCGCGGACGGCCGCACCGAACCGGTCGGCGCCGCCGAGCACCTCGATGTCGACGTGGGTCTGGGTGGCCCGCAGCCGCCCGAACAGGTCGTTGCCCTCGGCCAGTGCCGTTCCCCGGTAGGGGACGGCGCCGAGTCGCCGTGCGCTCTCCCGGACGACGGTGACGATGTCCTCGTCGACGGGGACGGTGCCCTCCCCCGGCGCCCAGCCGATGCGGAGCCGGTCCACGTCGACGTCGGCGGGATCGGTCCAGGCGAGGTGCGGTTGGGAGATCACCCGGAGGGCGAGGGTGAGGTCGGCGAGGTTGCGGGCCATCGGACCGACGGTCTGCAGCGTCCCGTGCACCGTGACGGGGTTGGCCCGCACGTGGCCACCGTCGAGCACCCCGGGGTACTGGCCGTCCGCGGATACACGCCCGGGGGTGGGCCGGATCGAGCACAGACCGGTGCAGTGGGCGGGCCAGCGCACGGAGCCGCCGAAATCGGTGCCGAGGCCGAGGACGCTCATACCCGACGCGATCGCGGCCGCTTCACCGCCGCTCGACCCGCCGGGTGAGCGGGGTGTCTCCGGGCTGCCGAGGGGGTTCACGGTGGGACCGAACAGCTCGTTGTCGGTGAGCCCGGAGGTGCCGAATTCGGGGGTGTTGGTCTTGCCGACGAGGATCGCCCCGGCCGCCCGCAGCGCCGCGACCGCGGGGGCGTCGACGGCGGGGACGTGCTCGCTCAGTGCCCACGAGGCGGCCGTCGTGCGCACTCCGGCCGTCGCGACGATGTCCTTGACGGTGAACGGCACCCCGGCGAGTGGACCGGCCGCACCCCCGCTGTCGAGCCGGCGGTCGAGGTCGTCGGCTTCGGCGAGCGCGCGGTCCGCGGCGACGGTGACGATCGCGGTGAGCCGGGGATTCCGGTCGGCGATCAGCGCGAGATGGTCCTCGACGACCCGCCGTGCGGTGACCTCGCGTCGCCGCACCTTCGTGGCGATCGAGTGCGCGTCCGCACCGGTCCACGTGCCGGTGTCGTCGACGTCGAGCGTGGAGGAACGACCGTCTGCCGCCACTGGTTCTCCTTCGCGTTCGTGATGGACGAGAACGCTATGGACGTCCGGCGGACGGACCTACGTGCACACTCCACAGGAAGGCGGCCGCCGCGGTGTGGAGAGTTGACACTTCCCTGCCGCGCCGGGCCTGAGAGGATCGGGGAATGTTGCCGTCCTGGGCTCGTCTCGCGTTCGCCGTCTTCGCGGTGAGCTGGGGTGCCAACCAGTTCGCACCGATGCAGCTGGTCTACCGCGACGAGCTGGGGCTCGGCAGCGGATCGTTCACCGCGATGCTCGGCTCCTACGTGCTGGGTCTGATCCCCGCGCTGCTGTGGTTCGGCCGGCTCGCCGATCGGATCGGCCGGCGTCCCGTGATCCGGGCGATGATCCCGGTGAGCGTGCTGTCGTCGATCGTGCTGCTCCTGGGCACGGATGTGCCCGCCCTGCTGTATCTGGGACGGATCCTCGCCGGTCTGGCCTCCGGCATGGCGTTCGGGCCGGGCACGGCCTGGATGAAGGAACTCAGTGGAGGACCGGGCGTGGGTGCGCGCCGGGCCGCGGTGTCGCTGTCGGCGGGCTTCGGCAGCGGCGCCCTGTTCGCCGGGCTCCTCGCGCAGTGGCTGCCTGCCCCGGGCCGCGTGCCCTATCTGGTGCACATCGCCTTGATGCTCGTCGCGCTGGTGCTGGTGTGGGCCGTGCCCGACGCGCACCGGCCCCGTGCAGTACGGGGATCGTGGCGGCTGTCCGCGTTCTCCTCGCGACGCTTCCGGTGGGGTGTCGTCCCGTGGGCACCGTGGGTCTTCGGCTGCGCGACCGTCTCGTTCGCGACGATGCCCCCGATCGTGTCGGACCGGGTGGACGGTGTGGCGGTCGCATTCACAGGGGTGGTCGCCGCGCTGACCCTGCTGACCGGTGCACTGATCCAGCCCGTGGCACGACGCATCACCCGGCACGGTGAGGAGCGCGGTGTGCGGGCCGGGGTGGGACTCGGGGTGCTGGGCTTCACGTGCGGCGGCGTCGCCGTGCTCGTGGACGGTCCCGCCGCGGTGATCGCCGTGCTCGTCACCGCGGTGTTCCTCGGTGGCGGTTACGGGATGCTGCTGGTCTCCGGTCTCGTCACCGTCGAGAACCTGGCACCGCCGGAGGAGCTGGCCCAGACCGTCGCCGTCTTCTACTGCCTGATCTACCTGGGCTTCGCGGTGCCGTTCCTGATCTCGCTCGCCGCACCCCACATCGGTTTCGTGGCGTGCTTCGCCGTCGCGGTGGTGCTGCTGGTCCTCGCCCTCGTCCCCGGCAGGGTGCGCGACGATCAGCAGGCCGCCGCACTGGTCTCCTCCCGCTGAGCCCGGACCCGCTCGAGCAGACCGGACAGTGCGCGGGCGACCTCGTCGGGCCGGTCGGCGAGCACCCGGTGACCGACCCCGTCGAAGCGCACCAGGGTCGCGCGGGGGAGCCGAGCGGCCATCGCCTCCGACAACGACAGGGGCACGAAGACGTCCTCCGTACCTGCCGCGACGACCGCCGGCACCCGCGACAGCACGGCGAGGGCGGCGGACTCGTCGAGGACCGCGACGTCCGACAGCAGCCGCGACCAGGTCACGATCGAGGTCTCGTGCGACAGCGCCGACCCGAGGAGCCTCAGCCAGGACTCCGGCGGCCGGCGACGGGCGGCGACCGTGCACACGCGGCCGCCGGCGCGCTTCGACAGTTCCATCATGCGTGGGGCGCGCGACACCGCGCGGTGCACGATCGTGGTCGCGGGATGCCGCAGACAGCGCCCGATCCCCTCCTCGGCGAGTCCCGAGGCGGCGGTGGCGAACAGGCCGGCTCCCACCACCCGGGTACCGACGGCGTCGGAGTGGCGGCGCGCGTAGGCGAGGGCGACCATGCCGCCCATCGAGTACCCGGCCAGCACCACGGGCCCGTCGGGTGCGAGGGTGCGGAGCACCGCGTCGAGGTCGTCGGCCATCGCGGACACGCTGCTCGAGACGGTGTCGCTCGTCCCGGACCGGCCGTATCCCCGCTGGTCGTAGCGGATGACGCGGATGCCTGGCACGGTCACTAGATCGCAGGCGGGAGACCAGCTTGCCGAGTCCTGGCAGTGCCCGTGCAGGCATACGAGCGTCATATCCGCGTCCGGTGGTCCGGTCACGGTGGCCGCCAGCGGCACCCCGTCGTCGGCGACCACCGTGACCCGGGAGATCGTGTTCCGGTCCGTCCTCGATGTCGGTGCGGCCATCTCGCCTCCTGCACAGCGGATCTGCAGGAGTAGTCGCCGTTCCGCCGGAAGCCGTTAGCCGCCTACACCGAATCGTGACGTCAGCGCGGGGCGAGGGCGCGGATCATCGGGGCCGGATCGCCGGAGGGCACCAGTGCGATCGCCGGTGTGGTCACCCCGGCCTCGACGTAGCGTTCCACCTTCTCCCGGCACGCCTCCGGTTCACCGTGGACGACGAGATCGTCGACCACGTGGTCCGGGATGGCGTCGAGGGCACCCTTGCGGTCGCCTTCCGCCCACAACTTCCACATACCGGCGAAATCCTCCGATCGGCCGAGGAATTCGTGGAACGCCCGGTAGACGGGGACGTTCATGTAGGCGGCGATCATGCGCCGGCCGATCGCGCGGGCGGTGTCGGTGTCGAGGCCGGGAAGCACGAAGATGCGCGCGACGATCTCCTTGTTCTCGCCGCCCTCTCGGACGTAGGGCGCGACGGTGCGGACGTCGTCGGCGGACAGCCAGTTGATGATGGCACCGTCGGCCTCGCGGCCGGCGAGGCGCAACATGCCGGGCCGCAGGGCCGCCAGCAGCACCGGCGGCGCCGGGTCGGGCACGATGCCGGCGCGGAAACCGTCGACGGCGAAGGTGTCGTACTTCTCGGTGACCTTCTCCCCCGCCAGGGCTGCGCGCAGGAATTTCAGGGTGTCGCGGGCCCGCTTGAACGGCTCCTCGAAGGGGATGCCGTTCCACTTCTCCACGATGACGTCGGAGGAGGTACCGACGCCGAGCACGAAGCGGCCGGGCGCGGCGGCGGCCAGACTCGCCGCCGACATCGCCAGGGTGGCGGGACCGCGGGTGTAGACCGGGACGATCGCGGTGCCCAGCCGCAGCGAGGGCGCCCACACGCTCGCGAGGGTGAGCGGGGTGAACGCGTCGGCAGCGCCGGCCTCGGACGACCACACGTCCGTGTACCCGAGGTCGGGGAGCTCTTCGATGATGCGTCGCTGGTCGGGCAGGGGGATGCCGTCGAGCGGGACGGTCAGGCCCCAGCGTCGTGTCGTGTTCTCCGTCATGACCGTCACCCTAGCCACACTGTGGTTCAGGTCATATCCGGGCGTGTTTCGGACCGGCGGATCGGGCCGTCCCGCGGCCGCTCCGGTCCCCGTATGCTCGCGAGTCGTGCGTATCGATCAGTTGTGGCGTTATCCGGTGAAGTCGTTCGGGGGTGAACGGATCGACGTCGCAGCGATCGAAGCGGACGGCCTGCGCGGCGATCACCTGTGGGCGCTGGTCGACGCCGAATCCGGAAACATCGCGAGTGCGAAGCGGTTCCGCCGATACGGACTGTTGCTGACCTGCTCCGCGCGACTTCTGAGCGACGACGATCCCCGCGACCCGGCGGCACTCGAACTGACGCTGGCCGACGGCACGGTGGTGCGCGGCGACGATCCCGAGGTCGACGACCTGCTGTCGAAGCTGGTCGGTCACGACGTGCGGCTCGAACCGCGCGACCGCACCTACGACGAGGCGCCGTTGCATCTCGTCTCCCGCTCCGCCGTCGAGGCGCTCGGCACCGGCGACCCCACCGATGTCGCGTTGCGGCGGTTCCGGCCGCAGCTGGTCATCGACACTCCGGACACGACCGGTTTCGTGGAGGACGAATGGATCGGTCGACGGGTGTCGGTGGGCTCGGCAGTCCTCGAACCGCACAAGCGCACCGCGCGGTGCGTCATGGTGACGCTCCCCCATCAGGAGGTACCCGCGCGGCGCGAGATGTTGCGGGAGGTGACGGCGGCCCACCAGGTGCCGAATACGTCGGAGGGCAAGCCGATGCCGTGCATCGGCGTGTACGCGTCCGTCCCGACACCCGGCGACGTCACCGTCGGCGACTCCGTGCGCATCGCCTAGACCGGGTTCATCTGCCGGCGAGGTGCTCCTCGACGAGGAGCTTCTTCTGCACCTTGCCCATGGCGTTGCGGGGCAGGCTGTCGACATTACGGATCTCGCGGGGACGCTTGTGGACCGAGAGGGTCTGCGCGACGAAGTCCGAGAGTTCGCTCGGATCACGGAGATCCCCGACGACGTAGGCGACGATCCGCTGTCCGAGATCGTCGTCCGGCACACCCACCACCGCGGCCTCCTGCACACCGGGGTGGTTCAGCAGGGCGTGCTCGACCTCGCCGGCGCCGATGCGGTAGCCACCGGACTTGATCATGTCGACCGATTCGCGGCCGACGATGCGGTGGAAGCCCCGGTCGTCGATCACGGCGATGTCGCCGGTCTTGAACCAGCCGTCCTCGGTCATCGATTCGGCGGTCTTCTCCGGGTTGTTCAGATAGCCGTCGAACAGGGTTGCGCCGGAAACCTCCAGCTGGCCCAGGGTTTCACCGTCGTGCGCCACGAGGTTGCCGGCCTGGTCGCGCAGGCGGGTGGAGACCCCGTCGATCGGCAGTCCCACCCAGCCGGGCCGGCGCTCACCGTCGTGGCGGGTGCTGATCGTGATGATCGTTTCGCTCATCCCGTACCGCTCGATCGGCGCGGAGCCGGTGAGGGCGAGCATGCGCTCGAAGACCGGCACGGGCAGGGGTGCACTGCCCGACACGAGGAGGCGCGCGGACGACAGTGCGCGAGCGGAGGATTCGTCGGCGACGACCCGCGACCACACGGTGGGAACACCGAAGTACAGCGAACCACCCGCTGCTGCATAGGCTTCGGGCTTCGGCCGCACGGTGTGCACGAGCGGCGAGCCCTGCCGGAGCGCGCCGACGACACCGAGGATGAGTCCGTGGACGTGGAACAGCGGAAGCCCGTGGACGAGAGTGTCATCGGACGTCCAGTTCCACGCCTCGGCGAGGCCGTCGAGACCGGCCGCTACGGCGGACCGCGAGAGCACGACTCCCTTGGGGGCGCCGGTGGTTCCGGAGGTGTACATGATCATCGCGGCGCTGCCCGGATCGGCCTCGGCGTGTGAGGACGACGAACGCGCGCTCGCGTCGACCGGGATGGCGGGGAGGGTGACGTCTTCGGGGGCAGTGCCGAGCCACACCTGCGCACCCGAGTCCTTCAGGATATGGGCGCGTTCGGCCGGGCCGGAATCCGGCGGCACGGGCACCGCGGCCACACCGGCCATGAGGCATCCAGTCGTGGCGATCACCGTCTCGATGCTCGCGGTGGCGTCGATGGCGACCCGTGAGGAACCGGCAACCTCGTCGGCCACTGCGGCGGCGGCCGCGATCAGTTCGGATCGGGTGAGCGAGACGTCTCCGACGCGGACGGCCCTGCGGTCGTCGCCGCTTGCTCCGGATTCGGTGAGCGAGGTCAGCAACGGCCGGGGCGTGGTGGTGGTCATCGGTGGGTCCCTTCTCGACGTCCTGCCGGACGGTGTCGCGCAGCGTCTGGTCCACATTGTGGACCGACGTGCTACGATGCGGTCCGGCTCAACCTATAACCCGTGACGCCTGCCGTCAACGACGCGCGAAAGGTTCCGATGAACAGCGTTCTCACCGCACTCCGCGTGTTCGAGGAGGTCGCGACCACGCAACCGGTCGGGCTCTCGGAGTTGAGCAAACGTCTCGACGTCCCCAAGAGCACCGTGCAGCGGTGCCTCAAGACCCTCGCCGAGGCCGGCTGGATACGCCCCTCGACGGCGAATGCCGGACAGTGGGTCATCACCGGCCGCGCGTTCAGCCTGGGCAGCGCGATGTCCTCCGGCGACGACCTGCGCGAGGTCGCACTCCCCGAATTGAACCGCCTACAGGCCGAGACCGGCGAGACCGTGCACCTCGCCGTCCCGGACGGCAACGAACTGGTGCTGATCGAACGGCTCGACAGCGCCCATCAACTGCGCGCATTCCTCGCCCTGGGCACTCGGCTCCCCCTGCACGCCGCATCCACCGGCAAGGCCTATCTCGCCTCCCTGCCCGACGCCGAGATCGAGAGGTTCCTCGCCACCGGACTCCCCTCGCTGACCGAGCACACCGTCACCGATCCCGCCACGCTGCGCGCCGAGATCGCCGAGATCCGCACCCGCGGATACGCCGTGACCGACCAGGGACTGCACGAGGGGATCGCCGCCGTCGCGGTCGCGCTGCGCGGGCGCGGCGGCACCGTGCGCGGCTGCTTCAGCGTCTCGGGACCGGCCTCGCGGATCACCCCCGATCTGTTCCCCGTCTACGGCGAGAAGGCGCTGGCAGCGCGGGACACGATCGAGCGCTTCCTCTCCTGACCCGGCTCCCGGGCCCGGAGCGGACGCCGCACGCCGCACGCCGCTGGACATATCGTTTTTCGATGGGTATAACGATTATCGATGCATCGATAATCGTTATGTCCGATCCTCGACGAGTCCGGAGACGATCATGAACTCCAGCCCCGGAACCGACCCCGGCCCCCTCACCCCCACCGACACCTCGAAGAAGGACCGCCGCGACCTGTGGGCGTCGATCGCCGTCTTCGCCGCGACCTCGGTGATCGTGCTCTACAGCTACGTCGGCTGTCTGGTCCGCTCGCTCCGCGACGGCGTCGTGACCGCCCGTGTCGAGTTCGACGGCGCCACCCCACCCGTGCTCACCACTCCCACCGGTGTCGACGTGGCGACGTCCTCGACGACGGTCCTGGACGTGCCCACCGAGAGCCTCTCCTCCGTCAGCGTGGGGTTCCTCCGCACCGCCGAGGCCCTGCAGACCCTCGGCTACCTCGCGGCACTCGGCCTGCTGAGCTGGGTCGTGGTCCGCTTCGTGCGCGGCCGCATGTTCGACGGCGGCGTCGTCTCGCTGGTGAGCGCCACCGCGTTCGTCGCCATCGCGACGATCTTCGTGCCGACCATCCCCCGCACCCTGGGCACCAACATGCTCATCCGCGACATCGACATGCGCGACGTCCTCGACAACGCGCCCCTCGGACCGGAGTTCTGGTACGCCTACGTCTTCTGCATGGCACTGTCCGCGGTCGCGGTGGTGCTGCGCATCGGCAACCGCATGGCCCGGGACAACGAAGGACTGGTCTGATGCCACCGGAATCCGAACACTCCGTGCAGTGCCACCTCGACCGGCTGCTGGCCGAGCGGGGCATGACGCTGACCGAACTGGCCGACAAGGTGGGAGTGAGCGTGGTGAACCTGTCCGTGCTCAAGAACGGACGGGCCCGCGCGATCCGCTTCTCGACCCTCACCGCCCTGTGCCGAGTACTGGACTGCTCTGTGGGCGAACTGCTCTCGGTGGACTGACCCCGGGATACGGCGATGCCCCGGAACCTCGTGGGTTCCGGGGCATCGTCGCAGGGTCCGACCGGTGGCGCTCCGGTTCGACGCACGGACCTTTTCTATTTATTCCCCGATCGCGGGAAGAATGCGCGTACGGACCTCGCCGAAGCCGATGCGGGTGCCGTTCGGGCCGGGCGCGGTCGCCGAGATCGCGATCTCGTCGCCGTCCTCGATGAAGGTGCGGGTCTGGTCACCGATCTGCACGGGTTCCTGTCCGCCCCAGGTGAGTTCGATGAACGCGCCGCGCTGGTCCTTCTCCGGTCCCGAGATGGTGCCGGAGCCGAACAGGTCGCCCGTGCGGGTGGCCGCACCGTTGACGGTGGTGTGCGCCAGCATCTGCGCCGGCGACCAGTACATCTGCGCGTAGGGCGGGCGGGACACGACCTGGCCGTTCCACTCCACCTCGAGATCGATGTCCAGGCCCCACTTCTCCTCGCCCTTCAGGTAGGGCAGCGGTTCCGGGTCCTGCACAGGGGTGTCGATGCGGGCGGCCTCGAGGGCGGCGAGCGGAACGACCCACGGCGAGATGGACGTCGCGAAGGACTTGCCGAGGTTCGGGCCCAGCGGCACGTACTCCCACGCCTGGATGTCGCGGGCCGACCAGTCGTTGAGGATGACCGCACCGAAGCAATGGTCGGCGAACTCGTCCGGGCTGATCCGCGAGCCCATCGGGGAACCGACACCGACGATGAAGCCCATCTCGGCCTCGATGTCGAGGCGGATCGACGGACCGTAGACCGGCGCGGGATCGTTGGGGCCCTTGCGCTGTCCGCACGGACGCACGATGTCGACACCGGACGCCACGACGGTGCTCGACCGGCCGTGGTAGCCGACGGGCAGGTGCTTCCAGTTCGGCATCAGCGGGTCGGGGTTCTGCGGGCGGAACAGCCGTCCGAGGTTCGACGCGTGGTTCTCCGACGCGTAGAAGTCGACGTAGTCCGCGACCTCGATCGGCAGGTGCAGGGTGACGTCGGCGACGTCGAAGACCGCCTCGTCGGCGATCTCACCGGCGACGATCTCCTTGATGGCGGCGCGCACTTCGTCCCAGCGGGTGCGGCCCTGCGCCATGAAGGCGTTGAGCGACGGCTCGGCGAAGACGACATCGTCCTCGAACACCCGGCTCAGGTCGAGCACCGAGTCGCCGACCCGGACACCGACGCGGGGTTCGGTGTCGGGCGTCGAGAAGATGCCGTAGGGCAGGTTGTCGAGGCCGAAGAGCGAGCCCTCCGGGATGACGATGGTGGTCATGAAACGGATCCTTCGGTGATCGGAGAAAGGGTGGCCGGCACCAGTCCGAGATCGACGAGGTCGGCGAGCGGTTCGGCGATGCTGCACGTACCGTACGACAGGAAGTGGCGACGGACCTCGCCGGCCCGATCGTCGGCCAGCTCGGACAGCTGCGCGACGAGAACCGCCGAATCACGTTCGGCGAGCACACCGGCCACCGTGACCGTGTCGGCCCCGGCGACCGCGGCGGCGGTCGCGGCGAGCAGGTTCACGAATCCGTGCTGCTCGAATCCGGTCTTCGGCGCGGTGTTTCGGATCGCGTGGTGCAGACCCGCGGTGGCCTTGAACGGCACACCGGTGGACACGACCGTGGAGATCGCCGCGGCCAGTTCGGCTTCGCTCGGGTACGCCTCGGCCACGATGCCGCCGGTGCGGAACTTGGCCTTGTAGCCGGTTCCGGCCAGCCGCGCGAGGATCTCGGGGCGGCGGTCGTCCCGCGGCACCTCGACGAAGATCTCGATTCCCGGTTCGGCCGAGGCGATCTCACCGAGGGCGGTGAACAGCTCGTCCACCGTCTGCTCCGCGGGAACCGCGATCTCGAGGGCGATCACCGACACCGGCGCGATGGCGGCGGCCTTCTCGAGCGCCGGCTTCACCGAGCCCGTTCCGGCGGGAGCGGTCAGGCTCACCGCCAGCGTGCCGGGATACTCCTGGTCCGAGAGGAATTCGGCGAGTTCGTCGAGACGTCCGGCCGGGAAGACGAACGCACCGACGAGCGCCGCGTGCGCGGAGGTCTTGTGGACGGCGTGGGCCGGGACGGCGAGGGGCAGCGGGGCGTTGCCCGGGGGGAACAACGCCGCGTCGTCGCACAGTCCTTCGAGGAGGGGTCCGATGCTCACTTCGCGGCCTCCCGGTTACGGTTCCAGCTTCCGGCGTAGGCGGGGTCCTCGCATGCGAGCGCGCCCTCACCGAGTTCGAGCGGCCGGAAGGTGTCGACCATGACGGCGAGCTCGTCGAAGAACTCGACGCCGATGCTGCGCTCGTAGGCGCCCGGCTGCGGGCCGTGGGCGTGGCCGCCGGGGTGCACGGAGATCGAACCCTGGCCGATGCCCGAACCCTTGCGGGCCTCGTAGTCGCCGCCGCAGTAGAACATCACCTCGTCGGAGTCGACGTTCGAGTGGTAGTACGGCACCGGCACGGCCAGCGGGTGGTAGTCCACCTTGCGGGGCACGAAGTTGCAGACGACGAAGTTGTTGCCCTCGAACGCCTGGTGCGACGGCGGCGGCTGGTGGACGCGGCCGGTGATGGGCTCGTAGTCGTGGATCGAGAAGGTGTACGGGTAGAGGCAGCCGTCCCAGCCGACCACGTCGAAGGGGTGGTTAGGCACGACGTAGCGGGTGCCGACGATGCCCTTCGAGGTGCGGTGCTTGACGAGCACCTCGACGTTCTCCTCCTCGACCTGCACCAGTTCGGTGGGGCCGTGCAGGTCGCGCTCGCAGAACGGCGCGTGCTCGAGGAACTGGCCGAACTTCGACAGGTAGCGCTTCGGCGGGACGATGTGGCTGTTGGCCTCGATGACGTAGGCGCGCAGCGGTTCGTCGCCCTTCGGCACCCACCGGTGGGTGGTGGCCATCGGCAGCAGGACGTAGTCGCCGCCCTTCGCCTCGAGCGGGCCGAAGACGGTCTCGACGGTCGCGGCACCGGACTCGACGTAGACCATCTCGTCGCCGACGACGTTGCGGTACAGCGGGGAGGTCTTCTTCGACACCACGTACGAGATCCGCACGTCGGCGTTGCCGAGGATCAGGCGGCGGCCCGTCACGACGTCCGTGTCGGCCCAGCTCTCCTCGGGGAACAGATCGTGGAGCTTCAGGTGCCGCGGCTTGAGCGGGTGGTTCGGGGTCAGGCTCTGGTCGGGCAGCTCCCACTCGGTGGCGTCGACGATCGCCGACGGGATGTACCGGTGGTAGAGCAGCGCCGAGTCGGAGGAGAAGCCCTCCTCACCCATGAGCTCCTCGTAGTAGAGGTTGCCGTTCTCGTCGCGGTGCTGGGTGTGCCGCTTCGGGGGTATGACGCCGAGCTGTCGGTAGAACGCCATGGTTCGACTCCTCGCGGATCTCGGGTGTGGTTGCGGGGACTGCCGCAGTAGTTAATAAACACATTAACTAAATGGAGGCCGTGAGTGCAACCACAGGCCGGTCGCGAGAAGGCGTCAGTTGCGTCCGCGCACGTCGAACTGACTGCGGTCGGTGATGAGCTTGTTGAGCAGCATGACGAGGATCTGCTGTTCGGTGGGGGTGAGCACGTCCACCCAGGCGGCCTCGCGCTCGTTCTGCGCGCGGAACGCCTCGCGGATCTCCTTCTCCCCCGCCTCCGTCAGCGACAACTGCACCGAGCGGCCGTCGTGACTGACCGGGGTCTTCTCCAACACACCCGACTCGACCAGCGGCTTCGCCAGGTTGGAGACCGCGGCGCGGCTCATCCCGGTCAGGCGGGCGGCCACGTTCGGCTCGATCGGGCCGGCGAGCCAGATGACGAACATGAGGCGGTAGGCGGACCACGACCGACCCCGCGGGCGGTGCACGGCGGCCTCGAGGTCGTAGGTGACGATGTCCGACGCGCGGTTGAGGGTCAGCAGGACCTCGGTCGCACCGCGGTTGTGCTCCCCGAATCGGGTGTTCAACCGTTCCTGCGCGAGTTCGACGAAGGACCAGTAGTCGAGGTCGCGGGGTTCGGACATGCGGTTACGGTACCGCACCACCGAGGTGATTCACATATTTACCATCAGGGTCAGAACAGCGGGTACACGAAGTGCCCCACCCCGCCGCCGGGCGCGGACGATCCCCCCAGGTTGGGCAGGTTCGCCGGCAGGCGCTGGAGCTCGTGCGGCCGCCCTTCGGAGTCGGCCTGCCAGCACTCCATCGTCACCCCGTGGAAGCTCGTGCACACGATCCGCGTGCTCGTGCCGAACGGCGAGGTCAGCCGGGGCCGGTCGACGAACGGATTCCAGTACTCGAGCCGGTCCGGCGTCAGCCAGACCGACGGATCCACGTCGGACACCGCGATCGGGCTGTCCGGTTGCTGGACGGGCCACTCGTCCTGGGCGGCCGCGACGCCCGCGCCCGTGAAGAGAAGACCGGCCGTGAGAGCGGCAACCGCTCCCCCGCGACGAATCCCCTGGTGTCGTCCGCCCGCCGTCATCGCTGCCCTCCGTCCGCCGTCCTGTCCTCGGGGACATGGAACCACGGAAAGCGGTGCCGAATGCGCGAAAAGCCGGAATCGTCGGCCCCGGACGGCACCGACGATTCCGGCATCAGCATGCGTGGCTGCTAGTCCGTGCGCAGCTCGATCCCCTTGGTCTCCTTCACGAAGAAGACCGCACCGAGGGTGAGCAGGGCACAGAAGACGAAGTACCCGGCCGGGGCCAGCGAATTCCCCGTCACGTCGATCAGCCAGGTGGCGATGAACGGCGCCGTGCCGCCGAGGCACATGTTGGTGACGTTGTTGCCGAGGGCGATACCGCTGTACCGCACCGAGGCCTTGAGCATCTCGACGTAGGTGACGAACGAGGCACCGTTGACCACCGACACGCAGATGAACAGCACCGCCTGGCCGAGGATCGCCTGCCAGGCCGACCCGCCGGACATCAGCACGAACATCGGGACGCCGAGCACCGCGGCGGCCACGCTACCGGCGAACAGCACCGGCTGGCGCCCGTACTTGTCGGCCATGTAACCGGAGATCGGCAGGGTGATCACACCGAGCACGAGCGCGATGCAGGTCGACAGGAAGGCGACGGACGAGGACAGGCCACCGGTGGTCTGCAGGTAGGTCGCCGCGTACACCGAGGCGATGTAGTAGCCACCGATGATGAGCGCGCCGAGGAAGATGATCTTCACGACGCTGCCGCCCGAGGTCTTCAGCAGCTCGGCGACGGGCAGCGACTTCGTCTCACCCTTCTCGCTGAGCTCCTGGAACTGCGGGGTGTCCTCGAGGTGGTTCCGGATCCAGATGCCGACCACACCGATGACGAGGCTGAGCAGGAACGGGACGCGCCACGCCCACGCGAGGATCTGCTCTTCGGAGAAGACGGACGTGATGCCGAGCGCCACGAGCGAGGCCACCAGCGAGCCCAGGTAGGTGCCCCAGTTGACCATCGACGTCTGGGTGGCACGCCAGCGGGCCGGTGCGGACTCCGAGACGAAGGCGTTGGCGCCACCGAGCTCACCGCCGGCCGCGAAGCCCTGCAGGCAGCGGGCGAGCACGAGCAGGACGGTCGCCCACACGCCCATGGTGGCGTAGGTCGGCATCAGGCCCATGGCCGCCGTGGCCACGACCATCAGCAGAATCGTCCACGACAGGGCGTTCTTGCGGCCGTACTTGTCACCGATGTGCCCGAAGAAGATGCCGCCGGGCACGCGGAGGAAGAACGCGACGGCGAACGCCGCGAACGTGCCGAGCAGGGCGGCGGTGTCGTCCGAGGAGACGAAGAAGAGGGTGGCCACCATCGTGGCCATGTAGCCGTAGATACCGAAGTCGTAGTACTCCACGATGGTGCCGACGACGGCGGCACGGATGACCTTGGCCGTGGACTGCTTCGGCTGAGGAGCACCGTCCTGGGACGGAGTCGCAGCGGGGGAAACCGCGTCCGATCCGAGCATGTTCGTGTCCTTTTCGAGTATGGGGGGAGGGGAGTCACACACCGGCAACGCCGAGTTCGGCATGCGAACCGGCTCCGGATACGGCCGCTCGTGCCGCGTTGCGGCCTGCGATGCGGCCCATGGTCAGGGCGTTGGCGACGGCGTTCCCGCCACCGACGTAGCGGAGGCCGAGGATACCGGCGCCCGCTTCCCCGGCCGCGTACAGGCCGGGCACGACGTTCCCGGTGGTGTCGAGAACCTCTGCGTTCTGGTTGATCTCGAGGCCCGCGTGCGTGCACACCAGTTCGGCGGGCAGCATACGGGCGGCGTAGAAGGGGCCCTCACCGATGGGGTCGGGATTCGAGGTCGAGCCCTTGTTCGCCAGGGTGCGGTGCCGCAGGAAGTCCTCGTCGACACCGTTGGGCAGCTGGGTGTTCCACCGATCGACGGTGGCGACCAGCGCCTCGGCCGGCACACCCATGAGATCGGCGAGCTCGGGCAGGCTGTCGGCGCGCAGGGTCCGCCCGGCGTCGGCCTCGGCCGCGATGCGGTCGGCGTCCCAGTCGGTGTAGCCGGCCGGCAGTCCGGTGCGCGCCTTCTCGTCGAAGACCGCCCACACGGTTCCGCCCTGCTGGTCGATGAGCCCGCCGGAGACGGCGTACGAGGAGTCCTCGTCCATGAAGCGGCGTCCGGACGAGTTGACGTACACCCGCGACTTCGGCGGGAAGCCCGCCTGCCAGTGGTGGTAGCGCTGGAAGTAGGCGGTGGGCATGGTCAGACCCCAGCCCTCGCCCACGATCGACGAGCCCACCTGCTCGCCGAAACCGAAGTGGTCACCCCGGCTTCCGGGTGCCGCGACGACGAACAGCGACTCGCCGGCCCGCAGCGGGTAGGGATAGTACTGCTCGAGCAGTTCCGGGTTCTGGGCGAAACCACCGGAGGCGACGACGACGGCGTGCGCACGCACCTCGATGTCGTCGGCGACGACACCCACGACCCGGCCGTCCTCGACGAGCAGGCTCTGCACGCGCGTGCCGAGCACCGCCTCGACCCCGTGGGCGCGGCGCGCCCGGTCGAGGGTCTGGACGAGTCCGTAACCCTGGTCCTTCGGCACGTGTCCGCGCCACACGTCCTCGACGCCCGCCTGGCACAGGCCGGGCATGTGGGCGTTCGACGACTCGCGGGCCGGGATCTCCACGCCGAGCCCGAGGAGCCATTCCAGTGTGGGACCGGCGTTCTCGCAGAACGCGCGGACCAGGCCGGGCTTGAGCACCCAGTGGTTCAGGTCCATGTAGTGCTGGAAGAACTTCTCGGCGGAGTCCTCGATGCCGAGTCCCCGCTGCACGCTGGTGCCCGCCGCGGTGAACAACCCCGCCGACAGCTGGGTGGAGCCGCCGAGTTCCGTCTCGGCCTCGAACAGCAGCACGCTCGCGCCTGCTTCCGCTGCCGAGACCGCGGCGGCGAGGCCGGCTCCGCCGCCGCCGATCACCACGACGTCGATGATGTCGTCGCTCATGACAGTCGATCTCCTGTCTCCGCGATGATGCGGTGGTAAAGGCCGTTGGAGGTCATGCCGCCGTCGACGGTCACCTCGCTGCCGGTCATGTAGGTCGAACGGTCCGACAGCAGGAACAGCACGGCGTCGGTGATCTCGTCGACGGTCGCCATCCGACCGGTGGGCACGCTGTCCAGCGCGGCCGCGACGAAGGCGTCGGCACCGCCGAGCAGCGCGGTCCCGACCAGACCCGGATGCACCGAGTTGACGCGGATCCCCCACTGCGCGAAGTTGCCTGCCGCCGACTTGGACAGGCCGCGAAGACCCCACTTGCTCGACGAGTAGGCCGGCGAGAAGTAGCCGATCCGTCCGGAGATCGACGAGATGTTCACGATCGATCCCCCGCCGCTGTCGCGCATGAGGGGTGCGACGGCCTTCATGCCGTAGAACGGCCCGAAGAGGTTGATGCGCATGGTCTTCTCCCAGACGTCGTCCGGGGTGTCCATGAACTCGAGGCGGCGGGAGATTCCCGCGTTGTTGACCAGACCGCCGAGTTCCCCGCGCTGGGAGCGGATCTCGTCGACGACCCGTTCCCACGCCTTCGGGTCGGCGACGTCCAGCGTGTGCGCCGAGGCCGAACCGCCCGTTGCGGTGATCTCGTCGGCGAGACCGGAGACGTCGGCGACGTCGGCGAGGCACACGTGGACGCCGCGCGCCGCGAGGGCGCGGGAGTGGTTGGCTCCCATGCCCGCTGCGGCACCCGTGACAAGGACGACGGAGGGGTACGTCACGGATTCCTCGGCACGGGAGACACCACGATCAGACATGACGCGATCCGCCGTCGACGGCGATGGAGTGGCCGGTGACGTAGCGGGCGCTGTCGGAGAGCAGGAACAGCAGCGGGCCGAAGACCTCCTCCGGTGCACCGAGGCGGTGCAGGGGCACGACGTCGAGCGCGTGCTGCAGCGCGGCAGGATCCTCCTGGACCCAGCGGGTCATCTCGGTGTCGATGTAACCGGGAGCGATCGAGTTGACGCGGATCCCCTTGTCGCCGAACTCCACTGCGAGCGACTCGGTGAGGTGGGCGACGGCCGCCTTCGACGCGCAGTAGGCGCCGCGTCCCTTGCGCACACGCAGCGCGGACACCGAGGACATGTTCACGATCGCGCTGCCCGGCTCCATGTGGCGCGCGGCCGCCTGCGAACCGAACAGCACGCCTTCGACGTTCACGTCCAGGGTCGCGGAGATCTGTTCCTTCGAGATCTCCTCGGCGAGCGCGAACGGGAAGATGCCGGCGTTGTTGATCCAGAAGTCGATGCGGCCGAACTCCTGCAGCGCCACCTGAGCGAGGGCCTCGTGGTCGGCGGGATCGGTCACGTCGATGCGGGCGCCGACCACGGTGCCCGGCGTCTCGACGAGCGCCTCGTCGGCCAGGGCGGCGTTGATCTGCTCCGCGGTCTCCTTCATCTGCACGTCGTTGATGTCGCCGCCGACGACGTGGACACCGCGGGCCGCGAGGCCGCGGGCGAACTGGGCGCCCATGCCGCGGGCGGCACCGGTGACGACGGCGACCTTGCCGGCCATCTCGGGGTAGAGCGCTTCGATGCGGGTGGTGACGGTGCGTCCCGGGTTCTGGGCATCCGTGGTCATTGCGGGGTCCTCCGAAAGTGTGATGGGGGTGCGGGGAAGGTCTGGGGGCTCGGTGCCCGGAGCCCGGGATCGGGCACCGGGGCGCCGGTCAGGCGTCGTCGCGGGTGACGGAACGGCGGGCGATGCGCCACGCGCCGTCGTGCCGGACGACGAGGTCGTCGAGGGTGGTGAACCGGACGAGGCGGGATTCGCCGCCGCGCGCCGTGGCCACGATCTGGAGGTAGGCCCGCACGCGGAGGGTGTCGTCGCCGGCGGGTTCGACCGCGACGTTCGTGACGACGTGCCGGTGCACCTCGCCGGCGGCATGCGCTCCGGCACGGAATCGCTCGGCGAACGCCTCGAGGTCGTCGTGCCCGGTCACCGGCGCCGGGTAGGTGGGCGAGCAGAACTCGCCGTCGGGCGTGAAGGTCTCGGCCCACGCCCGCGCCGACCCATCGTCGATGAGATGGCTCTGCAGGCCGTAGAGCTGGTGGATCTGCACCAGCGTGCCCGCGTCCACGCCCTCGTCGATTCGTGTCATGTCGTTCGGAACCCAATCCTGATGTGTGCGATAATCGCACTCACTGTGCGATTAACGAAAACTGTAGGTGTTACAGTTCACAGGCGTCAAGAGAGGTAACGGGGGCCATGACCGAAACACGGGAACGACCTGCACATTCGAGACATCTCGACCTGCCGAGGATCGAAGTGGACTCGGGGATGTCCAAGACCCTGCACAACGGTCTGGAGATCCTCGAACTGCTGGCGCAGTACCCCCACGGCCTGTCCCTCAGCGAGATCTCCGACGCCCTCGGTCTGCACCGCACCGTCGCCCACCGCCTCGTCCGCACGCTCGAGGCCCACCGGCTGTGCCGGCGCGACGACCACAAACGCATCTCCCTCGGCACCGGACTGGTGACCCTCGCCGAATCCGTCGAACAGGACCTGCGCACCCTCGCGCGACCGGTCCTCGAGGAACTCGCCGACGCGGTGGAGGCGACCGCCCACCTCGTGGTGCGGGAGTCCGCGGACACCGTGCGCGCGATGATGGTGATCGAGCCGCGGCACTCCGACGTGCACATCGCCTTCCGTCCCGGCCAGGTCCACCCCCTCGACCGTGGTTCGGCCGGACTGGCCATCCTCGCGTCGATGCCCCCTCGACCCGAGGAGCGTCCCGAGGTCCAGCGCGCCCGCACCCGCGGCTACGCGGTGTCCACCGGGGAGGTCGTCTCCACCACCATCGGTATCTCCGCCGCCGTTCCGTACCGGCCCGGCGGGACCCAGGCCGCGGTGGGTGTCTCCGTCTTCGACGCCAGCGACGAGGAACGGGTCGGCGCGGCCGTCCTGGCAGCGGCCGGTCGGCTGGCGGAACTGCTGGGCTGACGGTCACCCGGCGCGGCGACGGCCGAGAATCCCGTCACATCGGGGCGTGCTGTCGCGCACTCGACCCCCTCGATCCGCTCACGGGTGTGCACAATCGATCGAGTGAGTTCTACCGAGACGTCTGCCGGATCCCGTCACCGCACAGTGCGCACCCTGCGCCTGTGGCTGGCACCCTTCCTCGTCGTCGTGGCCGTGATGGGTACGCTGGCGTACTTCTATCTCGGCGCCATGCTCGACCCCAACGGGAACCTGCGGGAGTTCCCGATGGCCATCGTCAACCAGGACACCGGCGACGTCATGCCCGGTTCCGACGAACCGAAGAACCTCGGTGCCCAGATCACCCAGGGCATCCTCGACGGCATCGACCCCGAGCGCATCGACATGCAGCCGATGGGCATCGCGGCGGCCAACGGTGGACTCGACAACGGCACCCTCTACGGGGCGATCGTCATCCCCAGCGACTTCACCAAACGGGTGTCGATCCTCGCGCAGGCCTCGGTGATCCCCGGCGACATCGAGAAGCCGATCATCACCCTGTACACCAACCCCCGCCTGGGTGCGTACGCCAAGGGCATCGTGACCACCATCGGCGACCAGGCGCTGGGCACGGTGAACAGGTCCGTCGGTGAGGAACTCACCCGGACGGTCACCGAGACCCTCGCCGAGACCGCACCCGACCTGCAGCTGTCCGGTGCGAGCAGCCTGACCCTGGAACAACCGATCAACGTCCTCACGGTCGAGCACCGGCCGCTTCCCGACGTGACCGGCTCCGGCCTCGCCGCCTTCTTCTACACCCTGCTGCTGATCCTCGCGGGCTTCACCGGCTCCACGATCATCAACGCTCTCGTCGACAGCCGCCTCGGGTTCGTCCCCACCGAGTACGGCCCGTTCTTCATCACGCAGAAGACCACCCGCATGTCGCGGCTACAGGTGCTGGTGATCAAGTGGGGCATCACGGTGATCATGTCCCTGGCCGTGTCCGGGCTGTACCTGTGGGTCGCCACCGCGCTGGGGATGCCGGCGCCGCGCGCACTGCTGCTCTGGGAGTACGGTGCGCTCGCCATCGCCGCAGTGGGCATCTCCTCGCTGTCGGTCATGTCGATCTTCGGCACCGCCGGTCTGCTGGTGAACCTGCTGGTGTTCATCGTGCTCGGCCTCCCCTCCTCCGGTGGCACGATCCCGATCGAGGCGTCGCCCGGACTGTTCGAGTGGCTGGCGGGCTTCGAGCCGATGCACCAGATCTACCTCGCCGTGCGGGCCATCCTCTACTTCGACGGCCGCCCCGACGCCGGGCTCACCCACGGGGTCGCCATGACCCTGGCAGGGCTGCTCCTGGGTCTGCTCGCCGGTGTGATCGTGACGTGGATCTACGACCGGGTCGGCTTCCACCGCACCCCGGACGCGCCGGTGCGCCTGAAGTGGCGGAAGGCCGCCACCGCCGTCGTCGCCGCGCCGGCCGAGACCGGCGCCGGAGACACCCCCGATACCGGGGAGACCACCGACGAGAAGACCGGCGAGAAGACGGTCCGAGAAGGGTGAGGGATCCCGCCGCACGTCGGGGGAAGCGGCGGGATCCCTCACCGCTCACGGTAGTGCCGCCGCCGGTGCGTTTCCCACGGAAACCGGGTGAATTCGCGGGGTGAAGCCGGGGTGATCGACCCCCACGAGGCGACCGCGCGTGGCCTTGTCGGCGCCACGGAGGAGACTGTTGCGGTGCGCACGGTTCTCGTTCCTCATCCTGCTTCGGGCGGCGTCCGCCGCGGGGCGAGCACCGTTGTCGTCGATGCGGCGGGGCACCCGGTCGAACCCGTGCGCGAGCATCCGGACCTCGCGGCAGCGGTCGCCGCGATCGAGTCCGCGCAACGACCGCGGTGGGTGTGGACGTCCACGGCGACGGTCCATCCCGAACTCCTCCGCGCCGGTGTACGGGTGCAACGCTGCCACGATCTCGCCACCACCGGCACCATCCTGGCGGTGCGGGAGGGCCTTCCCCCGCCCGCCGCGGCGGAACCGGTCGACGAGCGGCCCGGCCTGTTCGACACCGCTCCCGCCGTGGGGATCGACGAGGTCGTGGAGCGGTTCGCCGAGCAGCGACGACGGATCGCCGGCGACGCACGGCTGGAACTGCTCGTCGCCGCGGAGTCGGCGGGCACCCTGGCCGCCGCCGAGATGAGTTTCTACGGGCTTCCGTTCTCGGCCGAGGCCCACCGGCGTCTCCTCGAGGACACCCTCGGGCCGCGTCCCTCGGGTCACGACCTGCCGATGCGGATCGTCGAGGTGATCGAGGAGATCGGGTCGGTGTTCGGCCGGCCCGTCAATCCGGCCTCCGCCGCCGAGGTGCTGGAAGCCTTCCGCCGGGAGGGCATCGGCGTCGACTCCACCCGCAAGCACGTCCTGCAACAGATCGACCATCCCGCGGTCCCGTTGCTGTTGCGACACCGCGACCTGTCGAAGTTGTTCAGCACGAACGGCTGGCACTGGCTCGACACCTGGGTGCACGACAACCGTTTCCGGCCGGTCTATGTCCCCGGCGCCGTCGTGTCGGGACGGTGGGCGAGCCGCGGCGGCGGTGCCCTGCAGATCCCGAAGGCCCTGCGCACGAGCGTCGTGGCCGATCCCGGGTGGTCGTTCGTCGTCGCGGACGCCGGGCAGCTCGAGCCGCGCATCCTGGCCGCGATGTCGGGCGACCGGAGGATGGTGACCGCAGCGGGAGCGGACGACCTCTACGCGCCGGTCGCGGCGGCGTCGTTCGGCGGCGACCGCGCGAAGGCGAAGGTCGCGGTGCTGGGGGTGCTGTACGGGGCGACCTCCGGCGATGCGCGGGCCCTGCTCGCGGTGCTGCGCCGCAGTTTCCCGACGGCCGTGGACTTCGTCGAACGCGCCGCGCACGCGGGTGAACGAGGCGAGGTGGTCCGTTCGTGGCTGGGCCGGGCGTGCCCACCCGCACCGGAGGACTTCCATTCCCGCGGCGACGCTCACGCCCGCGGACGGTTCACCCGCAACTTCGTCGTGCAGGCCACCGCGGCCGAGTGGGCGTTGTGTCTGCTCGCCGAGCTGCGCAGGCGGCTGCTCACCGATCCGGACGCCGGCGAACTGGTGTTCTTCCAGCACGACGAGGTCGTGGTGCACACCCGCAATCCGGAACTCGCCGCCGCACACATCGACGCCGCGGTGGAAGTGGCGACGAAGCTGATGTTCGGCGACACACAGGTCCGTTTCCCCATGGACACCGCGGTGCGGACCGTCTACGCCGAGGATTCCGACACCTAGACCCCTCCCCCGGCGACCGATGATTCGAGTTGCAGCAGTTGATGTTTCGCGCCGGTTCCGCCGACGTACTGTCCCATGCTGCCGTCGCTGCGCACCACGCGGTGACACGGCACGACGACCGGCAGCGGGTTCCGCGCGCACGCCGTACCCACCGCCCGCACCGCGCGCGGGTTGCCCGCCGACGCCGCGACCTGCCCGTAGCTGGCGGTCCGCCCGTAGTCGATCTCCGACAGCCGGGTGATCACCTCACGGCGGAAACCGTGGGCGAGGCGCAGATCGAGGGGTACGTCGAAATGTGTTCGCGTCCCGGCGAAGTACTCGTCGAGCTGGCGGACGACGGGGTCCAGCCGGTGCGGGGCGTCGAGGATGCGCGGCCCGATCCGCTGCGCCAGTTCGTCGAGCACGGTGTCGCATCCGTCGGCGACATAGGCGACCCGCACCAGGCCGACGGTGGTGCCGGCCAGCAGCAACGGCCCGACCGGGGTGTCGACGACACGATAGGCGACGTCGAGCAGATCGGCCGCCTCGGCGTCGAGTACCAGACGTTCCTTGAGCCACGCGAGGTCGGTGGCACCGACCGGAGGTTGCGGAAAGATCATGACCTGCTTCCTGTTTCGGTACTCAACCGCGCACGCAGCGCGGCACGTCCGTCGGCGGCGGCGCGCCGGGCCGCGGCGGGACTGTTGCCGAGGATCGGGCCGATCTCGGTGTACGGCAGACCGCCGACGTAGTGGTACACGAGGGCGGCGCGCTGGGTGAACGGCAGACCCGCCACCGCCGTCCACAGCTCGTCGTCGCCGGCACCGGGAACACCCATCGTCGAACTGCACTCGGGCACGGTGTCGGTCGGTACGGGATTGTGGCTGCGGGCGCGGTGGATGTCGATTGCCTTGCGGTGTGCGATGGTCACGAGCCACGCCTCGACATTGCTGCCCGGCGGCAGTTCCGGATAGGCCCGCAGCGCCGCGAGGAAGGTCTCCGACCAGGCGTCGTCGGCGTCGGTGGCGCCGAGCAGGGCGCGGCAGACCCGCAGGACCGTCGCACCGTGTTCGGTGACGACCCGCTCGAACGGCGGAAGCGCACACTTCGCGTGATCAGGCCGGGGCATGGACATCGCGGGCCTGCAGAACCTCCGCCTCCCGCTCGAGCAGGAACCGCTTACGTTCCACCCCACCCGCGTAACCGGTGAGCTTGCCGCCGCTGCCGATGACGCGATGGCACGGAACCACGATGCTCAGCGGATTGCGGGCGTTCGCCGCGGCCACCGCCCGGATCGCCGTCGGACGCCCCACCGCGAGGGCTATCTGGGAGTAGGTGCGGGTGGTGCCGTACTCGATCTGCCGCAGTGCCTCCCACACCTGCAACTGGAAGGCGGTGCCCACCGGCGCCAGCGGGAGCGTGAAGCGGGTGCGGTCGCCGGCGAAGTACTCGCCGAACTGGGTGGCGGCCTCCGCGAAGTCGGCGTCGGCCCGCGGACCGAAACCCGTGCGGTCGGGTGCGGGATGGTGCTCGGCCATGTACACCCCGCTCAGGACGTCGTCGGTGGCGACCAGCGTCAGCTCGCCGATCGGCGAGTCGATCAGGGTGTGGGTGCGCGATGCGGTCACGTCTTCGATCCTTCCATCCGATACCCGGTGTCTACGAGGTAGACGCCGGAGAGACCGAAAACGTGAGGTTCCCGATCGGCACGGCCGCTCGTGCTGCACTATGACGGCATGATCTCGCTGACCGTGCCCGTCCCGCGACTCTCACTCGTAGGTTCCGTCGTGACCACCGCCCGGACGGTGCTCGGACGCACCGTCGCCACCGCGGGGTTCGCACTGTCGGTGCCCGCCCGCGTCGAGACGCTGCTCGCCGACGTCGAGGCACTCGTCGCGTCGATCGAGGTGCTGCTGCGGCGGGTCGACGCCGTGGTCGGCGAGATCTCCGGGATCGTCGAGGGGGCGGCCGTGGCCGTCGACCGGGCCACCCAGGTCATCGCCTCGACGGACGGGGTGGTCGACGAGGCCGCCGAAGCGGTCACGCGGGCGACCGAGATCGTCGACTCCACCGGCGGGGTCGTCACCCGCGTCGACGCGGTGGCCGTGGAGGCCCGGGACATCGTCGAATCGGCAGGTCGCAGCTCCGAGGCCGCGGCCGAACTGCTCGACCTCTACCGGCCCCTCGCACAGAAGGCCGCACCGATGGCCACGCGGTTCGTGGACGAGTTCTCCCCCGAGGAGGTGCACGCCGCCATCTCGCTGATCGACCGGCTGCCCGAGATCACCGAACGGGTGGACGCGGTGCTGCCCGTGCTCGCGACCCTCGACAACGTCTCCCCGGAGATCCACGAACTGCTCCTCGTCGCGAAGGACGTCCGGCAGGCCATCGTCGGCGTGCCCGGCTTCAACTTCCTGCGGCGGCGCGGCGAGGAGAAGGAGAACAGCGGTGACGATTGACCGCACCGCGGTCGGTGACGATTGACCGCACCGCGGTCGGTGACGATCGACCGTACCGCGGTCGGTGAACGATCGACCGCACCGCGGTCGGTGAACGATCGACCGCACCGCGGTCTGCACTACCGGTGGGCCGTGGAGAGGAACTGGTGCGTCGCCGCGTCGACGATCTCGTCGGGCGTGATGGCGAGCTCGTCCTGCAACCACGCGGTGACCAGTTCGGCCAGACCCCCGACGAACAGCAGTCCGTTGATCTCCCCCCGCTCGGGCGGCCACGCCCGGTCGCCGTACATGCGGGTCGCCTCGTCGGCGACCATCTGGGCGAAACTCCGTAGCAACGCTCGCCTGTGGGTCCGCAGGGGTTCGAAGCCGGCGGACTCGATGAGCGCGACGCGGCCTTTGCGTGGGTCGTCGGTGAGGATCTCGACGAACGACGCGATGGCGGCACGCACGAGTTGTTCGAGTGTGCCCGTGCCCGTCCGCAGCGTGGCGAGCACGGCGTCGCGCACCTCGTCGGCGATCCTGTCCAGAACCTTCTGCAGCAGGTCGTCCCTGCTGGTGAAGTTCTCGTAGAAGTACCGCTCCGTCAGCTTCGCGCGGGCACAGACGGCGGTCATGGTGGCGCCGTTCTTCCCCGAGGCCGCGAACAACTCCAGGCCCGCCTCGAGCAGCGCCTCCCGCCGCAATGCGACACGTTGCTCGCCGCTGAGACCGGCGTAGCGGCGGGGTGCAGGGGACGTCATGGACCGATCTTGACAGACCCGACCGGTGTGACCCACACTACACACAATCTGACAGGGTTTCCTGTCAGATTTGCGCCGAGAAGTCGGAGGTTCGTCGTGACCAAGCTTTTGGCCGTTCCCCCCGCCCGGTCGCAGCTGCGCCCGATCCCGGGACGGGCGGGTCTGCCGGGCATAGGGCACATCCTCGAATACATCCGCGATCCTCTCGCGATGCTGCAGAAGCAGTGGGATCGCTACGGGGAGGTCTCGTGGTTCTCGGCGGCGGGCCAGCGATGGATCGCGGTACTCGGCCCCGATGCCTGCCAGGAGGTACTGCAGAACAAGGACCGGGCATTCGCGAACGGCGACGGCTGGTCGGTGCTGATCGGCCCGTTCTTCCACGACGGCCTCATGCTCCTCGACTCGGAGGAACACCTCCGGCACCGCCGCATCATGCAGCAGGCCTTCACCCGATCGCGCCTCGAGAAGACCGTCGAGGCCATGAACCCGTCGATCGCCGAGAAACTCGACAAATGGGTTCCCACCGACGGATTCCGAGCCTACACGGCACTGAAGACGCTCACGCTCGATCTCGCCACCGACATCTTCATGGGCGGCGCCGAGGACTCCACCCCGGCCGAGATCGACGCGGTGAAGAAGGCGTTCGTCGACTGCGTGCAAGCAGCGACCTCGCTGGTCCGGTATCCCGTCCCCGGCACCAGATGGAAGCGCGGCCTCGACGGACGCCGGGTGCTCGAGGATTTCTTCCGGCACTATCTACCGGCACGACGGTCACGGGAGACGGACGACCTCTTCTCGGTGCTGTGTCACATCGAATCCGAAGCGGGACAAAGGTTCACCGACGACGAGATCGTCGATCACATGATCTTCCTGCTGATGGCCGCGCACGACACGTCGACCATCACGATCTCCACGATGATGCAGTATCTCGGGCAACACCCGCAGTGGCAGGACCGGTGCCGGGCCGAGTCGCTCGCACTGGGCACCGACGCCCCGAGCCACGCCGATCTCGACGCGCTCGGCAGCCTCGACCTGGTGATGAAGGAATGCCTGCGGCTGGTCTCCCCGGTCCCCGTCCTCGCGCGACGAGCCGTCCGCGACACCGAGATCCGAGGACACTTCGTGCCGGCCGGCACGTATGCCGCGGTGGCACCGCACTTCACACACCACATGCCGGAGTACTGGCCGGAGCCCGGGCGTTTCGATCCCGAACGCTTCGCGGAGCACCGGCGCGAGGACAAGGTGCACCGCTACGCCTGGGAACCGTTCGGCGGAGGCGTGCACAAGTGCCTCGGCATGCACTTCGCCGGGGTCGAGGTCAAAGCGATCGTCCATCAGCTGCTGCTGCGCTTCGACTGGCACGTCGACCCCGGCTACGTCGCCCCGCTCGACTTCACGTCGTTGCCGTACCCCGCCGACGGACAGCCGGTCGATCTGAGAGCGCGATCGACCGGCCCCGAGCGTCAGGCGGTGTAGAGACCTGCACCCGCGCGGCTGAGCACGATCTTGGGAACCACTGCCCGCGACGACAGCTTGAGCAGCGCGTCGACGATCTCGACGACGTCGTTCACCTCGATCATGGACTCGGCCGGGATCCTGTCCTTGATCCAGTCGGACATGTCCGTGTCGACGTAGGCGGGGGCGAGCGCCGACGCGGAGATACCGTTGCCGGACTCCTCCTCGTTGAGGGTCTCCACCAGGGAGATCAGCGCGGCCTTCGTGGCGCCGTAGGCGGCGAGCCCGGCCTCGGCGTACACCCCGGTGATCGACGACAGCGCAACGATCTTCGCCCCGCGGTCCGGATCGTTCTGCGCGGCCGCCCGGAGCAGCGGAAGCGACGCCTGGATGAGCGCGAACGGCGCGCCGAGGTTGACGGCGAGCGTCTTGTCGAAGCGGCGGGCGGGGAACTCGGCGATCGATCCGGCGGTGCCGACACCGGCGTTGAGAATCAGTGCCTTCATGTCTCCGAAGGTCTCCCGGTGGGTCTCGACGACCCGGGCGGTGGCCTCGGGATCGGCGAGATCCGCGGCGACCGCGCGCACCTCCTTGGCGCCGGCCTCGCGCAGCTGCTCGGCGACCGTCTCGAGTCGTTCGGCGCCGCGGGCGCTGATCGTCAGCGAGTATCCGCGCTCGGCCAGGCGGGTGGCGATGCCCAGACCGATCCCCCTCGATGCGCCGGTGACGAGTGCGCTGTTCACGAGTCGGCTCCCTTCAGTGCTTCGAGTCCTGCTGCGACGAGAGCGGGTACGGCTTCACCGGCCCGGTCGAATCCGTCCCCGATGGTGGCGCCGACGCGCCACCGGTGGTTGATGCCCTCCGCGATCACTGCGAGCTTGAGATAGGCCAGGCCCATGTAGAAGTTCCAGTGGGCGATGTCGCGGCCGGAGGCCGTGGCGTACCGCTGCACCAGATCGTCCGTGGACGGCAGCCGGTCGCTCGACCATGCCGCCGGGAAGCCGAGCACGTCGTCGAGGGCGGGATGCCGGTAGACGCACATCATGGCGAGGTCGGTGAGCGGGTCGCCGAGGGTGGACAGTTCCCAGTCGACCACGGCGACGACGCGACCGGGGTCCGTGGAGTCGAGGATGGTGTTGTCGATGCGGTAGTCGCCGTGCACGATCGACGGCGCCGGCGATTCGGGGATCGAGTCGGCCAGTGCGGCGTGCAGGCGTTCGAGATCCGGCAGTTCGCGGGTCTTGACGCGACCCCACTGGCTCGCCCACAGCTTCACCTGCCGGTTGACGTAACCGTCGGGGCGGCCGAGGTTCCCGAGTCCGACAGCCTCGAAGTCCACCTGGTGCAGCTCGGCGATGATCCGCACGAGTTCGCCGACGCAGCGGTCGATCTCGCCGTCGGTCAGCGCGTCCAGGTCGGTCTTGCTGCGCACCACGCGGCCGTCGACATAGTCGACGACGGTGAACGGTGCGCCCATCACCGAATCGTCTTCGCACTGCACGACGGTCGGGGCGACGGGCACCCCGGTGCCCTGCAGGGCCGAGGTGATCCGGAACTCGCGGGCGACGTCGTGCGCCGAGGGTGTCAGGCCCGCGGTGGGCGGGCGGCGCAGCACCCAGTGGGAGCGGTCGTCGCGCAGGCCGAAGGTGAGATTGGACTTGCCGCCGGAGATGAGCTCGGCGCGGATCTCCCCGTGGACGTCCACACCGGAGTCGGCGAGGAAGCCCTTCAGGGCGTCGAGATCGAGTCCTTCGTGGACGCTGGTCATTTCGCGTTCTCCTCAGCTGCCTTGCGGACCGCGCGGAGGGCGCGCTTGGCGATGGACCAGCGGTGCACCTCGGAGGGGCCGTCGTAGACGCGGAACGGGCGCACCTCGCGGGTGAGGCGGGCGGTCGGCAGGTCCTCGGAGACACCGAGGCCACCGCACATCTGGGCGGAGCGATCGACGATCCGGAAGATCGCCTCCGCGGCGTAGGTCTTCGCGATCGAGGTCGCGGTCGAGGCGTGCGAACCCTGGTCGAGTTCCCAACAGGCCTGCACGAGCAGCGCGCGGGTGGCGGCGATGTCGATCTCGTTGTCCGCGATCATCTGCTGGATCATGCCGAGATCGCCGAGCTTGCCGCCGAAACCCTCACGTTCGGAGACGTAGCGCAGGGCGGTGTCGTGGCCGCGGCGGGCGGCGCCGAGCCAGCGCATCACGTGGGTCATGCGGGCGGGGCCGAGGCGGACCTGGGCGTAGGCGAATCCCTTGTCGACCTCACCGAGCACCGCCGAGTCGGGCACGAACAGGTCTTCGAAGTCGACCTCGCAGTGGCCGCCGAGCATCGACTTGTCGAGCGTGTTGATGTGGCGGCCGACCTTCAGGCCGGGAGTGTCGGCGGGGGCGAGGAACATCGTGGCGCCGCCGCGATCCCCCGGCTCGCCCGAGGTGCGCGCCATGATGATGAAGAAGCCTGCACCGTCGGCTCCGGTGATGAAGTGCTTGCGGCCGTTGATCTTCCAGCCTCCGGGAGCCTTCTCGGCGCGGGTGTTCAGGGCGTTGGGGTCGGCGCCGGCGCCGGGAGCGGGCTCGGTCATCGCGAAGGCCGAGCGCACCTCACCGGCCACGAGGGGCGCGAGGAACTGCTGCTTCTGCTCGTCGTCGGCGATGTGGGCGAGCATGTGCATGTTGCCCTCGTCGGGCGCGGCGATGTTCAGGGCGGTGGGACCGAAGAGCGAGTAGCCGGCCGCTTCGAAGACGGGGGCGCGGTCGGACATGTTCAGGCCGTGGCCGCCGAACTCGACGGGGCCGTGCGGGGCGAAGACCCCCGCGGCCTTGGCGGCCTTCTGCAACTGCACCCGGATCTCGTCGCCGCCGGCCGCGGCGATGTCTCCGCCGTGGGCGTCCTCGACGGGGAGCACCTCGTCACGGATGAACTTCTCGGTGCGTGCGATGAGATCCCGGACGTGATCCGAATAGGACAGGTCGACCGCCATGATGACTCCTTCCATACCGACCGATCGATCGCTCGGTCGCAGTCACCGTGACACATCCCCGCGCTCCGGTCAAGACCGGACCCGACTCAGTCGGCGCGTGCACCCACGGTGCTGCGGGCGATGAGCAGATAGCGTTCCACCAGCTCGTCGGGGCTCAGCGGCCCGTCGAGCCGGTACCAGCTCGCCACCGCGACGCACATGGTCGTCACCGCCCGGCTCGCGTCCTTGGGATAGGGGGTGACGAAGGCACCGGTGGCGACCCCTTCCTCGACGATCTCGTCGATCATCCGCTGCTGCTCGTCGCGCAACGCGACGAACGCCCGGCGCGCCTCGGGTTCCATGCTGCGCATCTCGGTGGACGCCACGAACGCCTGGTTCCGGCGGAACATGTGGAAACGCAGCAGCGACTCGACGACCGCGTCGAACCGCTCGATCGGGGTGGGTCCGGCCTCGGCGAGTGCGCGCCGGCTGCGGTCGAGCAGGTCGTGCATCACCGTGGTGGTGAGGGAGACCAGCAGCGCCTGCTTCGAGGGGTAGTGGTGGTAGAGACCCGGAACCGACAGCCCGGCCCGTGCGGCGAGCTCACGGATGGACGTGCCGTCGTATCCGCGCTCGGCGAAGGCCTCGAGCGCTGCTTCCAGCGGCTTCGGCAGGGCGCTGGGCCCGTAGTGCCGCCACGAGCCGACGTCGCCGGTATCCGCATCCTCACGCGTGTCCATGGACAACACCGTAAGGGACGGGCCCGGCGACGCCGGTGCGGCGAGGGATCAGTAGTCGTCCTCGCCGTAGAGGACCAGCCCGCGGAGATTCCTGCCGGCATGCATGTCGGCATACCCCTCGTTGATCTCCTCGAGCCTGTAGGTCTTGGTCACGAGGTTGTCGAGATCCAGCTGCCCGTTACGGTAGAGCTCGAGCAGCTTGGGGATCTGCGAGCGCGGGCCGGTGCCGCCGAAGATGGCGCCCTGCAGGCGCTTCTGCAGCAGCGTGAGTTCGAACAGGCTCATCGTCACCTGCGTGTCGCTCGCGTGCCCCATGCCCACGACCACCACCTGACCGCCCTTGCCGGTGAGGCCGAGCGCGGGCCCGATGATGTCGCCGGTGATCTCACCGACCGTGATGACGGTGACGTCGGCCATCTGCCCCCAGGTGATCTCGCCGATGACGGGGGCGGCCTCCTCGATCGAGGCGAAGGCGTGCGTGGCACCGAACTCCTTGGCCTTCTGCCGCTTGAACTCGACCGGGTCGATCGCCACGACGAACCGGGCCCCGGCGTGGGCGGCACCCTGCACCGAGTTGATGCCGACACCGCCGACACCGATCACCACGACCGTGTCGCCGAGTTTGGTGCCGCCGATCGCGGTGGCCGATCCCCAGCCGGTCGCGACGCCGCAGCCGAGCAGCGCGGCCTTCTCGAGCGGAATGTCCTTCTCGATCTTGATGACCGACGCTTCGTTGACCGTGACGTAGGGCGCGAAGGTGCCGAGCAGACACATCTGCAGCACCGGTTCGCCGTTGAGCGTCGCGCGGTAGGTCTTGTCCGAGATGGCCTGGCCGGTGAGCAGCCCGGCCCCCTCGTCGCAGATGTTCTGCATGCCCTTGGCGCAGGCCCGGCAGCGGCCGCAGGCGGGGATGAAGGCGAGGACGACGTGGTCGCCCTCCTCGAGGCCCCGCACCCCCGGCCCCACCTTGGTGACCACACCCGCGCCCTCGTGCCCACCGAGCACCGGGAAGGACGGCAACGGCGTCGCACCCGACCTCAGATGCTCGTCGGAATGGCACAACCCGCTGGCGGCGAGGCGGACCTGCACCTCACCGGCGACCGGATCCCCGAGGTCGATCTCCTCGATCTCCCAAGGCCGACCGACACCCTTGACCACTGCCGCTTTCGTCTTCACCCGAGCCTCCTCGACCACGCAAGACATGTGACGTGCATCACGCCGCATTCAAACATCGATCGCGGGGGCGCGGGGTCGATTCGGGAATTCCTTCCGGAGCGGACAGTTACCCGCTACATTGAGTAACAGACAACCTTCGTGAAGGACGCCACATGATTCACGTTCGCCACAGCGCGGTCGCGGACATCCCCGTCGACCGTGCGTTCACCTATATCGACGACTACCGGCACGTGCCCGACTGGATGTTCGGTGTCACGAGGTTCGATCCGGTCGGTGAGCAGCTCAGCGGCCTCGGCGCCCGTTACGACACCACCATGCGGGTCGGGCCCAAGAACCTCGACGCGCGCGTGGAAGTGGTGGAGTGGGAACACAATCGCACCATCGTCCTCGAAGCGATCGCGGGATTCTGCACGGCCTCGTCGTGGACGTTCACCGATCTCGGGGACGCCACCCGCCTCGACGTCGACTTCGGCTACCGGTTGCCCGGTGGGATCGCCGGCCGCACGCTCGGCATGCTCATCGAGCCGATCGTGGGCACGGCGATCCGGCAGACCGAGCAGGCGCTGCGCACCCGGCTCGGCCAGCTCGTCTGACCCGGTTCCCGCGCCGGCTCAGAAGTTGCCGCGGGCAGCCTGCTCACGCTCGATCGCCTCGAACAGGGCCTTGAAGTTGCCCTTGCCGAAGCCGAGCGAGCCGTGCCGCTCGATCAGCTCGAAGAAGACGGTCGGCCGGTCGCCGATCGGCTTCGTGAAGATCTGCAGCAGGTAGCCGTCCTCGTCGCGGTCCACGAGGATCCCGCGCTTCTTGAGCTCCTCGATGGGTACGCGCACATTGCCGATGCGGGCCCGCAGCTCGGGATCGTCATAGTACGCGTCGGGGGTCGCCAGGAACTCGACGCCCTCCTCGCGCAGGCAGTCGACGGCCGTGAGGATGTCGTTGGTGGCCAGGGCGAGATGCTGCGCGCCGGGACCGCGGTAGAACTCGAGGTACTCGTCGATCTGCGAGCGCTTCTTTGCGATCGCCGGCTCGTTGAGCGGGAACTTCACGCGGTGGTTGCCGTTGCACACCACCTTGCTCATGAGCGCGGAGTAGTCGGTGGCGATGTCGTCACCGATGAACTCGGCCATGTTCGTGAAACCCATGACGCGGTTGTAGAAGCCGACCCACTCGTCCATCCGGCCGAGCTCGACGTTGCCCACGACGTGGTCGAGCGCCTGGAACAGACGCTTCGGCGCGCCCTCGCGCTTGCGGTAGGTGGACGTCCGCTCGACGTAACCCGGCAGGTACACACCGTCGTAGCGTGACCGGTCCACGAGGGTGTGCCGCGTGTCGCCGTAGGTCGCGATGGCGGCCGTGCGCACCGTGCCGTGCTCGTCGCTCACGTCGTGGGGCTCCTCGAGGACGGTTGCCCCCTGGGCCCGGGCGTGGGCGATACACTTGTCGACGTCGGGCACCTGCAGGGCGATGTCGACGACGCCGTCGCCGTGGATGCGGTGGTGCTCGACCAGCGGGCTGTCCGGATCGACGGCACCCTTGACCACGAATCGCACCGCGCCGCTGCGCAATACGTAGGCGTGATGGTCGCGGTTGCCGGTGGTCGGACCGGAATAGGCGACCAGCTCCATGCCGAAGGCCGACTGGAAGTAGTGGGCCGTCTGGGTGGCGTTGCCGACCACCCACACCACGGCATCCCAACCGTTGACCGGGAACGGATCTCGCTCGCTGTCGTACTCGACCAGACCGACGAGCCGGCGGAGTTCTTCCGCGTCGAGCTGCGCGAGGCGCTCTGCGTCGGTGAGGGTGTACTCGAGAGTCATCGCTTGAAACCTCCTGCCGCGGAACGCGGCACGCTTCGTTGTGTCGTGTGTCACCAGGAGAAACCCGCACACCGGCGTCGCGCAACGTCGCCCTCCGCAACTGACCGGACTGACTCGAATCCGCTGGAAAGTCTCCGAAGATCTATACAATCGGTCCAGTTTCCGAGCTCCGATGGGAAGGAACCACGATGCGTGAGCCGGTGCAGCTGGACGAATTGGATTTCGCTCTCCTCGAAGCTCTCCATGCCGATCCGAAGGTCGGCGCGCTCGAACTGTCGCGGCGGCTGAAGGTCGCCCGCGCCACCGTGTCCGCGCGCCTGCGCCGTCTCGAGGAGAGCGGGGTGATCGCCGGTTACGAGCCCCGGATCGATCTGGTGGCAGCAGGTTTCGACGTGCAGGCGTTCGTGACGATGGAGATCGTGCAGGGTGCGCTCGAGGACGTCACCGAGGTGCTCGAAGGGATCCCGGGCGTGCTCGAGGCCTTCGCGACCACCGGGGCGGGCGACGTCCTGTGCCGGATCGGCGCCGAATCGCATCTCGGCCTACAGCAGACCCTCATCGAACTGAACCGTTCGTCGATCGTGGCCCGCTCGACCAGCGTGATGGTGCTGTCGGAGATCGTGCACTACCGGGCGATGCCCCTGCTCCGCACGCTCGAACCCGGCCGGTCGGCGAAGGCACCCGCGTACCGCCGCTGAGCCGATCCATGCGACGAGCGTTCTCCTGCTAGCCGGATTGCACAGAAAAACGCGCCGGTGGCATACCAGCCCTCCGCACGGTGCACAGTTCACCGGAGCACGGTTGCGGAGCATTTGTTACTGGCGTCACAGTCTGTCGCCATGAAGAACCTGCTGACCCGTTTCGAAGAGAAGTCCCCCGAGATCGTCTTCGAGTGGCACGACACCGAGACCACCGCCCGGGGCTGGGTCGTCATCAACTCGCTGCGTGGCGGTGCCGCCGGCGGCGGAACCCGGATGCGCCGCGGACTCGACCGACGCGAGGTGGAGTCGCTCGCGAAGACCATGGAGATCAAGTTCACCGTCTCCGGCCCCGCGATCGGTGGCGCCAAGTCGGGCATCGACTTCGATCCCTCCGACCCCCGCAAGGACGGCGTGCTGCGACGTTGGTTCGCCGCCGTCGCTCCCCTGCTGCGCTCCTACTACGGGACCGGCGGCGACCTCAACGTCGACGAGATGAACGAGGTCGTACCGCTCACCGAGGCCAACGGCCTGTGGCACCCGCAGGAAGGCGTCGTCAACGGCCACTTCGGCAACGACGAACGCCAGCGCATCCAGCGGGTCGGCCAGCTGCGGCTCGGTGTCGCGAAGGTCGTCGAGGACACCCGTTTCACCCCCTCGTCCGACACGAAATACACTGTCGCCGATCTGATCACGGGTTACGGTGTCGCCGAGTCGGTGCGCCACCACCAGCGCGTCTACACCGGTGGCGACGTCGCGGGCAAGCGCGTGCTGGTGCAGGGCTGGGGCAACGTCGGCGCGGCCGCCGCCTACTACCTCGCGCAGGCCGGTGCCCGCATCGTCGGCATCATCGACCGCGACGGCGGCATCCTCGAACCCGGGGGCCTGTCCTTCGACGAGGTCCGTACGCTACTGCTCGACCGCGACGGCAACGCCCTGCGCAGCGACCGCACCCTCCCCTTCGACGAGGTGAACGCCCGCATCTGGGATCTCGGTGCCGAGATCTTCCTGCCCTGCGCCGCGAGCCGCCTCGTCACCCGCGAGCAGGTCGACCGCATGGTCTCGGCGGGCCTCGAGCTCATCGCCAGCGGCGCGAACGTGCCCTTCGCCGATCCCGAGATCTTCTACGGACCCACCTACGAGCACGCCGACAAGTCCGTCGCCGTCGTGCCCGACTTCATCGCCAACTGCGGCATGGCCCGTGCCTTCGCGCAGCTGATGGAGGGCGACGTGGAGGTCTCCGACGCCGCGATCTTCGGCGACGTCTCCACCACGATCGAGACGGCCCTGCGCCGCTGCCACGACCGCTCCGCCGAGCGCACCGGTCTCGCCGCGACCGCCTTCGAGATCGCCCTCGACCAACTCGTCCCCGCCGGGGAGCGTATCGATGACTGACACCCTCGCCCCCGCGGCCGGCACCGGGACGACGAGTCCCGCAGGTCTGCACCGGGCCATGAAGCCCCGGCAGTTGGTGATGATGAGCCTGGGCGGCGCGATCGGCGCCGGCCTGTTCGTCGAATCGGGCGCCGGGATCGCCGTCGCCGGACCGGCCATCCTCATCTCGTTCCTCGTCGCCGCCGTCCTCGTCGTGTTCGTCATGCGCATGATGGGTGAGATGGCTGCCGCGAACCCGGCCAGCGGCGCGTTCTCCGTGCACACGGAGAACGCACTGGGACCGGTCGCCGGGCGCACCATCGGGTGGCTGTACTGGGTGCAGGTGATCATCGTGATCGCCGCCGAGGCCACCGGCGCCGCCGCCATCACGGCCCTGGCCCTGCCCGGCATCCCCCAGTGGGCGTCCGCGCTGTTCTACATGGTCGTGCTCACCGCGGTGAACCTCGTCGGTGTCGGCCGTTTCGGCGAGGTCGAGTTCTGGTTCGCCGCAATCAAGATCGCCGCGATCGTCGCGTTCCTCGGGATCGGTGTCGCGATGATCGCCGGGTGGGTGCCCACCTTCGAGACCTCCGGCTTCAGCAACCTCACCGCGCACGGCGGGTTCGCTCCCACCGGCATCGCCGGTATCGCCGCAGGTCTGCTGATCGTGGTGTTCGCCTTCGGTGGCACCGAGATCATCGCGATCGCCGCGGCGGAGACCTCCGATCCCCGGCGCAACGTGGGCCGCGCGGTGCGCACCCTGGTGTGGCGGATCCTGGTGTTCTACATCGGTTCCGTGCTGGTGATGGTGACGGTGCTGCCGTGGACCTCCGAGGACCTCGCGACCGGCCCGTTCGTCGCCGTCCTGCAGGCCGGCGCCGTGCCGGGTGCAGCCGCGGTGATGACGGTGGTCGTCGTGGTGGCGCTGCTGTCGTCGCTCAATGCGATGCTCTTCAGCGCCTCTCGGATGATCTTCTCGCTGTCGCACCGGGGATCCGCACACCCCGTCTTCGGGCGCACCGCCGCCAACGGGGTGCCGCGCAACGCGGTCCTCGCGTCCGTGGCGTTCGGGTTCGTCACCGTCGGGCTGAACTATCTCTACCCCGACAAGGTGCTGCCGCTGCTGCTCAACGCGGTCGGCTCCACCATCCTGGTGCTGTGGACGTTCGTGGCGGTGTCACATCTCGTCCTGCGTCGCCGAGCGCGCCGCGACGGCACGGAGGACGCACTGCCGCTGAAGATGTGGGGTTTCCCGTACCTGTCGTACGCGACGCTGGGCCTGCTCGCCGGTATCGCCGTGCTGGCCCTGTTCGATCCCGCTGCCCGCAACCAGTTGATCGCGACCGGCGCGCTGACCGCGGTGATCGCCGGCACCTGCACTCTGCTGGCACGACGACGCACCGCGGCCACCGCGGATCAGGGCCGCCGACCGTAGGGGCGGGTCAGGATCTCCAGGTAGTGCCCGGCGGGGTCGAGGAAGTAGGTTCCTCGGCCCCCGTCGTTGTGATTGATGCCGTGCGCCGACTGCCGAGGATCGGCCCAGTGCTCGATCCCCTGTTCGACGATGCGGCCGTGGATGGCGTCGAAGTCCTCCTCCGACACCAGGAACGCGTAGTGCTGGGGATGGATCTCTTCGCCCGGTGGGACCTCGACGTAGTCGAGGGTCGCGCCGTGGTCCAGTTCGACGGCGAGGAAACGGCCGGCCGGAACCGGATCCGGAAGACCGAACAGGGTGGTGAGGAAGTAGGCCGAATGCTGCTTGTCCTTCGCAGCGACGATGGTGTGGTTGAACGCGATGCTCAAGGAGAGCTCCTTGTGGTTCCGCGCCTCCATGCCTGACGCGGTCCGTCACCGGCACGCGACGCTGACTCCACACATACCGTGTCCGGCCGCGGGTGGGCAAGCAACGGTGGGACAGCAGTGGGTGGGAGAGCAAGGGATGGGGAACACGACAGGGCCGGGCGGACTCCCCCTGCGGGTCCGCCCGGCGCCCTCACGCCTCAGCGGTAGGTCGGGTAGGTGGTGCTCTCGAACGAGTCCATGTTCGACAGCACCGCCGCGAAGATCACCCCGTAGAAGACGATCACGGCCACGATGAAGATCGCCCAGATCAGCAGCGAGATCTTGCCGAGCTTCTTGGCCTGGTCCGACGCCCGCTGCGCTCCTTCGTAGTCGCCGGTGCTCCACAGCGGGAACACCTTCGCCGAGTGGCTGAACGCCGAGAAGGCGAGCGGCCAGAAGAACAGGATCGCCGCGACGGCCCAGCCGGTGTTCTGCGGCGGCATGGTCGGGCGCTGCGGCATGACGACATCTCCGTAGGAGTGTCCTGCCGGCTGGTACTGCTGGGTCATCGTGCCTCCGTAAGCGTTGTGTATCCGTATCTCCGGGGGTCGTCTCGACCCCCGTCATCGAGTTGGATGCACCGGGAGACCGGTTTGTTCCCTTCCTTCGAGAATTTTCTTTCGGACGACCGGCCCCCGAGTTCAGCCGGTCACGCAGCCATGGTCGGAGCGATCGCCTCCATCTGCTCGAGCACCAGCTTGATCGCACCGTCCCGACGGTCCGGTGGATACTTGTATCGCGCGAGCAGCCTCTTGACCTGCGAGCGGAGCTTGGCCTTCACATCCTCACGGACACGCCAGTCCGTCTTCACGTCCCGCCGCATCACCGAGACGAGTTCACGGGCGATCTGCGCGAGGACGTCCTCCCCCATCTCGTGCAGGGCGGACTCGTTCTGGCTGACCGCGTCGTAGAACGACAGTTCGTGCTCACCGAGCGGCGGGTCGAACTTCTCGCCACGCTGAGCCTCGGCGCGGACCTCGTTCGCCACCTCGACGAGCGCCGCGATGACCTCGGCCGAGGTGAGTTGACTGTTGGTGTACTTGTTCATCAACTCCTGCAGCTTCTGCGAGAAGGCACGCTGGCGCACCAGGTTGTGGCGGGCCACCTTGCGCGATTCCTCAGCGATCAGCTTGCGCAACGCCTCGATGGCGAGCGTGGGATTCTTCGACCGGACCGTGCGCTCGAGGAAGTCCTCGTTGAGATCCGACAGCGACGGCTTGGGCATGCCCGCCGCGTCGTAGATGTCGAGCACTTCCTGCGACTCCACCGAGGCGGCCATCAACGCCCGGAGAGCACGCTTGACATCCTCCGGCACGGCCACACCTCGCGCCTGCCGATCCGCAGCGTCGAACTTGGCCATGTACACCCGGACTTCCTCGAAGAACCGTGCATCCTTGGCCAGCGGTTGGACGTCCGGATGGGTACTGCAGATGGCCCAGACACGCGACAGCTGCGACGAGTACTCCCGGTACCGCGTCGCCAGCGTCTTCTCACCCTCTCCGACATTGTTCTCGGGACTCTTCGGATCCCGGAGAAACGCAACGGTGGCAAGGACCGCGTCCAGCCATGCCCGCGGCCCGGCGGCGCTGCGATGGGCTCGCCAGTCGAAGCCGTGAAGCATGTTGTCGAGGATCGTCATACAGTTCTTCACCGCGTCGACCGCTTCGCCGACGGGGCGACCGAGAGGTTTGGTGTTGCGGTCCGACGCGGTGTACTCGGCGAGCGCTTCGGCCAGATTGTCGGCAACCGGTGCGTATGCGACGAGCAGGCCGTCCTGCTTGCCGCGGAACGTCCGGTTGACGCGGGCGAGCGTCTGCATCAGGAGCGCACCCTTGAGGGGCCGGTCGAGGTAGAGAGTGTGCAACGGCGGAGCATCGAACCCGGTGAGCATCATGTCCTTGACGATCACGAGTTCGAGTTCGTCGTCGATGTCCTTGAGGCGCTTCTTGATCGCGGCATTCTCGGAGTCGCGTCGCACGTGGTCGCTGATGGGCGGCTGATCGGTGGCATCGCCGGAGTACACCACCTTGATGCGTCCGGCCGACAGGTCGTCGGAGTGCCAGTCGGGACGCAGTCGCACGATCTCACTGTAGAGATTGGCACAGATCTCGCGCGTCGCGCACACGATGAGCGCTTTACCCGGCGCCGTCGGATTCTCGTCTGAGCCGACGAACTTGGCCATTTCCGTTCGCCGAATCTCCCAGTGCGCGACGAGATCCTCCGCGAGCATCTTCAATCGCGCCGGGGCACCGTAGACGGCGTTGACGACGGCGACCGACTTCTCGATACGGGCACGCTCGGTGTCGTCCAGTCCGGCGGTGAGTTCATCGGCGGATGCATCGATCTCTTCTTCGCTCACCTCGTCGGAGAACGACACCTTCACCAGACGGCTCTCGAAATGGACCGGCACGGTGGCGCGGTCCTCGACTGCACGGGTGAGGTCGTAGATGTCGATGTACTCACCGAAGACGGCACGAGTATTGCGATCCTCGAAGGAGATCGGGGTGCCGGTGAAGGCGATGAGCGTCGCGTGCGGAAGCGCGTCGCGTAGGTGCCGGGCATAGCCGTCGAGGTTGTCGTAGTGGCTGCGGTGTGCCTCGTCGACGATGACGATGATGTTGCGCCGCGCCGACAGCTGTGGGTGGCTGAGACCGGCTTCGCGTTCTTCGCGACTCTTCCCGAACTTCTGCAGGGTCGTGAAGTAGATGCCACCCGTCGTGCGGCCGGACAGTTCCTGCCGCAGCTCTTCACGCCGACGGATCTGCCGGGGTTGCTCCGGCAGCAGCTGCGAGCGCGCGAACGTCTCGTAGAGCTGACCGTCGAGTTCGTTGCGGTCGGTGATGACCACGATCGTCGGATTGGCGAGCTGCGGATGCCGGATGACCTGGTTCGCGTAGAGCTCCATCTCCATGGACTTGCCGGAACCCTGCGTGTGCCAGACGACGCCGGCCTTCCCTCCGGATTCGACAGCCAGCACGGTCGAGCCGACGGCCTTCGAGACCGCGAAATACTGATGCGGCTTGGCGATCCGCTTGACCAGCCCGTTCTCACTCTCGTCGAAGGCGGTGTAGTGACGGAGCAGTTGCAGAAAACGCTCCTGGTTGAACAGGCCGTGCAGAGCGATGTCGAGTACGGTCTCGTCGCCGGTGGGGGCGACGGGCTTGCCGTCGTCGTCGACGTTCCACGGTGAGAAGTGCTCGAAAGGAGTGAACGGCGTGCCGTATTCGGCGCTGATCCCGTCGGATACGAGACTGAGCACCGCGAAGCGGAAGGCCAGCGGGAACTCGCGGATGTAGGTCTGCAGCTGGGCGTGGGCGTCGGTGAGGCCGGCATACTCGTTTCCGGCGTTCTTCAGTTCGACGATGGCCACCGGCATGCCGTTGAGGTACAGGACGAGATCGAAGCGACGTTCGTAATCCCCACGGATGACCGTGACCTGGCTGGAGACGAACCAGTCGTTCTCGTCGGGGTCCGTCGAGACCAGACGGATGGTGGGAGTGACCTCCGCGCCCATGTCGTCGACATAGGAGACCTTCCGCAGCCCCTCGGTGAGGTACTCGTGGACCGCTCGGTTCTCGGAGATCGCATCCGTCGAGCCGGCGGTCGAGACGACAGCGAGCGCGTCATCCACTGCACTCTGCGGCAGTTTCGGATTGAGCTTGGCAATGGCCGAACGGAGGCGTCCCGGCACGAGAAGTTCGTCCCAGCTGGTGCGCTCACCCGATCCCGGAGCGATCGCGCTGCCATGGATGTGCCGCCACCCGATCTCGCCGAGTGTTTCGAGCGCCATCTGCTCCCACACCGACTCGGTGAGGTGGCCGGGAAAGTCCAGAACGTCTGCCATGCCCCTCAACTTAGAAGGCGATACGCGATGGTGCGAGAAGCGCCTTCGATAAGGGGGATTATCAATCGAAAAATGGCTGATTACCTGCGGCGGGTCGCACGATCAGGTCGTCCCGATTCCGGTGGGAGCACACTTCGCTTCCCGGTAGTCAACCGCTTCACCTCTCACGTCGAAACGAGGTTGTCATGACCATGCCGAACCAGCCGCAGCAGCCCGATCCCCGCATCCAGCCGCCGAGTGGACAGTATGCGTCTCAGCCGACCGGGTGGCAGCAGTCCGGCGGTGTCCCGCCGGCCCAGCAGCCCAAGAAGCGGAAGAAGTGGCCGTGGGTCGTCGGAGCGATCGCGGCGATCTTCGTCATCGCGTCCGTCTCGGGTGGTGGTGACGACGACAAGCCCTCCCGCTCCGCGGGCTCCTCGACCTCCGCGAACTCTGCAGCACAGGCCGACGCTCCGGCGGTCGAAGAGACCACCGCGGCGATCGGCACACCGGTCCGTGACGGCAAGTTCGAGTTCGTCGTGAAGGGTGTCGAGACCGGACTGTCGTCACTCGGAGACAACCCGTTCCTGGCGGAGGAAGCCCAGGGACAGTTCGTGATCGTGACGATGACCGTCACGAACATCTCCGACGAGCCCAAGGGCCTGAGCCCGAGTGATCAGAAGCTGGTCGACACCGAGGGCCGTACGTTCAGCCCCGACACGAGCGCCGCGCTCAATCTCGAAACGGACGTGGCGTTCTGGGACAAGATCAACCCCGGTAACACCGTCACCATGCCTGTCGTGTTCGACATGCCCACGGATGCGATTCCCGCCGAAATCGAACTGCACGACTCCATGTTCTCGGGTGGAGTAACCGTCTCGTTGCGGTAGTCCATCCTGCCGGCCGGTGCGCTCGTGGAGGGGGCGGGCGCACCGGCCCCATTCACCGTCCCGTTCGAGAGAGGACTTTTCGATGTCCCATGACAAGTTGCCGGCTTCCGCCGGCTGGTACCCGGATCCGAATGGCGGGCAGCGATTCTGGGACGGGTCGTCCTGGTTGGATCTCCCCGACCCGGATTCGTCCGGCGAGCCGGAGCGTAGATTCCCCAAGAAGCAGATCCTGGTGATCGTTCTGGTCCTACTGGTGGCCGCCATCTGCGGAGCGGTGGGTTGGAAGATCGATCACGACGCCGAGATTGCCGCTCAGGTGGCCGCCGCGGAGGAAGCAGCCCAGCGTGAGGCCGAGCGACTCGAAGCGGAACGCAAGGCCCAAGAGTTGGAGGACGAGACCGAACGCCGTGCCCGAGCCGCCACCGTGACCAACATCGAGACCAGCATCGAAGAAATGGCCAACGAACACGTGAACAAGGGCATGTTCGACGGCCCGATCCTGTCGGTGACCTGCTCGCCGGTCAATGGTGGATCCACCGACGATCTCACCGAAACGACCACGGTGTTCGAATGCTTCGTCGGCACCGAAGACGTCGGCGGCGGGCGGATGCGCGGATACAAATACCACGCCACGATGAACTGGACGAGCGGCGAATTCACCTACGGCTTCGGCGCACCGTGAATCATTGACCTATGACGTCGACCGTCCCGACCCCGGCAACGCGCGTACTGCTGACGCAACTCGATCTCGTCTGGCTCTTCGCCGACCAGCACGTCCTGCCACGCATCGACGACGATGCCCTGCACTGGGCACCGTCGTCGAATTGCGTGGACGTGCGGAGCGTCGAGGGCCGTCTCGTCGCCGACCTACCCGACGAAGACACCGCCCCACTCCCGGAGACGACCATCGCGTGGCTGCTCTGGCACATCGAGTGGTGGTGGTCGAACACGATCGCGGTATGCCGGGGAGGGGCACCCACCGGTCCCGACGCCTACGAGTGGTCGGGCTCGACGAAGCACATCGGCGAGCTCCGGACGGAGTGGTCGGCGCTCCTCTCTTCGACCGACGTCGAGACGACGATCTCCGGACTGATGCCCCACGACACGCCACTGTGGGAAGTCGCCGGCTGGGTCAACTTCGAGCTGACCAAGAACATCTCGGAGATCGGTCAGCTGCTCACGCGCCGGGCGAACATCCGGAACTGAGACCTCACTCCGCGACGATGCCGGCGATGGGGATGCGCGCGTCGACCGCCTGCCGGAAGTTGATCATCGCGCGTCGCAGGTGATCGCGATTGGTCACCAGCACGGCGCCCGCCGCGCCACGTTCGAGCAGGACCTGGTTCGTGAAGCGCGCGTTCTCCACAGTGGACGTCGACCGCGGCTCCTCGATGATGCGGTCGGCCGGGATTCCGCGTGCCACCAGCCATTCCTTCATCGCCTGCGCCTCGGTGATGCCGTTGCGCGGGACGCCGCCGGTCACGACGATCGGGGATTCGGGAAAGCGTTGCGCCGTACGGAGCGCCGCTTCGAGCCGCTCCTCGAGCACCGGACGGATCTTGCCGTCTTCGGTGAGACCGGCCCCCAGCACGACCAGATAGGTCCCCTTGGGATTCAGGTTCAGCATGAGAGGGACGTACGGGGTGAGCTTCTCGAGTTCGCTGCACGCGATGATCAGCTCGTCATCGGTCCCCTGGCACAGTGGAGTGACGGAGAGTATGCCGTTCACCAGCGTGTCGACCACCGGATTCGCCGATGCCTGAGCTGTGGACACCCCTAACACGGCCGTCGCCGCCACTGTTGCCGCCACCAATCTCCGTCGCACAACACCCATCGGGCCCCCTTGTCCGATCTTCCACCGAATATCGGCTGCGCGAGCAGTGTGCCAGGCGACACATCTCGCCATAACCGCTCACCGGGAGTCCGGGGAAAATTCTCGAGCGTTGCAAACCGCGTTAGGGATTCCGCACAAAGTGCGCGTTCTCACGTTCCGGTCAGCGAAACATGGGAACAGATGTTCGAGTTGACGGGCTCGCACACACGTGCGACCATCCCTGCACCGACCTGAAAACAGGTCGACCCCGGCAGGTGCGCCAACACCGAACCGGGGTCTGGGCACACGACAGAAAAGGCCTGTCATGCACCGTAGGGTGAAGTCTATCCACACGCCCGTCGCAGGCGTGCATCCACGCTCCGCCCCTCCCCCGCGCCACCGTCTGACGTCCTGACTTTTCCAGCCCTTCGATCCACGGTGATCGGAGGGCTCGACGCGTTTCACCTGCGCCGCCGCACACGAGGGCCGTTCCGGTAACCGAGGTGCGCCGACACAGTTCGTCGCTCGTCTCCCACAGTCCGACGTCAGCGCACGACGCTGCGAGCCAGGGCCGTTCCCTGCTCGAAACCGACTGGGCACCAGTATCCCTCGTCTCCACAGCTGGTGGTGGAGCACCCGATCGCGCGGGTCGACACGAACGACCGGGTCCGGCACGAGCCGCACGTCCTCGATGACGTGGGGCCATCAGTGCTGGCCGAGACGGTCTATCGGGGCATGGCGACCGGGCAGCGATGGGGAAGGGGCCGACGAACACAGGGACCCGAAGGGTCTCCGCTCGGTCAAATGCAGCCGCCCGCAGGGCGCCCTTTTCACATCCACCCGTTGCGTACGACCAAGGCACGGTGTTGTCATCGAAGCAGGGTCTACGAGAGGACCGACGTGACCACCGTCGACGAGTTCGAGAACCTACGCCCGCTGCTGTTCGCCATCGCCTACCGCATCCTCGGGAGCGTGAGCGAGGCCGAGGATGCGGTCCAGGAGACCTGGGTGCGGTACGAAACATCCGGAACCCGAGCGGATTCGCCCCGGGCGTTCCTGTCCACCGTCGTCACCCGCGTGTCGATCAACATGCTCGAATCGGCCCGGGCCCGGCGCGAACGATACGTCGGCGAATGGCTGCCCGAACCGATCCTCGACGAACCGTACGACGACCCCGCACGATCCGCGGAGCTGACCGAGTCGGTCTCGATGGCGGTGCTCGTCCTGCTCGAGCGGCTCAGCCCCCTCGAACGCGCGGTGTTCGTGCTGCGCGAGGCGTTCGGATTCGGCTTCGCCGACATCGCCCGCGTCGTCGAGCGGTCCGAGTCGGCGTGCCGACAGTTGGCGGTGCGGGCTCGTCGTCACGTCGATCAGGGCACGGCCCGGTTCGACACCGATCCGCACGCGCACGAACGTCTCACCGCCGGCTTTCTCACCGCTTTCCGCAAAGGCGACGTCGAGAGCCTCCGCGACCTGCTGACCGCCGACGTGCGGCTCGTCGCCGACAGCGGCGGAAAGGCCCCTGCCATCCGGAACGTCGTGGTCGGTGATGAGAAGGCGGTGCGACTGCTCGGCATCTACGCCGACCCGCTGGCCCGGCTGGGCGCGGTCCTCGAAGCGCAGGAGATCAACGGTTATCCGGGCGTGGTCGTGCGGGATGCCGACGGTGCACTCGTGCAGGTCATGACCTTCGACGTGGCCGACGGGAAGATCGCCGCGATCCGGGTGACGATCAATCCGGACAAGCTCACCCATCTGGGTCCGGTCGCGGACGTGCACGCCCTCGAACAGCGGGTTCGCGAACTGCGACGGTCGTGATCCGCCCGCATGTCACACACGGCGTGGCTGTCCTGTCTCCGATACGAGGGCTCCCCCAGGGAGCCACGAACGAATCGGAGGAATCATGTCGAACCCACGTCCCCGCCTCGTCGTCCTCGGTGGTGGCTTTGCCGGAACGCTCGCGGCCGGCCGCCTGAGCAGACGCGCCGCCATCACCCTGGTCAATCCTCGACCGCACTTCGTCCAGCGCACTCGGCTGCACCAGCTCGCCGCCGGGAACCACGAGGCCACCGAGAACTACCGAAAGCTGCTGGGAAAGGGGGTCGAGCTGCTCGTCGACACCGCCACGCGGATCGAGTCCGATACGCGCACCGTCCGCCTCGGATCCGGCAGGGCGATCCAGTACGACTACCTGCTCTACGCCGTCGGCAGCACCGCCACCCGACGGTCCACGGTGCCCGGGGTGGAGGAATTCGCCTATCCGATAGCGGAATACGAACACGCCCGGCACCTTCGGAACACCTTGGCGAACACCGACCGTGACGCCGTGGTCACGGTGGTCGGTGGCGGCCTGACCGGACTCGAAACCGCATCCGAACTGGCCGAGCAGGGGCGCCGGGTCCGCCTGGTCTGCCGGGTCGTCGGCCCGACGCTCACCGAGAACACCCGCCGTGCGGTACGGGAGCGGCTGTCGGCTCTTCGGGTCGAGGTGGTGGAGAGGGCCCGCGTCACCCGCGTCGGACCGGACGGCCTTGCACTCGAGGACGGCACTGTCCTGCCGAGTGCGGTCACCGTGTGGACCGGCGGCTTCGGTGTTCCCGAGCTGGCCCGGTCGAGCGGGTTCAGCACGGACTCCGTTGGCCGGATGCTCACCGACGAGACGCTCACCAGCATCGACGACGAGCGTGTGGTCGCCGCCGGCGATTGCGCGTCCCCGTCCGGGGACCCGCTGCGGATGGCGTGTCAGTCCGCGCTCCCACTGGGCGTCGTTGCGGCCGACACGATCCTCAGCCGCATCGCCGGTGAGGAACCCGCGAAGCTGGACGTCGGGTTCAACGGGGTCGGTGTGAGCCTGGGCCGCCGCTCCGGGGTCGTCCAGCTGCACCGGCGGGACGACACCCCCACGGATCGGACGTTCACCGGTCGGACCGCCGCGTTCCTCAAGGACCTCGGCCTGAAGTCCGCCATGGCGGGCCTGCGGACCGAAGCACTATGGCCTGGGACCGTCCGCTTCTTCCGCGGTGGACGGCACCCGGTGGACGCGACAGTCCCAGCAGAGGAGAACGTCCGATGATCAGCAGCCGCTGAACTCGTCGTCCTTGACCACCGACAGCACCGCGTCGCCCTCGCCGATCACAGTGCCGGGTGGGGGCGACTGGTCGACGACGATCCAGTTGCGGTCCCAGACCTGCGCGCGACCGCGACCGGTCGCATCGACGCTGCGCGAGTAGAAGACGCCCGCCGCCTGGATGGCGTCCTGCGCTTCCTGCAGATCCATGCACACCACGTCCGGCATCACCGCGAGCCGCGGAGCAGCCGACGTGGTCGCGGCATTCGCCGGAGTGGTCGTCGCGGGCGCCACACTCACCGGCGCGGTGGTGCGTGCGGTGGTGGCAGGCGAGGTCGCCGGCCACGTCGATTGCGACGGCGGAGCTTCCGCGTAGATCGTGGTCTGTGATGTGGTGGTGGCGTTGTCGTCGGACGGTGAGTCGAGTCCGTCGGCGATGTCGCCCACGATTCCGACGATCACGAGTACCGCTGCAATTGCTGCGGCGATCACCACCCCGCGCCGCACCGTGGGTGCCGGCGCAGGCTCGGGTGGTGGGGTCATCGCTGCGTTCAGGTCACCGGCGAGAAAAGCGCGATGCCCCGCCTCGGCCCGGGCCGCGATCGCTGCACGTTCAGCCCGGATGCGGTGGCGGCGGTCGCGGAGGGGTTTGCCGATCGAGAGGTAGCCGAGAATCAGCGCGAACACCAACTGGAAAGCGGCGTTCCCGAATTTCCCGTTGATCGTCTCCACCACCGCCAGCCACAACGAGATGGCGGCGAACATCCCCGCCACGACCCGCAAGTAGGGCGCGACGTTCTTCATTCTTCTCCTCCGACCCGAAACCAGGTTTCGTCTCTATACGTTGAGTGCGCACGCCGTGACCGGGTCGGCGCACACCCCCAACGGTTCTCAACGTGGGATCGAGGCGCTGCGTAGCAGCTGTTACGGCTCTACGTCGGGAAAACGCCAGATCTCACGTCCCCGTTCCGTCAGATTCGTGTGTTCGTTCACCCGAATGAGGAGGTCACCGTCCGAGTCGAGGCGCGGACGGTAAGCGAACCCACCTCGATTGGCTACTCCGGGCTGTGGCGGGATGAACGGATCGAACTCCAGGACGTGGTCTCTCAACTTCGCGTAGAAACCGCGAAGCCGAGTGAGCTTGACCCGATCCATCCCCTTTCCGCCCGTCACTACATACTCACCGTGCTCACGAAGCCGCCGATACGGAGACTGCTGAGTCATCGCCGTCGGAACCTTCCAAGGGAACTCCCGCATGATGCGTTCCCTCGGTGTGAGATGACCACCGTACGTGTGTTTGATCCACGACACGTACTGTCGTGTCACTCCGTACATCCGGGCGATGTCGGACTGGGTGTAGCCCTTGCTCTTCAGGTCCTCGACGATCGCCAGCGTCAACTTCGGTTCGCCGTCGCTGGTACGGCCGACCGAATCGCCTGGATCAGCGCCGGTCAACTTCCATACTCCTCGAAGTTCGAAGCGACTTACGTCAAACCGACTCGGACACAAGTCCCTCTGCGTCTCGCACACGCAGTTCACCCGACATCAGGTGGGGAAGGAGTGCGTCCCGAAGAGCCTCAAGTTTCTCGGACTCCTGCTCCGCAAGGAGCGCTCGCCCCCAGAGTGCCGTCATGAGTTCGTCGTGCTCCTGGATCTTCTCTGGCGAGGGGACAGGAACAGGTTCGTCAAGATGCTTCCGTTGAATATGCCCCATCGTTGTTGCCTTGTCTGCCGCAATGTCCTTGAAGTACGGCATTTTGTGGGCGATCATCTGATACACGAGCCATGCAGGGTATTCCTGATGCGGAATCACCTTGAAAATATGCTGATTCACGATCGCTTCACCCCGGAACCAACGATGCAAGGTCAACGAACCAGACCACGCGAAGAGTATGTCCCCGGGTTGCGCGATATACCGATCGTCGACTTCGATATCACTACGCACAGTTGATGGGCCGATCCCTGAGTTCAACTCAGCAATTCGAATCACCACCCTACCAGTCCCACTAGCGCCCTTGGTGAAGGGCTTCCCATTCACGAACTGAGCTGCAGAGGAAAGAGGTATCGACATCGCATCCTCGACCATGGCGAGGTAGCAAGAAAAAGAAAGCTCGTCCACCTTCCTGGAGAGTTTCCGGTTCACAGCAATCTTGTCATCGAGTGCGCCGAGAACTTGAGCTACTGCCCGCTGCTGAGAAACCGGAGGCAGTGGGATACGCAACCTTCCCAGAATCCCTAGATTGATGTGCGGCACCCCTGTGGAAATTGCATTATCATTAACCTGCTTAAGGAATTCTGGCGACTTGCAGGCATAGTAGACAAACTCCGTGTCAGCAAATTCCGGATTAACCGTCAGCCGCATTTGACTCTGCGAAACAACATAGCGATCAAAAGGAACTTCCGGAACCAAAGCGACTTGCCCCAAAGTACCACGTTGTGTGAAAACGATATCACCAGGGGATGCCTGATTCCTCGACAGGTCAGAGTCCGCCTTGAGGGGGGTTACGTATACGAAGTCCCCAGAAATAAACTTTCCAGAGGACATATTAACACCCCGAATAACTGAGGTTTTCTCACCAGAGAGTCACCGACGACAGCAAAGACATCCGAACGGTGTGGCGTGAAAAGAGGACGTGGGGTCCTGCCTGGTAGGGATTGTTTCGAGCAAGAAGCAACCCGGAGCAGGACCCCACGTGATTACCTATCGTGCCACGCTCGACGTGCCCGAGCACACCCTGACCTTCGTCGCCCGTATCCTCGCTGCCCACCGCCGCAGGACCGATCGCCGGCCGTGGCAGCGGGCCGCGACCGTCTACGTCCAGGCTCTGATGGTGCTGCGGTGGTTCCGCGACGGCACCGACGTCGCCACCCTGGCGCGCGATGCCCGCATCTCGCAGGCCACCGCCTACCGGTATCTCCACGAAGGTATCGACGTGATCGCTGCGCACGCCCCGGACCTGCACGACGTGCTCGAACGTGGGATCGAGTCCGGCTGGGAGCATGTCTGTCTCGACGGCACCCTCATCGCCTCGACTCGCTGCCGGGAGCGTTCCGAGTCCGGGCACGACGTGTGGTACTCGGGTAAACATCGCCGCCACGGCGGCAACGTCCAGGTCCTGACCGATCCGACCGGCTACCCGATCTGGGTGTCCGAGGTTGCCCCCGGTTCGGTGCACGACCTCACCGCTGCTCGTCGGGGCGGGATCCTCGGCGCCCTCTACCACGCTGCCGCCGGCGGGATGCCCACCCTCGCCGACAAGGGGTACACCGGTGCCGGGATCGGCGTCCACGTCCCGACGAAAGGCCGTGATCTCGATATCGGCACTCGTTGCCGCAACACGCTGCTGTCTGCGATGCGTGCTCCGGCCGAACGCGCGAACGCGCTGCTGAAGACCCGGTGG